>JAISYS010000047.1 GCA_031269735.1 Candidatus Endomicrobiellum cubanum | reverse complement strand
TTGGATGAAAGATATGAAATTTTCATTAGATATTGTATGGGTACAAAATAATGTAATTGTCGGTGTTACTGAAAATATAAAACCAGAACTGGGAGTTCCTGTAGAAAGATTAAAAACATACCCATCACCTACGCAAGTAGACACAGTTATAGAATTAAGCGCTGGAAGAACAAAAGAATTGAATATTAAAGAAGGTAATATACTGATATTGGAGCATGGAGATTAATATGACAGAAACGGAAATGATAAAAAGATTAAAGTCAGATTTGACAGCTTACATGAAAGCGCAGGATATGGATAAGTTAAATGTTGTAAGAAGTATTCTTAACGAAATAAATATACGAGATATGAAAAATATCAAGATAACCGATGAAGAAGTGTTAAAGGTATTGCGAGGCGAAATAAAAAAACGTAAAGAGTCTATAGAAAGTTTTGAAAAAGGCGGAAGGCAAGATCTTGTTGAAAAAGAACAGAACGAAGTAAAAGTTATAGAGCAATATTTGCCGGCAGAAATGTCTGATGAAGAATTATTCAATAAAGTTAAAGCGGTTGTAGATACATCTGAAGACAAGAGTTTTGGCGTAGTTATGAAAGCCGCTGTAGTGGCAGTAAACGGAGCTGCTGATGGAAAGCGTATTTCAACTGCCGTAAAAAAAGCATTAGAAAATAAATAATAGAAATGAGCTCAAATAATCTTTCTTGACTATTTATCAAAATATTTAAACTTTAATTCTTTATTGTACTATCTTTCTCTGCTTTTGGAAATGTTAGGATAAATTCTGTCCCTTCTCCTTCTTTTGACTCTATCTTTATCTCCCCTCTCATTCCTTTTACTGTTCCTATTATCTGTTGCATTCCTATCCCGTACCCGCCTTTCTTTGTCGTTCCTACCTCTTCTCCTCTTTCTATCTTTTCTACCATATCCTTGCTCATCCCTTTCCCACTATCCTTTACCTTTATCTCTACTTCTTCTCCTTTTTCTATATCCCTTACTTCTATCTCTCCTTTCTTTATTACATTTATCATCATTCTACCAAAATCTGTCTTATCCCCTTTTATTATCACTTCCTTTTCCCCTTCTTGCCACTCATATCTTATTTCTACACCCTTGTCTCTATTCCTATACCTCATGTTTTCTACTATGTCTCCTACCTGCTCCTTCACCAATATCTCTTGCTCCTCTTTCTTCTTTACCTCTTCCTCTTTTATCCCTTTTTCCCTATTTCTGTTTATCCTGTACTTCTCTAACATCTTACCTGCCATTCCTTCTATGCTTCTTATTGCTGTCTTTAGCATTCTTTCATCTTGTTCTTTTAGTTTCCCTTTATATACTTATTCTATTATTTTCAGTGACATTAGCGGTGAGGCTATGTCGTGCGACACTTCTTTGGCTATAGTATACAACTCTTCTCTCATCTTTAACTTTGTCTCTAATTCTTCTTTCTTTTTCCTATCCGTTATATCTACCGACAATCCTATTACTCCTTCTACTTTACCATTTATTACTAATGGCGACTTCAGTGATAAAAATGTCTTGCTCTTGTCTGATTCTTCAAAAGCAAGTGTATCTTTTTTTTCCATAACCTTAAGGGAGTTTTTCCAAGTAATTTGCGATACTTGTTTAGCATTTTTCTCAGAAACTATATTGCCTAAAGATTGATTCATATATATTATGTTGCCTTCTCTATCTACAACAAAGAAATTAACATTTGTTGTCTTTTCTTTAATAAATTTAATAACTTCTCTATCAACTATTGCTCTATCTAATATTCTAACACTATGGCATTGAGCATGATTAGACAATTTGTAAGATAAAAATCTTGTGCCTAAGTTATATTTTTGAATAATAATATCTACTGCTAAAGAACATCCTGGAGGATAAACAATATTTACATCTTTGAGATTAAAAGCAGTATATGCTGTTTGCTCAATTATAAAATCTATACTTCTACCAATTTCAGCGTCATAAAAATTTTTAGTAGTAAACTCCATCGCTAACTCTATAACTGCATTTTTGTAATTAGAATCCATAAAGAAATCTTGCTTTATTTGCCTGTACCAATCTTTAAAACCATCGCTTTCTAAACCGCTAATCCATGATTTTAATTCTGTATCAACTTTTAGTTTTTCTATTGCACTCTTATTTCTTAAAAACCATTATGTAGGAATATTTGGATCAGAATATTTAGAAAAGTATGGAATAGTATGCCTATATAAGTATGAAGTGTCTGTTATAACACCTTTTTTTTCTTTTCTTTTGATGCTTTCGCTATTAATTGTATTGATAAGCTCTTCAAATCCTTCTCCTGTTTGGCTAGCACACCCAAAAGGTATAACCAAATCTAAAATTACGCTATTATCTTTTGCCTTTTAAAAAAATTCTTGACTTGCTTTACCCCACTTAACCAATCTTTCAGAAGACATAATACCATCCTTTTATAATATATTTATTAGATTTCTTATATATATTAATCCTTAAATTTAATTTACTTAGGGTATTTAAATTTATCTAACTTTGTATAAAGTATTATTCCGAAGACAAAAACATTGTTACACAAAACCTGCTTATCAAAAAAGATATCTAATTAATATGTATTCCAAACAATTACTTTGTTTAAAATTATCCATCAAGAAAAGAATGTTAAATTTAATTAAATAAAAAGGATGTCTTTAATAGGTTATATTTAGCAAGACATGATAAAAAAGGTTTCTTTTATTTTCATTTTCAATATTAAATCTTATCTTTTATTAAGGTTAATAAAGTATAGTCTTGCGATTTAGTTATCTTGGGCTATACTTGTATTACAGATTAATAAAAAGGAGGGGAAAAAATTATGAAAAAAATTATCAGTGTTGTTTTGTGTCTTGGTTTGTTGCTTTCTGCAGTTACTGGAAGTTATGCAATTTCTGCATCAAATTCAACTTCTAAAGCTCAAATAAGTCAGTGGATTGGCATAAGTGAGGATATAATAGCCAGTTTCGCTAATAATAGTTTAAATTTAGTGAAATTTTCATTAGCTGTTACAGCTTCAATTATGCTTTTGAGATTTAGTTTTGGATCTCCGATTATTGGACATGGACGTTGTGGTCAGGGCGGAATTATTAATTTATGGTAATGGAAATTATTGACTTTTTAAAAACCTGAGTTTATCAGGTAGGTAAGAAGAAAATCTATCCGATCTGCTCAGGTTTTAAAAATGGATTATGTCTAAGCTCATTGGCAATTTTAGTCATACTTCCGTGTCCAGGACAAACTGTAATAGAGGGATCCAACTTTTTTAGTTTTTCAAGCGATTTTAAAAGTTCTTCGCTATTTCCACCCCATAAATCAGTTCTGCCTATAGAGCCTGCAAAAAGAGTGTCGCCTGTAAATAAATATGACCCAAATAATAAGCATATGCTGCCTTTTGAATGACCGGGAGTACTCAAAACTTTAAATGTAATAAAAGATAATTTTACCTCTTGATTGTCTTCAAGTAAAATTTCAGGCTCTTTAATACTTACTGGAATCCCGCCAATAAAAGAATAATTTTTCTCAGAGTCTGCAAGCATCTCAGCGTCATCTTTGTGAACTGCTAGCGGCACTTTATACTTTAAACGAATTTTATCGTCTGCTATAACATGATCGTAA
>JAISYS010000022.1 GCA_031269735.1 Candidatus Endomicrobiellum cubanum | reverse complement strand
GTTACCATTACTATTGTTATTCCAGAATTATTTAAATCTTTCAATATTTTTATTATTTCTTTTGTTGATTTTGTGTCTAGATTTCCTGTAGGTTCATCTGCAAAAATTATTAATGGTTTCTTGTATCTCTTATAGATGGGCCTAATGCTATATTTTTTTATAAAACTTATTGCTAACAAACAACATAATAGAAAAACTAACTAAAGAAATAAATCCTACTTTTGTATTTAATCTGAAAACAAAAAATAAAGCTACTAGCGAACTTAATAAATTGCTTGACAAGTTAGCAAAAGTAGATGTTACATAACTCAAAATGGTATTAATATCATTATTAAGAATATATTGTATTTCACCACTTGCTTTTTTCTTTAATATATTTTCTTTTATTTTTAAAAATTTTGTAAAAAAAATATTATTTAATATTAAGTAGTTTTTATTTTGAAAGTGAGCTTCACATATAAAACTCAAATATTCTAACAAGAGTTTTATTAAAGCAAAAATTAGATAATGAACCACCGCACAGCGAGGTGTGCGGTATCAGTTGTTAGAAATTGAAGAGCTTCAATAGTTGGTGTGGGTTTTTGATGCCTTGATTAGCAATATAATTACGAATCACTTCTCTATTTCCTCCTTCGCCTAAAGTATCCATCGCTGCACAACTGGCCACCCCAAAGCTCTTTCTTTAAGTCAGGGTGTCTGCAAAAAAGTTCTCGGGCTACTTATCTGTATAATTTTGGCAGGGGCAAGCTTTGGGTTGGAACTTAATAGATAGTGAGCATGATTGGCATCTATACCCACTTGCTCAAACTTTATTTCGTAACTCTCTTCAATTTCTTTTGTTATGAGAATTAGGCTATTACAACGCTCTTTATAGTCAAATATTGCTCTCCTATATTTTATGGGCGTTACACTGATATGCGCTATGTTGTCCCTTGCAGAGCGTTTCCATAGCCTAATTATACTACTTTAAGCGGTTCCCCGCAGCTTGCTGCGAGGTATTGGGTTAAACAATAAATATATATTTAAAAAATAAATTTAAATTGTTCTTTAATACTGCTTCATCTATAATTCTTTTATATATAAATCTGTGATTTAATAAAATCTTTATTTAAAATTTCGAATTTTTTCATTTATTTACTACCTTAAACTATAACTATATTAACATCATTCAAATACATCTTATGAAACATTTTTAAAAAGTTATTTTTATTTTCAAATTCTTTTATATCGCTTAAATATTTGTTTGTCATTAGAACATGTCTTTCCTGCATCATGCTCTTTTCTATTATTTCGCCTGTTCATTCTGTCCATCAAATAATCTACGGTAAATACCGTCTTTACATATTAAATCTTTATGAATCCCTTCATCTACTATTTCCCCTTGATTGATTACATATATCCAATCAGAATCATAAATTATTGGAAGATTATGTGCTATGACTATTAATGTCTTTTTATTTTTTGCATTGATTTATTAATTAAATATTCAGAATGTGCATCAATGTATGATGTTGCCTCATCTAAAATTAATATATTCGTATTTTATAGTATAGCTCTTGCTAAAATTACTCTCTGAGTCTCGCCACCGGAAAGAAGAATACCTTTTTCTCCATACATTGTATCATATCCATCACTAAGAGAATTGATAAAATCATGAGCATTAGCTAATTTTGCGGCTTCAATAATTTCATCGTCTGTTGAATTTCTTTTACCTAATCTAATATTTTCTTTTATTGTCAGGGGGAAAAGTTTTGCACCTTGAGAAACCAACCCAATATTATTACGTAGTTTATCAAGATTAATTTGCCTTATATTTATCCCATCAATATAAACAGATCCGCTAGTTATATCATAAAATCGCACTAAAAGATTAACAAGTGTACTTTTACCACTTCCACTTGGGCCTACGACAGCTATTTTTTTCCCTGCATCAATCTTTAAATTGATATTATTTAATACAAATCTATCTTTAATATATCCAAAATTTACTGACCTAAATTCTACTTTACCTTCAATGAAAGATATATCTTTTTTAACTTCCTTTAATTCTCTAAATTCTTTTGGTTTGTCCATAATTTTTAAGACTCTTTTCATTGCAGGAATACTAGCCTGCAATGTGGAATAAATATCAGATAACCCTTTTATAGGTTCGTACATTCTTTCAAGATAGTTAACAAATGCCATAAGCGCACCTATTGTTAATGCTCCATTCATGACTTCTCTTCCACCTATAGAAATTATACATACCCATGCCAACATAGGGAAAATATCACTTATCAAACCAACTTTTATGCCTAGTTTAAAATTCTTTATAAGTAGTCTAAACAAATCGGAAAGCCCTCTAAGATATTTTCTTTCCATTATTCTGCTTAATAATAATATTTTTATCTCTTTTATTGATGAAAAATTTTGATACAGATAACTATAAAGATCACTTGTTTTCTCTCCGATATCCTTAGCAGTAGAAAAAATTCTATTTTTAAAGATATTTGCATTAATTCCATAAAGGAATACAATAAATATACAAATTAAACTTAACTTTAAATTGATAACAAGAAGAATAACTATAAGAACAATTAAAACAAAAAAATTTACGGATACCTGAACAATCAGTCTTGCTATAAAACTTCTAATTATTTCAATATCTTGCATAAAGAGATGAATTATATCTCCTGTTCCATTGTTCTCATAAAATTTAAGGGGCAGTTGAAATACATGCTCATATAATTTTTTATTTATGTCAATACTTACTTTCTGTTCAACATATATAAGTAAGAAACCTTCAATTACACTTATGTATTTTGAATTTAAAAATACAAATAATTGAACAGCTACAATAATATTTAATAAAGATAAGTCTTGATATGGCAAAGCATCATCAACGAGTAACTTTATTAGCCATGGCGGTATTAAATTAATGATTGTTGCAACGAATGTTGCAATTCCAATATTAATCAAAATTATTTTATAAGGTTTAAAAAAAATTAAAAATCTTTTTACTTCTTTCATTTTATAAAATCAAAGATTTCTATATTGTCAGTCATTTTACACCTGCCGTATAAAATTCATAGTCGCTCGTAAGAGTGTTCAATTTAAACATTTCAACAGCAATATTGATATCATAAGTTGTATTTAAATATTTACTTTGAATATCTGTATATTCTAAATAAGCATCCAAAACTTCTTTCAAACCATATTCTCCCATTTTATATTTCATTTCCGCAAACTGAATGTTTTTTAAACTCAAATCTATATTATGAGATAAAATATCAAATGATTTTTTAAGATTATTAATAGTATTCACATTTTGTTTTATTTTTAGATTTAATCGTGCAACTAACTCTTGGAATTCTATTTTCTTTGCTTCCAACAATGCTTCATTTCTTTTAATTAAATTCTTTTTCACATTACCATCAAGTATGTTACATATCCCTGTCAATCCAACAAATGATCTCATATTATCATAATATTTTGATTCTCCAATTTTATAAACATCCCTAAAATTTATTTCCCAATTTGTATCAAAACTTCCTAATATACTGCTACCATTATCTTCATCACCTCTGATAAAAAAACTAATATATGGAACATACTCTCTTTTAATATATTTTATTTCTTCCTTTATTTTATTAATTTCATTAGTTAGTATTTTAATGTTAGGATTGTCGAGTTCATTATATTCTAGCTTTACATTCACCATATCTTCACTAACATTTAAAGGTGTTGTAAAGAATAAGTCTTCAAAAGCATTAATTCCCACTAAATTTTTAAAATCATTTTTCATTTTCATTAAATCGCTAACACTAATTTCTTTTTGAAAAGCTACCCATTCTACTTCAAAATTACTTGCTATCCCTATCTTGTTTTTTTCAAGTTTGTAATAACAGGTTTGCAACATGTCTCTTTTCTGCAATCTCAACTATTGCCGTTTGTAATATCTCTAATTGACCAATAAATTTTTTATATTCGACTTGTTATAATCGAGTAGACCAAGGGATTTTACCCTCATACCCTCAGCATCTTACAGGTTTGATCTACGTTTCCATCACCCGCCTCATTCAAACGTAGCGTGTAGATTTCCAGGACTATGCTTTCCTGTTGTTTTTCGCATCAAAGTTTATGTGATTAAAACATTTTTCATTGTATTTCCTTAGCATACGTTATAACAGATCATTTTAAATAATACCCAGAAACCTTCCAGTTATTATTTTCTTTCATTAAAACTACAGTTTCAATTATTGTCTTCTCTTTAAAAAGAGTTTCGTAACGAATTATAATGTATTCTGCTTCTGGGGAATTGGATAGTTTTGTTTCATATGCTATATATATCTCTTTCCTTTTTTTAAAATCTCCAAGAGTTCTACGTAAATTATTTAAAGCTGATATCCACTCGCCTTTTTTTACATTATCTCTGAAATACTTAGATGTTTCATCATACCCTTGTGCATATTTATATTCATCTTGCAAAGTAAGCCATGAAAGAGAAGATGATCTGGCCATTTGAGCATAACCATTTGGAATTTTTCTAACACATGCATAATTAAAAATAGAAACAATTAACAAAGCACTTATCATAAATATTTTTTTCATTATTTCTACCTCCATGATAAAAATCAAGTGTAAGTTTTAAAATCTACTCTGATTTTTCAGTTGTATTTTTATTTTAACATCCAATTGTTAAAATCCTCAAATTCCCACATGTTTTTTAATGTCTGGTTATTATCTCTAACATCTTTCTTGCTATTGCTATTATTGCCTTTCCGTTTTCTTTCTTGTTTTTTAATTTCAAATAAAAGTTTCTTAAATACTGATTGTACTTTACCGTTGTCAACGCTACCTGACCCAATGTCGTCCTGAATATTTTATTATCCATTCGTGTTATGTGTCCGTTACTTATACTATCGCCCATATTTCTTACTCACGCGCGGAATTAATTCTATTTACCTCTTTTTACATAGAAAAAAGTTGTTACAATAGCAACTACAAATGTTAGAGGGTAGCACAATAAAAAATATTGTACAAAATTAGAGTTGGCATTAATAAAACCACCTTGGTAAAGAAATGCCGATATATTTAAAATTGCATGAAGCACTTGAGCATAAAGTAAATATTTAGTATCACCTTTTTCTATTCCACTTAAAGCAACTATTGTAAAAATTTGATGACAAAAACAACTTATAATATGCTCGTAAATATATCCATAAAAGTGATACCATTTGTAACCTATAAAAGCTATATCTTTAGCAATAAAGATGATATTAAAAACATTTCTCCTACCTGACTTGACCTTTTGGGTTCCCCCAAACCTCCTTTTTTATGAGTGATTTTCCCTTTTTTTCGTTAAAACGGTCAAGTCAGGTCCTATGCCAAAATCTACCCCTATCACACTCCCATATAAAACTATATTTTTTTTGTAACGTTATTTTTGTATACTGGAAATACTAAAATTGGTAATATTTTGGCTATTTCTTCTATAACTGAAGCATATAGGAATGTGATAAAACAATACCATATAGGAATAATATTTGCGTAATATTTTATCAAATCATCTAAGGGGATTCTTATATAGTGAAATGCTAAGTATGACTCAAAAAGTGAAATAACAAACAATATCACTATTGAAATATTTATGCAACTTTGTTTTTTTTGTTAAAACAAGATAAACAAGAACTAAAATAACAATGCTAATTTATGTCTTAAATTTATCCATCTTTTCAAAATTACCGCAAAAAAGCAATATTTCCCAGTCTTATTATGTTTTTATGTTTTATTGAGTACACATTTTTTTCATATATATCGCTTCTTCAAAATTCTTTAATCATGTACCGTAAATAGTATGAAAGGCTCCTTTCAAATTTACATCAATTTTAGAGAAATCTAAATATAAATGACAATAATTTTATATTAACCTTCAAAAAAATAACCACTAGAAAAAAAATTTTACGCGTTTTAAAAATTCATAGACAAAATTGGCTTATAGGGGAAAAAAAGACTTGTCTGTTTTTGCGATATATCTTGAATTTTCCTCACCTTACATTAGAAGTTGCAGTAGCCACTGCGGCAGTGACCATTGTCGTCAATGTTGATGTGTTAGTCAAATAACTATAATTGTAACTCGTACTCACATTCACACTTATGTTAACTGAGACACCAACAGTAGCTGCCACTGAAACAACTGCAACAGGAACCGCTATAGGCATACCCAATGAAGACATTTTGTTACCTCCTTTTTTAAAGTGCAATTGTATCTTTCCAGGGATTTTTGAATTTTGACAAATCAGAAATATTTTTTATGTTAGCACAAAACTCATGGACTTTTTTATTTCTCCAAGCATTTTTCAATTCATTATTCCATGCTTCTTTTAAAGAAGACTTTTTTATATTACCAAAAATAATTGGTAAATATGGTGAAATTGCAAAATCACCATTTGGCCTTATTTCAACTATTGGATTATCAATACCCTGTATAATGTATGAAAAAATATGCTCAAGAGGATCTCCATATTCTATGTTTATATGAGGATATCTTTTTCTAGCCTCTCTTAACATCCACTGAAACTCATATTCCTCAAGTGGCGACATAATAAGATCAGAATTTTCTAATCCTCTTGCTTGAGGGATAAATTGCAGCATTTTTTTCACACTATTCCTAAATTGACAATTTGCTATAATTCTGTATGAAAAAGTCAGAGCTTTTACTTCCTGCAGACGATCCTTTCAAAACTAAAAATAGCATTGCTTTATGGCGCAGATGCTGTATATGGCTGGTATTGCAGAGATGTCTTTGCGGGCAAAATCAAAATTACCTAATATACAAGAGGCAATTCTCTTTGCTCATAATTAAAACCTATTTAACACTTAAGTAATTACAGAAACGCGGGCATTATAACAGACAATAAAGATGGTATGTTAACTATAGAATTAAAGCATAAACTAAAAAAGGGGGATGCAATAGAAATATTATCCCCTTATCAATTTGAACCA
>JAISYS010000050.1 GCA_031269735.1 Candidatus Endomicrobiellum cubanum | reverse complement strand
AAAACCATCATTAAAGTAGTTACTGGTTTTTTTATCCCTATATCAATCATATATTTTTATTATTATGTTTGAAGAGTAATCTTAAACTATTCAGGAATAGGTATATCTTCATCTTGTTCGATAGTTTGAAACTTAACTTTTACACCATCAGAAAGCTGGCCTTGCGTTTCTACAACAACAAGATCGTCCATATTAAGACCTTGCAATATAACAGTTTGTTCAGCAATTTTATCTCCAATAATGCAAGGTCTCATTTGTACTGTACCTTCAAAGGGAATTGAATCTGGAACAACTACAGGCACTAAAAATGTTGTGTCATTTAAAGAGATTATACTATCTGTTGGTACCAATACTACATCCTTTAGTTCTTTTATAAAAATAGTTCCCCTTGCAAACATCCCAGAACGTAATAGTCCATCATCATTTAGTACACTAATTTTAACTTTTGACGTTCTTGTCCTCTCCTTAACAATAGGCGCTATTTCTATAATTCGACCATCAAATTCTTTATCTGAATATGCATCACTTATTATTTTAACTTTCTGACCTACTTTCATTTTCTTTACATCTTTCTCTGGAATGTCAACTTCAAAGTTTGTACCTTGCTCGCTTATAAATTTACATACAACATCTTGCTGAGTAACATACTCTCCAGGTTTTACGATAATTTCTGCCAAAATTCCTTCACTTGGAGCAATAAGATTTATCTTTTTTAAAGTTAATTCAGCTAAGTCTAACTCTGATTTTGCAGCCTTTACTTTAAGTTCAGAGGATTCTATCTCAAACCTAGTCTCTGAAAGCTTACTTTCTGAAAGAGCTTTCATTTTGTATAACTCTTCATATACTTTATACTTTTCTTTTGCTGAAAAATAAGAAGATTGATCACTTTTATATTTGCTTTTAGCATATGCAGCTTTGGCCATAGCATCTTTCGGATCTAAAGAGCAAATACTTTCATCTTTTGCAATTTTATCGCCTTCTTTAAAATTATATGCTGCAATTCTGCCATCTATTTCAAAACGCATGTCGTTTTCAACAGCTCCTTTTATCGAACCCATAACACTATATTTATCATTAAAATCTTTTTTTATTATATTTATCACCTTAACTTGTATTAAGCTTTGAGATTGTATTTGATTTTTACTTTTCTTAAAAAACAACAAATATGCACAAAATGATATAGCTAATATAATTAGAGTTATAATAACAATATAAATATTTTTCTTAGTTTTAAATGGATATTTGGCTAATAGCCTTTCAATAAATAAAGTGACATTATCTATAACTAGATAAAAGTAATACTTTAATTTTTCCAATTTATTCCCCCTCTATCATTACCTTAAAGGTGTTAATGTAAGTTTTTCCATTTCAGTTACAGATGAATAATTTTGGTAAATTGCTTTAGCGTAAGAAGCTATTGCTTCTGCATATTTCCAAGCTTCTTCCATTAAGCTTACAGTTTGCACTTCATAAAGTGCATTCTTCTTTTTCATTAATGCAAGCTTTCTTTCTCTTAAAACTATTTCTTTCTTTAAAGTTCTAGCACTATTTAAAGAGCTTAAATAATCATTATACGCCTTTTCTGTATCTAACCTTTTAGTTTTTAAAGTTTCAACATAGTCTGCATTTGTCTGATCAAAACTAACATTACTTTCCTTACTGTCAACAAAATATCCTAAATCATCTAATATAGAAAGCTTTATATCTTGGGTTTGTGTATCTATCCTTTTACTAGCATCTATTATCGTTTTTGGATCAGTTTTATCTTGCGTATAGCTAGCCTCTAGAGAGTTTCCCCATAAGCCCCAAGAAAGCTTGCCGACAACATTCCAAGAAGCTGTTAGTGTAAGAGGTTCTGTAGTATAAGCTTCTCCACTTCTACCATAAAAACCTTCAACATAAAATTTAGGAATAACTTTAGAACGATTTATTTTTATTTTCATTTCAGCCATTTCTGATTGAATCTTTGCCGTCTGAACATCCAAATTATTAGTTAAAACAAGTCCCATCAAGTTATCTAGGGTAAACGAAATTTCAGGGACATTATCTGAAAGCATATCTAATGGCTCAACATTTACATCCTTTATATCTATAATACCCACAAGATTTACAAGCTTTTTTATTGAAAAGTTATAGTTTATCCTAGCTGCTTCATACATATCTGTTATTCTATCTTTAAAATTTTCTGCTTCTAATAAATCTAGCTCAGAAATAGCTTTTGCTTTATATTCTTTTTTTACTTTATCGAATAAGCTAACAACTACTTCGTGAGCTTTACCTAAAGATTGAGATTCTCTTTTCAATGTTAAATATTCATAATAGGCCAGTTTTATTTTTGAAAACAACTCTTCACGAGTTTTTGTATAATTATACTGAGAAGCAGTGACCATCATAGATTCATACTCGTAAGAACCTCTAGTCCTGTATCCTTCATATAAAGCTTGAGAAGCTTTTAGTCCGTAAGATTCTCCTGCATATTCATATCCACTAATGTCTTTTGCTGTTGCAGATTTACCTTTGGTGTTTGTATGTTGAATCATAAGCTGCGGAAAAAGAGATCTTGCTGCGCGGACAGTTCTTGATTTAGCAAGTTGAACTTGTTCATACGCAACAATTAACTTAGGGTCTCGAGACTCTGCAATTTTCATACATTTAATAAGAAATGTATCTTCAGAATATGCAGATTTATAAAATAGAAATATTGAAAGTATTATCGTAAAAACAAAAACACATTTTTTATAAAGTCTTCTTGTTTTTAGCAAATTTGTCCTCGTTTTATATAAAAATTAAAAGACAATTAATGTATTTAGTATACTAAGTAACAAAAAATCTTGTCAATCATCATAAAATGGTGGAGGTGGCGGGAATTGAACCCGCGTCCGAAAATGGCTAAATAAGACCCCTACAGGCTTAGTTCGGAATTATATCTTGTTTATAGCGCTATTTCCGAACAGAACTATGCTATAAACCAGTACCGTTTTAATTTTGCTTTAAAGTGACGGTACAAGCCATTTAAAGCTAACCTGCTCTTGTCGTTTTATCCTAATAGCAGGTGTCAAAGGTAAAACGTAGCTACATTAAGCAGCTATTGGCATTGCGCCTAAACCCATAAAAGGTCTAACGCTTTGCATTGGAACGATTTTATCGTTGTTTATTTTCGGTCGATTTTTACGGAGCCATCGACCAACTCCGGCCTGCTGTCATTACTTATCACATTCCCGTCGAACCCTGTTCACCCCCTCCCCCAAAAAAATATTACTTATGGACTGTATATTACTCCTTTTTGCTTTAAAAAAACTATGCAAAATTTCGGCACATTCTAAGCTTAAATATTCTTCTTTCCCACCAAAAATTTCTATTTGATGATTAAGCTTTTTATTATTCGCTATTTTAAAAACACTTTTACAAGCACCTGCTTTTATGTCAAAAGCACCAAAAACAATCTTTTTAACTCTAGCATTAACTAAAGCACCTGTACACATAGCACATGGCTCGATTGTAACATATATACAACAATCATTCAAACGATAATTTTGCATTTTTTTTGCTGCTTTTCTTAAAGCAACAATTTCAGCATGGGCTGTAGGATCTAACAGAGAAATGCATCTATTAAAACCTCTAGATATTATTTCTCCATTCTTAACTATTACTGCTCCTACAGGTACTTCATCACTTTTATAAGCTTTGTAGGCTTCTTTCAAAGCCTGACTCATAAAATAAGAATTTACGGTTACTTTATTTTTCAAGATGTTTTTCCAATACTTCTTTAATATCTTTTGGAATCCTCATCGGCTTTAAATCTTTATTTACAAAGGGATGTTTAGTTTTACCTATAACTAAAATCTTTTCACCTAATTTAACTTCATAATAACATGTAATACTTGCTGCTGTTACCTCTTGTATTTTTGTTTCAACAATTATTACATCGTCATATTTTGCCGGAGAAATATATTTACACTCCGCACTTAAAACAGGCAAATAAAACCCTTTCGCTTCTAGTTCTTTATAATTAACGCCAACTTCTCTAAGTAATTCTGTTCTACCTCTTTCAAAATACTTTAAATAATTTGCATAATACACCATGCCCATTTGGTCAGTATCAGCATAAGATATCCTCAACTTTAACTTATTCATACACATCTCCCAAAATAATATTATAATTAATTATAATATATTTTTAACGGTTCTCTAAAAAGTCTGGACTCAAACCAAACTTCAATTGATAAAATAATTTATATTTTCTAAACTTAAACTATGATTAAACAAGAACTCATAAATCATAAGAAAATGGCTAAAAAATCCGATTTCTCAATAGCTAAATTAAAAGCTTTGAAATTAAAAAAAAGACTATTAACACGATAAATTTAAAGGCAAGACGATGAAAATAGCTTATATAATCACCAGCATGGGGGTTGGTGGAGCTGAAGTTGTTACTGTTGATATTGCAAATCGCATGTTAGACAAAGGAAATGAAATTTTAATCTTATATCTTACAGGCCAAAATTTAAACCAACATCGCATTAACAAAGGTATTGAAATTGTTGGTTTAAATATGCAAAAAAATCTCTTTAGTTTTGTAAAATCACTGCTCAAAGCAAAAAAAATCTTAAAAAACTTTTGTCCAGATGTTGTCCACTCCAATATGTATCATGCTAATATATTTTCTAGAATATTGCGTATTTTTTATAGATTCAAGTGCCTAATATGTAGTGAACATAACTGTAGGATTGGAATTGGAATCAGGCATCGTATTCGACTACTATTTTATCAAATTACACAAAATCTGTCCGACCTTGATACAAACGTTTCTGAGGAAGCGGTGGAGTTATTTTTAAAATATAAGGCTTTTAACAAAAATACTAGTCTTTATATGTACAATGGAATAGACTTAAAAAAGTTTTATTCTAACAATAATGCGCGTAAAGAAATTAGAAAAATATACAATATTGCTAACAGTGAATTCCTCTTCTTAAATATAGGAAGACTTACCTTAGCAAAAGACCAAAAAAGTCTTATAGAAGCTTTCTCTTTACTTTCCCAAAAACATACAAACATAAAACTAATGATAATAGGAAATGGAGATCTAGAACAAGAACTTAAAAATTTTGCGATAGAAAAAAACGTTAACAATTTAGTTATCTTTACAGGAAATATAAAAAATGTACAAGATTATTACAATGCTTCAGACGTTTTTGTACTTAGTTCAGCTTGGGAAGGGTTTGGTATTGTCATAGCAGAAGCGATGGCATGTGCTTTACCTGTAATAGCAACAAATGCTGGAGGGGTTAGAGAAGTGCTTAATGATGATCAATTTGTTGCTCCAATAAAGGATTCTTTGGCTCTTTATAAGAAAATGAAATATATGTACTTACTTAAAAACGAAGAACGCAATAAAATAGGCAATAAAAATTTAAATAGAGCAAAGTTTTTTGATATTGATTCTATAACAAGCAAATGGTTAAATATTTATAATGAAAAGGATAAACTTTAGTTAATTTTGGAGACTTTGATGTTAAAAAGATTCATAAAAAATATATACATAATTGGCGCAAACGTATAGAAATAAAGGATAAAAAATGTATAAAAATAACTGTAACAAAAACACATCCTCACAGCCTAATATAGTAATTTACAAAAACAAAATAGAAGTAAAATTAGAAGAAAATACTCTTTGGCTTACTCAAGAACAAATTTCTAGCCTTTTTCAAACAACTAGAAATAATGTAACTATGCACATAGCAAATATTTTTGAAGAAAAAGAATTATCGAAATGTTCAGTATGTAAGAAATTCTTACATACTGCCAGCGATGGTAAAAAATATAACACCAAATTTTACAATCTTGATATGATTATTTCTATAGGATATAGAATAAAATCTCTCAAAGCAACTCAATTCCGTATATGGGCGATAAATGTACTCAGAAAACATCTTGTGGATGGATACACAATTAATGAAAAACGTTTACAAGAATCTCAAAGTAAATACTATGAATTACAAAAAATACTAGTTTCACTCTCTAATAATATAAATAAATTTGAAGATATCTCAAAAGAAACGAAAGGGATACTTCAAGTGCTAGCTGGCTACTCAAAAGCCTTAAAGGTTTTAGATAAATATGACCATCAAAACCTTGAAAAGCCTAAAGGTATGAAACGTGAAAAATACAAACTAACATATAAAAAAGCTAAAGAAATAGTTAATGCTATAAAAGCTGAATTTTCAGACTCAACTCTTGTAGGGCATGAAAGAGAACATGGTTTTGAATCTATCATAAATGATATTTATCAAACTTTTGGTGGAGAAGACGTTTATCCTACAGTCCAAGAAAAAGCAGCCAACTTATTATATCTGATAACAAAAAATCATTCTTTTAGTGATGGAAATAAAAGAATAGCTGCTACTTTATTTATTACTTATCTAAAAGAAAATAATTTGCTTTTTAAGCAAGATGGAACAAAGGCAATAGATAACAATGCACTTGTAGCATTGACCCTTATGGTCGCAACAAGCAATCCAAAAGAGAAAGATATGATAACAAAAATTATTTTAAATTTATTATAAACTTAATTTGCAATAAAAGTGACATAAACTATGACAAGGAAAAACTTTTTTGATTTTGGAGACTTTGATGTTAAAAAAATTTATAAAAAATATATACAATAATTGGCACAAACGTTGGACAAAAAGATATTTAAAAAAATTTGATGAATTCAATTCAATTTTTAAAAATAATAATACTATCACATTAAGTACTGCAGTTCCCGGAGTTTATAAGTGTGTTTTATCAAACACCAGTGATAAAAAACTTAATACTAAACTCATTGAAATTGGTTTTATTCCAGGCGTAAAATTAAGAGTTATTAAAAATACTGGCAAAAAAGGATTTATAATATTGAAAATTAAAGGCTCAAAAATAGCTTTAAGTAATAAGATAACAGATAAGATTTTAGTAAAAGGGAAGTCATAAATGCCTGAAAATAAAAATATTAAAGTAGCCCTTGTTGGTAATCCAAACAGCGGAAAATCAACAATTTTTAATAGTTTAACAGGAGCAACCCAAAATGTAGGTAATTATCCTGGAATAACCGTAGAAAGAAAAGAATATACTATAAAGTATAATGATTATGATATAACTTTTGTTGACTTGCCAGGTATTTACAGCTTAACTGCGCATTCTAATGATGAAATAGTAACGAAGAATTTTTTAATAAACAAAAATTTTGACATTATTGTTAATATTATTGACTCATCAAACATTGAGCGTAGCTTGTATTTATTTTCCCAAATTACAGAATTCTCTTCCAGTATTATAATTGTCTTAAACATGATAGATATTTTAAAATATAGAGGTAAACAAATAGATGGAAGTAAAATGGAAGATCTTTTGGGGGTCCCTGTTCTTGCTACTGTTGCAAACAAAAATATTGGTATAACTAATATATTGGCCTCCATTGTAGCTACTTTTGAAAACAATAAAGTACAAAAACAAACACGAGCTAAAGTTGACTATACAGATGTAATAAAAGAAGAAATAAACAAACTGACCCCGCTTATACAAACAAATTCTGAATTTTCTATATTCCCTAAAAATTGGGTTTCTTTAAAACTTCTAGAAAATGATACTCAAACGTTAAATTTAATTAAAAACACGCAAAATAAAGACAAAATTTTACAACAACTTCAAAAAAGCATAAACCATATAAAAGAACATTTTAATCAACCACCTGGAGTCATAATAGCAGAAACACGTTATGGCTTTGCAAATTCTATTGTTAAAACAATTCTTAAAAATAGCGTTAAAAATAAAATAGACATAACAGAAGCCATAGACACGTTTGTATTAAACAAATACCTAGCTATTCCAATTTTTGCTTTAGCAATGTATATGATTTTTAAATTTACTTTTACTTTTTCAGAACCTTTGGTTAATATCTTTGATATTTTTTTTAGATGGATTGGGACTTTAGTAGCTAATATTCTACCTTCAGGACAATTAAAATCTTTAATTATTGACGGCATAATTAGCGGAGTTGGTTCTGTACTAAAATTTTTCCCGCTTGTTTTATTTATGTTTTTTGCAATTGCTTTTTTTGAAGATTCCGGCTATATGGCTAGGACTGCATTGGTTATGGACAAAGTTATGAGCAAGTTTGGACTTGGTGGCAAATCTTTCTTCCCATTAATGCTTTCTACAAACGGATGTGCTGTTCCCGGTATTCTAGCCGCAAGAACGCTGGAATCAAATAGAGCTAGACTAATAACAATTTTTGTAGTTCCATTCATGATATGTGGAGCAAAATTTCCTGTATTTGCGTTAATCATCAGCACATTTATACCTATAAGGTACCAGACACTTACAATGTTTATAATGTATATTTTAAGTATTGCTGTGGCCTTAAGCGTTACAAAAATACTGGACAAAATAATCCCTGTAACTGAAATGTCACATTTTGTTATAGAACTCCCTCCATATCATGTCCCAACATTAAAAGGGCTCTGTTTAAAAATGTGGGAACGAGGTTGGCTATATGTTAAAAAAGCAGGTACTTTAATACTATTTGCGTCAATATTAATTTGGGCAGCATTTGCGTATCCTAGAGTTCCTCAAGATAAAAATATAGGCACTGTTTCTCAGATGAACTACAGCTTTGCAGGAAGAGTTGGAGATTTACTTGAGCCTGTCTTTAAGCCCATAGGAATGGATAAAAATATAGCTATAACTTTAATTTCTGGATTTGCAGCAAAAGAGATAATAGTAAGTACATTAGGTACAGTTTACTCTATAGAAGAAGGTACAACCCAAATAAAATCTTTAAAAGATGAAATCAAGAACGATGAAAATTGGTCTCCTCTAAAAGGTATAACTTTTTTAATCTTCTGTTTAATCTATATGCCATGCATTTCTTCTGTAGTAGTCTTTTTTAAAGAAACAAACTATAATTGCAAATGGCTTTTAGCAATGGTCTTAGGGAACACCTTGCTTGCTTGGGTTTGTTCTTTTATTGTTTTTAAGTTAGGATCTTTTCTAAGAATTGGTATTTGTTGACTTTATTACATAAATTTATTATAAAATGAATGAGTTTTAGAAAATAAAGTTACCTATTTGGAGGAACTCTCTAATGAAAAAACCTGACGTAATAAAACAGGTAGCCGATATTTCTGGTTTAACTAAAGGAAATGTAAATATAGCAATTAAAGCTTTAGTTAAAGTAATTCAAACATCTTTAAAAAATGGAGAAGTAATCTCGCTATCTGGACTTGGATCTTTTAGAGCAAAATCTAGAAAGGAAAGGTTGGGACGTAATCCTAAAACAAGAGAAGTAATACCAATTCCTCCTGGCAAAAAGGTGTCTTTTAAACCTACTACTACTCTTAGAAAAATTATATAAATAAATTTACAAAAAGAATTTAAATATTATGACAAACATAAAAATTTCCAACAATTTAGCAAAATTGCCGCCATATCTTTTTACAAAAATTAATCAATTAAAAAAAGAAGCATACGATAAAAATTTAGATGTTATAGATCTTGGAATGGGAAATCCAGATTTACCAACTCCAAACCACATTGTAGAAAGACTGTGTGACACAATAAAACATCATAAAAATACGCATAAATATCCACAAGCTAAAGGAATACCAAAGTTTAGAAAAGCAATAACAGAATGGATGACTCGTCGCTTTGGTGTAGATCTTGATCCAGAAAATGAAGTTCTTTCATTAATAGGTTCTAAGGAAGGTATAGCTCATTTATGCATGTCATACTTAAATGTTGGAGATTACGTTTTAGTATGTGATCCAGCATATCCTGTACATTTTAATGGAGTATCTTTAGTCGGTGCAAAGATACATTTTATGCCGCTTTTAGAAAAAAATAAGTTTTTACCTGACTTTACAAAAATCCCAGAAAGCATAGCTAGAAAGTCAAAAATAATGTTCTTAAACTATCCAAATAATCCTACTGCTGCAGTAGTTGAAGACACCAATTTCTGGAAAGAAGCAATAAAGTTTTGTAAAAAATACAATATTTTACTTGTTTCAGATAATGCCTATTGCGAACTTACTTTTGGTGATTATTATGCTCCATCCATTTTTGAGTTTCCTGAAGCAAAAGATGTTGCTTTAGAATTTCATTCTTTTTCAAAAACATTTAATATGGCCGGGTGGAGACTCGGCTGGGTTTGTGGAGCAAAACAATTACTTTACCCTTTAGAAAAATTTAAATCATTTCTAGACTATGGCGCACCAATGTTTATACAACTTGCAGGAGTTGCGGCATTAAATGGTTCTCAAGACTATGTAAGAAAGCTCTCAAAAACTTATGAAAGAAGAATGAAAAAGATGGTTTATGGTCTTAAAAAATTTGGATGGAATGTAAACCCTACAAAAGGCACAATGTATATTTGGGCAAAACTCCCAGACAAAATGCTTAAAGAAAGCTCTCTAAGTATCGCAGAAAAATTAGTAAAAGATACTGGACTTGTAGTGTCTCCTGGTATAGGGTTTGGTAAACATGGTGAAGGTTATATAAGAATGTCTTTGGTAACACACGACAAAAGATTTCATGATGCATTGCTTCGCATAGGGAAATTTACAAAAAATTATATATAAGGTTTTTAGATAGACACTGAGGTAGATTAGGAAAATTTATGGAAAAAAAATTTATTAATGTAGGTTTAATAGGATACGGTACTGTAGGCAAAGGTGTTGTAAAAATTTTAGAAGAGAACAAAAAAATAGCATTAAGAAAAGTTGGGAAAGCTATACAAGTAAAATCTATTTGCGATTTAAACCCAATAGACAAACCTGAACTTTATGTTAAAAATTTTAAAGATATTATAAAAGATCCCCAAATAGATCTAATAGTTGAACTTATTGGAGGGTATGAACCTGCTAAAACAATAATAATAGAATCTCTAAAAGCTGGTAAAAATATTGTAACCGCAAATAAAGCGGTACTTGCAAAATATTGGGATCAAATTTTTACAACAGCACAAGATTTCCAAAAATCAATATATTATGAAGCATCTGTAGGTGGTGTAATACCAGTAGTACAGGGTTTAAGTGACGGACTTGCATCCGAAGAAATTCTAGAAATTAAAGGTATTTTAAACGGAACTACAAACTTTATTTTAAGTGAAATGACAAAAAATGGTGTTTCGTATGCAACCGCTTTAAAAAATGCACAGGCTGCAGGTTTTGCAGAATCTGACCCTTCTTTTGACGTAAACGGGACTGATACTGCTAATAAGCTTGCAATTTTATCATCACTTGCATGGGGTGGTTGGATAAAAGTTAAAGATATATCAGTAACTGGAATTTCAGATTTAGATATTAAGGATGTATTGATAGCAAAAAATTTTGGCTATGATATAAAATTGATTGGCTCTGCACAAAAAACTAAAAATGGAATAGACTTATCCGTACAACCTTGTCTTGTTAGTCACGATCATACATTTGCAACTATTGAAAATGAATACAATGGCATCATGATAACAGGTAAAGATTCTGGAGATATATTATTTTACGGAAAAGGCGCTGGACAACTACCTGCAGCAAGTGCTGTCGTTTCAGATATTATAAATCTATCAAAATTTATAGTTACAAACACTGCTGGCATTGTTTCTGACGTAATTTACGATAAAAACAAAAAGATTAAAATTCTCAACTTCGGAAAGAGCAAAGCTCATTACTATCTAAGATTTGCTGTAGCTGATAAACCAGGGGTTTTATCAAAAATTTCAGGCATTCTGGGAAAATATAAAGTATCTATAGCAAGTCTCTCTCAACCAGAAATATGTGATAACAGTTATACAAACATCATAATAATAACTCATGAAACATTATGTGAAAACTTAAAAAAATCTCTTAAAGAAATTAATGCAATAAAATCTATAGTAAAATCCAAAACCGTTAAAATTAAAATAGAAAGTTAAAACAACTTCTGTAAACAAACAATGAGTTACGTCAACTTTATAATTTATAAAGTTGACGTAACTCATTGTTTGTTATATAATTTGTTAATTAGAGAACATATCTAAAAATCAACTTTACATATGGGGAAATATATAATGGACAATTTGATGCTTGAAATTATCAATGACAAACAGATATCTAAAGATGATGCATTAACTCTTTTTAACCTAGATATAGAAAATTTACTTTTTATGTCTTCTAAAATTAGAAGAAAATATAAGGGGAATAACGTAAAAGTTTGTTCCATAATTAATGCAAAGTCCGGACAATGCGGTCAAGATTGTAAATTTTGCGCACAGTCTTCTTTTAATAAAACAAATGTTAAAGTTTATCCTCTTTTAGATAATAATAAAATCAAAGAAGCTTCTTACAAGGCTTTAGAAAATGTAGGTTGTTTTGGTATTGTTTCTAGTGGAAACTCTCTAAACAATCAAGAAATAGAAAGACTTTGCCAAATGTTTAAAGAACATACTAAAGTATCGCAACTTGGCGTTTCTATAGGCAAAATACCTGATAAAACTTTTATAAAACTTAAAAATTCTGGCATAACAAAAATACACCATAATCTTGAAACTTCTGAGAATTTTTATCCAAATATTTGCTCAACACATTCTTATCAAGAACGTATTGAAACCTTAAAAAAAGCAAAAAAATACGGCTTTAAGATCTGCTGTGGAGGCCTTTTTGGAATAGGCGAAAGTCTAAAAGATAGAGTAGACTTAGCATTTACATTAAAAGAAATCCGCTCAGATAGTGTTCCAATGAATTTCTTTATGCCAATAAAAGGTACAGCTCTTCAACATCTACCTGCACTAAAACCGTTAGAAATCTTAAAAACAATAGCAATTTTTAGAATAATTCTAAAAACTCCAGATATTATGGTTTGCGGTGGAAGAGAAATGCATTTAAGAGACTTACAATCGTGGATCTTCCAAGCAGGCGCAAATGGAATGATGACTGGAGGCTATCTCACAACAAATGGAAGAGACATTATCGCAGACAGACAAATGATAAAAGACTTAGATATGCAGTTAGAAACAGAATAATTCTTACCAATTACATCTTTTTATTTTGCAATACAAATACATTGGCATGACAAATGATTATATGTACAATATAACGTACACACTAGAGTAAAAGGAGGTATTATTTATGTATTGGTCTTATCAAACGAATACACTAGTTTTGAACCACTCCAACAATATTCAGTAATAATAGCACCTGCCCGATTTCTTGTATATTGTTGTTTACCATCTTTAAAATAAAGAGATTTACAATCCTGGATTTTTCAAGCAGGAGCAAACGGAATTATGACTGGAGGGTATCTCACAACAACAGGGAGAGAT
Source organism: Candidatus Endomicrobiellum cubanum (assembly GCA_031269735.1). Taxonomy (GTDB): domain Bacteria; phylum Elusimicrobiota; class Endomicrobiia; order Endomicrobiales; family Endomicrobiaceae; genus Endomicrobiellum; species Endomicrobiellum cubanum. The sequence goes on along the minus strand of JAISYS010000050.1, from coordinate 536 downwards.
ATCATCGCAGATAGACAAATGATAGCAGACTTAGACATGAAACTGGAAATAGAATAACTATACTACACATATTTTTATAACAATAAAGTATTATATTCCCTGACTTGAACATTAGAGTCTCCCCCAATAATATAAAAGTATTAAATACAAATTCTGTACTATAAGCGAATTTTGGCCAACGAGAGATATTGTTTTTCATTGTCAACAAGCAATAGAAAAATATTTTAAAGCTTATTTAATAGAAAACGGATGGGAACTGCAAAAAACGCATGATTTAGATTTTTTGCTTGCAAAAATAAAAGAAATAAAAAATTTAGAAATAAACGAAAATTTTATTAAAAATATTTTTTCTGATTATAAAAAAGTCAGATACCCTTTCCGATTACAATCCCCCAACAAGAAGGAAAGAAGGAGAAGGAGAAGGAGGAAAGGATAACACCGTGCTTCCTAAAAATGGTGTCCAAAGGGAGCTAGGTTAATCCTAACTTATAACTAAGTTTAAGAAGGGCAGAAATGGAATTACCAGCAGAACCATC
>JAISYS010000049.1 GCA_031269735.1 Candidatus Endomicrobiellum cubanum | reverse complement strand
ATATATTCTACCATCTCTAATGCTGCTAGTGGCGAACATATGTCATGTGCTACTCCCTTTGCTATTTCATATAATCCTTTTTGTTTCTCCAACTCTTCTGCTCTTTTTTTATCTGTTATGTCAAAAGAGACTCCTAACAATCCAATAACTTTCCCTCCCGCATCGAAAAGAGGTGTTTTTTTCGATAAAAACTTTTTAAATTGGCCATCTAAAGAAATTGTATCTTCACTCTCACTATATTGACCTGTGCTCATAACAGCATAGTTAATCTCATTTAACTTATTTGCTTCATCAACACTATGTAAATCATAATTAGTTTTTCCAATAATATCAACAGAACAAGTCAATCCTAAAGTTTTAGCTTGCATATAATTACAGCCTTGATAAACATTATTACAATCCAACCAATACACATGACACGGTATTTCATCAATGATAGAACTCAATAAATTATTTTTTATAGACTCATTTTTCAATAATTTTTCTGAATTTTTTAAATTTTGCTCTTTTTGTTTCTTAAAAATTTTTACTTCTTGTACAATTTGTCTATTTTCAACCGCATATGAGTGCCCGACATGTAAAGCATTTCTATAATCCAACAAAAATTCAGAAGCATTTTGAAATTTACTTACACTAAAGCGAGGAGATAACCACTTTACTGCTTTTTGAAGATTTGAGAAATGATGAAACATTGCTACAACAGCACTATTAGCACTTCCGATGTGTACCAAATATATAGGCTTATTTAAATGTAACAATGGAAGCGTAAGTATCCATGAAGTTTCTTCTATAATATATGAATTACAATTTATTCTGTCAGTATTATGAGTAGATAAAAATTCATCAACACTTTTACTAAAAGCATTAGCAAAAATTTCATCATTATTTATCTTTTTAATAACAAGATTTTTGCAACTCTCATAGTATGGATTTTTCTCTCCAGATATACAATCTTGCCAATCTTTCTTTATAAAATCTGTAAAATCAGGTTGGCATCTATTAAGCCATTCAGATTCTTCTTCTTTACCTCTAATTATAGCTTTTTCTATTTCGTCTTTAGTGCATATTTCTAAAGGTTTTGGCATATAATTCCAACGATTTAAATATCCTGTACGTACTTCGTATTTTTCACAAGAAAGTAGATCAAATTCTTTATAAATTAAGTCAGCTGTAGCTTGTGTTTTCATCTTTTCATCAGAATGCTTATTATGGCTCTCCCAAAAATATATAACAGCATTTTCTATTGGATTAGATGGTGAAAAATTACGTAACATAGCTACAACAGATTCAATTTCTTTAGGACAATTATCTATAATATTTTCCATAAAAATTTCCTTTAAATCTTAAAATTGTATACCTGACAAAATTTATTTTTAGATCATTTGTATCGCACTCACTATTTTTGAAATGGATTCTTTATCTCCACATTTTAAAATTTTAGCTGATATTGCTCTTGCTTGTTCAAAAGATACGCCACATATAACTTTTTTTATTTTAAGAACTTGAAATGGCGATACACTAAACTCATCAAGACCAAATCCTAAAAGGATAGGCGTATAATATGGATCTCCTGCCATTTCACCACACATACCAACTTCTATTTTTTCTTTATGAGCATTATCTATAATATGCTTTATAAGCCTCAAAACTGCAGGATGCATAGGATTATAGATATTAGCAACGTTTTCATTTATTCTATCAACTGCTAAAGTATATTGTATCAAATCATTAGTCCCTATTGAAACAAAATCTACTTCTTTAGCTATCATGTCCATAATAACAGCCGCAGATGGTATTTCTATCATTGTGCCAACTTCCATATCCTCATCAAAACTTATATTAGTTTTTCTTAAGTCTTGTTTGACATCTTGAAGTATTTTATTTGCATCACGAAGCTCATCAAGACCTGATATCATAGGATACATAAGTCTTACTTTTCCAAAAGCAGAAGCTCTTAAAATACCTCTCAATTGAGGAATAAAAATATCATCAGGATATTTAAGACATAATCTTATAGCCCTTAACCCTAAAAATGGATTTTGCTCTCGTCCAAGCTTTAAGAGTCCAAACTTTGCAAGCTTATCTCCACCCAAATCTACAGTCCTTATAGTTGTAGGATATCCTGACATTTCTTTTACAACTCTATAATACGCCTCAAAATGTTCCTGTTCACATGGAATACTATTGCGGTTAAAATACATAAATTCTGTTCTATAAAGACCTATCCCTTTTGCTTCATTATTTAAAACAGAAGATACTTCATCAGGATTGTCAATATTTGCAAAAATTAATACACTACGCTTATCTAACGTTTCAATAGGTAAATCTTTTAATTTCTTTAGCTCTTTTATAACTTCATTCTGCCTATCATATTCTTTTTGATACTTTTCTAATAACTCAGCAGACGGATTTAATATCACTTCACCAGTATTTCCATTTAGTATTATTGTATCACCTGTTTTTATTTGAGAAGATACAACTTTTAAACCAACAACAGCAGGTATACCCAATCCCTGTGCCATAATAGCAGTATGTGAAGTTTTTCCACCAACATCTGTAATAAAACCTTTGATTAGTTTTTCTTTTATTGTAACAGTGTCTGCAGGGGTCAAATTATGAGCAACAACTATAGAATTTTCTTTTAAATCTCTAAAACTCCTTTTTCGTTTTCCAAGTAAATTCGTTAAAATCTTTTTAGCAACTTCTTGAATATCAACTTTTCTCTCTTTAAAATAGTCATCTTTAATTGACTCAAAAGAACGAATAACCTTATCCATTACTTTAAATATTGCATATTCTGCATTACTACCCTCTTCTATAAGCTTATAAACATCTTTTCTCATATTCATATCATCTAAAATCAAAATATGAGTATCTGCTATATGAGCATAATTTTCACCTAAAATATCATTAATTTTATTATAAATTTCTTTAAATTCTTGTCTTGTTTTCTCAATCGCATCATCAAAGCGTTTCTTTTCATTTTCTCTTGCATTTTTAGGAATTTCTCTATAAATCAAACAAATATCATCGTCGTCTAAAAGAAACGCTTTTCCTACACTAACACCTCCAGAAGCTGTGATCCCTTTTAAAATGATATTTTCCAGTTTTGACATTTTAATTTCCTTTTATTCACTGAAATTAGACTTAAACAAACATTCAAGCTCAGTTAAAACTTCATTTTCATCTGGTCCGTCTGCCACAAATTTAAGTTGACTTCCCTGTCCTGCAGCTAAAGTCATAATTCCCATAATACTCTTTGCATCTATGTCAAAGTTATCCTTTATAATTTTCACAGAAGATTGATATTTACTTGCAACTTGAACAAGCATAGCCGCAGGTCTTGCATGCAAGCCCATTTTATTAGAAACTGTAATAATTTTTTCTTTCATTTTTAAATCCTTAAATATGATATTAAAGAACATATAATTATTACACTATAAATTAAAAAAACTACTCCAAATCTATTAAAAATTATTGAAAACAAAAAAACTATTATATATATAGCTAAGTCATTTTCTTTACTTCCAAAAAACAAACTACTTATAGGGCTAGATTTAAAAATCAGCAAATACACAAATAACGCAACTGTAGAAATAAAAAATCCAATATATTTTATTATAGGCATTAAAATTTTAACACTTGATATTATAGATAAACTGTCTCTATTAAATTTAAATCCTATAAACATAAGCCAAGCTCTAGAAGCTATATGAAAAATATTATAAGTAATAATAAAAATAATAGGGACAAAAATCGCATACTTTTGAAAATTCTGATCTAGAAATTTCATAAAGAGCAACATAATTAAAATACTAAAACAAGCTACTAAAGGTCTTAACGTGCCAAAAAATAATGAATCACCAATAGCTGCTAGTGGTCCTGCCATTTGATTTTTAATGCTACTTATATTAATCGTATCCTCTTTATTTTCACTTTTATCTTTTTCTAAGCTTGCAACTATAGCAATTAATAAATTTGCCATGTATGGGTGAGTATTAAAATAACCTGCATGTCTCATTAAGGCTTCTTGCTTAGATTTATCATCTAAATAAACTTTATCTAAAAACGGCTTTAAGATATAAATAAAACCTATGTTTTGCATTCTTTCAAAATTCCATAATGCTTGAAGAAAAAAAGATCTTATAAACATTTTTAAATATACTTTAATCATCTTAAAGTTCCTTACAAAAAAGTTTTCTAAAGATATTAAATTCTTTTATAACTAAGGCAAAACCCACTACTGGGAGCAAATACCAAGCATTTCTTAAACCTAAAATAATAAATTGAGAAAGTTGCAAATAAAGACCCGAATATATTATCCCTCCAACATACATAGCAAACAAATAAAACAAAAATAGTCTTGCTGTAAAAAGAAAAAAACCAAAATATATACCTGCATACATTCGCAAATATTTTTGATTTTTTATACCATTTTCAATAAAATGCATAATTTTAATATTAAAATTTCTCCCAGAAATGTCCATATCTCTATAAAAATACGCAAAAGGAACAGCTAAAACTAAAGCAAAAACTGCTGCTTCTTGCATTCCAATAAAATACCTGCAAGCCCAAAAAGTAGACAAAATGCTAATTAGAGAAACATCAACTGGAACTATCACTCCCATTGGAATAGCATTTATCCAATGCAATTCTACAATCATACCTATCCAAAGTCCTGTATTAATATCTCCCATAAAGTAGCCCACAATAGGAGCACAAAATATGGGTCGACAAATCATAAATTGTCCAAAAAAAGTTATATCCATACTACAAAACGCACCTACTAAAGCATAAAAAAATATACTGTCTGTCATAGGTCACCTATACACTTGAGTGTCTCTAAAACCACTATTTAAAATTTACAACTGTTTCCATAGAAAATTTTCTATCTTTGCCTGGCTCTATGCTACACCTAACTAATGGAATAACAGCTGTTCCCTGATATGTTCTTTCATAACCATTGTCAGAATTGATAACAGTCTCCACTGGGTAAACAAACAAATCACATTTTTCAGACAATTTAAGTTCAACTTCTATTTTGAGATAATCATCATACCTTTTCCATACTTCAACATTTTTTAAATGGCCCGCATCATCTCCTGTTTTGGCAGAAAAAGCAAACATTTGTTCTGGCGCAAAATAAATTTCAAAATTATCACTACAATTATTTTTTATAGAGTAATCCACATGATAACCATTTATTAATGGAAAAATTTCTTTAACAAGCTTCACGTTCTTCCCATCAACATTACCATAACGACATAAGCTAAGCTTTGCCTGCTTTTTTAAAAACTTTCTCATATTAACTAATTTTACTTCATATTTACCTGACACAAAATCACCTTTTTCTTGATAATTCCCAAAAACACAAGCATCGTATTCTACATCACATAAAAAAAAATGGTCGATTAAGGATGCTCTTTTATAATTATCATATACAAGATATTTCTCTAATCCGAATTCTTTAACTTTAACAACATCATTGTGTATGCTTTGCACTTGTGAATTATCATCTGCTATCACAGCTTTATCAATATTTTCTTTTAGCATTTTATGGTAAGGCTCATAGCGCCTTGTAAATACATCCAACAGATTGTAATTAATTTTAAAAACATCCCATTCAAAAATGGAGCCGCCACAATATGCAGACACATAAATATTTTGTGTTTTACTTTCATACAAGCACTCATCTTGATTATCACAATTTATGTCAAAAATATTCCAAAAAGGCTTTTTGAACATAGATTTATTAAAACAATTTTCGGCTTTTATAATATTACTATAAATAGAGTTCCTCAAATGTGGAAGATAAACGCCTCCAAAAACCCCATGCCAATACGCACAATTACATTGTCCTGCATATAAAAAATCTTTTGCTTTTTTAAAGCTTTTTTTATCATTCTCTTTTAAATATTCTAATTTGTCACTTATATATAACATCTTTTTATGCATATTATTTACTTCTTCGTACTTTACAAGGAAATTTCTCCAAAATCCACCTCGTAAAAATTTTTTGGCCTCAATATCACAAGTATTCCTACTTAAAACTTTTTCAAAATTTTCTTGTTGATCAAATGGTAATGACCACTGAGACATTTCAAAGTAAGAAGAGCACGGCAAGTATATTCTTTGAGACGATTTCTTTAATTCTAAAATTTCACTAAAAGTTGCAGTTTCTACAATATCTGAATTATCTTCTAATGCAGTTAAAAAATTGTGTAACCATTTATTTTCATAAACATGTTTATATGTGCTGGGCCACATTCCAAATTTTTCACCATCATCTGCCATAACAACGACAGGATCCTCTATAGGGCTCTCCTTTATTAAATATTTAAAATATTCAATTGTCTCCTCTACATTAGAAAAAGGGATCAAATATCTCATTTTTTGACTTATAGGAAATATATTTAATTTATAACCTTCTTCTTCTGTTGTATAGTAACCATTTAATTTGTCAATATTAAAACCTGCATTTGCAAAGTGGCAATCATCTAAAACCGTATATTTAATATTAGATTTAGCAAAAATTTTTGCCATAGACGGCTCCCAAACTCTTTCTGCAAGCCACATACCATTTGCTTGATTTGATCCAAATTTATCTTTTAAATATTTTGTTAATTTTTCTATTTGGCCAAGTTTATCTCTATCTGGAATAGAAGACATTATAGGTTCAAAATATCCACCAGATAGTATTTCTATCTTTTTATTTTCAACAAGGTCTTTAATATTCTTAACATACTCCTTATGCTCTTTTTCTAAATACTCCCAAAGAATTCCACTTAAATGCAAGTTCCATTTTATATCACTATGTTTAGATATAATATTTAAAAATGGTTTATAAGATAACTGATAAGCTTTTTCAAATACCCAACCAAAATTACCAATTGGCTGGTGATTATGTGTACAAAAAATAAACTTAACTTTGCTCATTTGCCCACCTCAGATAAAGCTAGATACTCCTTTTCTATTAAAGGTATAATATTTAATCTCTCATCATTTGGTAAAATTCTTGGTTCTAGATCAATTCCTCTTTGGTAAATTTTATATAAAAATTTTATATCCGTATTATCAGCACACACATTGCTTAAAATCTGTTTCTTACCATCAAAAAAGTGCATCCCTCCAATATTTAAAGAATTAAACTTTATTCCCTGCTCTAATATATAAAAAGCTTCTCTTGGACTTGCCACCAAAACCATAACACTAGTTTTATTGTCAATCCTACTTAAAATATTGACTGCATCTTTAAGGCTCTTTACTTTAAGTTTTACATCGCTTGGAACAGCCATTCCCATAACCATTTGCTGTATTTTATCTTGAGCTGCAACATCCGAAGCTACTAAAAGGATATCTACAGAGACAGCTTTAAGCCACCCCTGAACTACCTGACCATGAACAAGTCTGTCATCTATTCTAAACAAAGATATTGGCACTATCTTACTCTCTTGATAACATATTTTTTTCAAACAAAATCTTTCTAACATTAATTATACTTTTCTTGCTTTCAGTAAAAACTTTTTGGGATAATTGTAAAATATTTTCAGCATTTTTACTCGCAAAAATCGCAGATAATAACATGGGAAGATTTACGCCTGAAATAATTTCAACATTAAAAGTATCAAGCATTTTGCAAGAAGCGTTGTTCGGACTACCACCCATCATATCTGTAAGTATTAAAATACCATCTTTATCTATTACATCACTTAAAAAATTTTTTATTTTATCTTGCAAATATTCTAGACTACCATTTTTTCCATTAGAAATAGCGTAAAGATTTTCTTGACTACCAACTATAAGCTCTGCCGCATCAACTAGAGATTTAGCAAGGTTTCCATGTGCTACTACAGCAATTTTAATCACAATTACTCTCCAATGATAAAAGAAGTAATTTTACTTACTTTGCAGTATATCTCTATGGTTTAGTTTCACTTTATATTTATGATTTTTTAAAAAAGTCATGAGTTTTTCTGCAATAAAAACTGATCTATGCCTACCACCAGTACAACCAATTGCAATAGTCAAGTAACTTTTACCTTCTTTTATATAGTATGGCAAAGTAAATGTTAGTAATTTAGAAAATCTGCTAAAAAAAACCCTAAATTCTTTTTGCTCTTCTATATACTTTTTAACAGCTTTATTTTGACCTGTTTTGTATTTTAAATCATATACATAATTTGGATTTGTTATAAAACGTACGTCGTATACGATATCTGCATCATTAGGAATCCCATATTTGTATCCAAAAGAAACCACAGATATATTCAGATATTGCTTTCCAGACTGATTAATTTTTGCGACTACTGAGATAGTTCTTTTTAACTCACCTATAGTTAAAGCAGAAGTGTCTATAACTTCATCTGCAACTTCAAAAACATCTTTTATAATTTTTCTCTCAAGAGATATGCCCAAAGAAACAGACTTGCCTAAAGGATGTCTACGACGTGTTTCTGAATAACGCCTTAACAAAGCTTTATCAGAAGCGTTTAGGAAAATAACCTTATATTTAATTTTTTTATTTTTTAAAACAAGAAGAATATTTTTAAACTGAGATAGATCTTTACCTAATCTAGAATCAATAGTAATTGCAACATTTTTATATCTATCTTTATGTTTAAGACAAACATCTAAAAAAGACTGAACCATTGTAATAGGCATATTGTCAATACACTCAAACCCAAAATCTTCAAAAATTTTAAGCGTTTGACTTTTACCAGCACCAGACATTCCTGAAATTATATACAATTTAGTCATAAACTATTTCTAGAGTTCTTAGAGAGACCCTTTATTAATCTCTTTTTGTAACCTATCATCTAAATCTCTAGCAGTAAAATAACCTTTATCTTTAAACCTTTGATTTAAACTTGCAATTTCAACTAAAACAGCAAGGTTACGACCTGGCGCTACAGGAAGTACAACTTTTGGGATCTTTACATCTAAATATTCAGTATAAGAGTCCGCTAAACCTATTCTCTCATATTCTTTTGAGTTTTCCCACTCTTCCAATTCTATTATAAGTTCTATTTTAGACTCATCCAAAATATTACCTATACCAAATAACTTTTTAACATCTATTATTCCTATGCCTCTTATCTCCATAAGATGCTTAGTAACCTCTAAACCACTACCTACTAAAATTCGTCCAGAACGTTTTCTTATGTTTACAACATCATCAGCAACAAACTTATGCCCTCTTTTTACCAACTCTATAGCACATTCAGATTTTCCAATTCCAGATTTTCCAACAATTAAAACCCCAAGTCCATAAACATTTATCATAACAGCATGTATTGAAATTGAGGGAGCAAGTTTCCCATCTAAATAATATCTCATATCTTCAATAAATGCAGAAGATTTTAATTCCGTACTTAAAAGAGGAATATTCAAATCAGAAAAAATTTTGACCATTGCATCAGTAGGTTTTAAGTTTCTTGTTAAAATACAACCTGCCGATTTCTCATGAGAAAAAATTTTATTTAAAATATCCAATTGTTTATCATAACTTAAGGATTGTAAATATGTATATTCTATTATACCTATAATCTGTATACGTTCATATGGAAAATGTTCAAAAAAACCAGCGATGGCTAGACCTGGCCTGTTCAAAGCAGATACTGAAATCTTTCTGTTTAAGCCTCCTTGACCTACTAAAAGCTTAAGTTTAAAATCTTTGGCTTTTTCAGTAAGGAGAGTTTGTATATCCATCAGTTTTAATATACATCCTCTTGTTGTATAATTTTTACAACTTCTTCTGTCGTCTTAGCTTCTCTTATAGCTTGGCGTAAAAATTTATCCTTAAATAATCTTGAGATTTTAGATAACGCTTTTAAGTGCTGACCAACCACTTCTACAGGTCCTACTAGAAGAAAAATTATATGGACTAATTCCCCATCTAAAGAGTTAAATTCTATTCCCTTACGAGATATCCCTAAAACTCCCAATTGCTCTGACAATACATCAGTCTTAGCATGAGGAATAGCTACACCTTGACCAATTCCTGTTGACCCTAATTTTTCCCTTTCCAAAACTACATTTATAATTTCATCAGCTTTTTTTACTTTTTTTGTTTTCTCTAAATTATCTACTAATTCAATTATTGCTGCCTTTTTATCTGTTGCTTTTAAATCAACAATAATAGCATCTTGTTTTAAAAAATCCATAATTTTCATCTGAGTATCTCCTATTTTTTACTACATTACTTCATTAGGTTCTAAAAGAACTATTGAACCACTATCATTCCTGTAAAGCACGCATATTTTATCTTTTTGTCCGTCTTTGAACATATAAACTCTGTATCCTAGATTATCCATTTGACCAATAGCTTCTTCTATGCTTACAGGTTTTAAATCAAAACGTTTTATCTCAGCAATTTTTGTTATAGAATCATCCATAACATCATAAGAAAAAATCTCCTCTAAGTTTACATGTTCTTTTGATATCTCTTTTCTATGATCTTTTGAAATTTCTTTGTGTTTTTTGAGTTGTTTTTCAAGTTTGTCTGAAGCTAAGTCTATTGATGCATATAAATCTTCCGATTGATCTTTTGCTCTAAATGAAATTTTCCCTATATGGAAAACTATTTCTGTTATCTGTCTATTTTTTTCTACTGAAAGAATCACATGTGAATAGACATCATCTCCGTCATAAAACTTACCAAATTTTGAAATCTTTTTGCGTACATAAGAATCAATAGCATCTGTCAACTTCAGGTGTCTAGCTGTAATGTTAATCTGCATTTTCATCTCCTTTGTAGTACGTAAATATACAAAATTTGTTTATAATCTTTCAATGTTACATTACATTTTAAAGTTGTCACCAAGATAAACTTTCCTAGCCTTTGGGCTATTTAGTAAATCATAAGCAGTCCCTTCAAGTAAAATTTTACCTTCATAAATTATATAAGCTCTATCTATAATTTCAAGAGTCTCTCTTACATTATGGTCTGTTATAAGTATTCCCAATCCCCTTTCTTTTAAATCCTTTATAATTTTTTGAATATCGTCAACCGTAACAGGGTCAATACCAACAAAAGGTTCATCTAAAAGTAAAAATTTAGGGTCTGTAATCAAAGCTCTTGCAATTTCTAACCTTCTTTTTTCCCCTCCAGACAAAGTTGTACTCAATTGTTTGCGTAACTTTGTAAGACCAAAATCTGAAAGTAATACATTTACTTTTTCTTCTCGTTGGGCCTTTGAAATTGGCAACATCTGAGCTATAGCAAACAAATTATCTTCAACACTAAGACCGCGAAATATAGACGACTCTTGAGAAAGATAACCAATGCCTGCTCTTGCTCTTTGATACATGGGCCAATCTGTTATTTCATCATTATTTAAGTACACACTACCATCATAAGGCTTTATAATGCCCACTGTCATATAAAACGTCGTTGTTTTACCTGCCCCATTTGGACCTAAAAGGCCCACAACTTCGCCTCGTTTTACATTTATGCTTATACCATTTACAACCATTCTATATTTATATTTTTTAAATAATTCTTCAGTTTTTAATATCATCTTTTTTATCTTCCATTTTAATTTTTCCTAAAACAGAACCCTTCATAACTATTTTCTGGCCACCTTTTTTAGAGCTAAAAAAAATCATTTCATCTGCCTCATATGTTTCTTCTTTCCCATCATTTAAAACATGGGCTACAGGTTTTTTATTGTCTTTTTTAAAAATAGTCCCTAAAGTTTTTTTATCAAATCTACCATTATCAGCATGAATCGTCCCAGAAGAAGTTATAACCACAACATCATTGCGCGCATCTAAAACTTGTTTATTTTTATCTATATAAATTTCTTTTGCACGTAAAACTAAAGGAGACGTAGAATTATTAACAAAATATTTTACTAATACATTACCCCAAATTTTTCCCTTTTGAATATTTGGATTGTAATTTGAATATTGGCCATAAACTTCAACAGACTCTAAATCTTGAGTTTTAGAAAATAGTTTAACATTGCCCTTAGCTAAAATTAAAGATTTTTCTTTATCGTAAGACATTTCGTCAGCATTTACAACACTATTCTTATTAATAGCTACAGAATGCCCTTTAGAAATAGTTACTTTCCCTTCATTTTTTATTTCCATTGTATCGCCAGTTATAACAGTTTTTGCTGATAATTGGTCTGCAAAACAAATCCCCTCGTAAAAACAAAAAGCAACAATTAGAATATTAAACTTGGTCAATTTCTGTCCTTTGATTTTTTATTACGATATCATCTAATTTTGTGTCAGACTGAAAGCTTGTACCATAAATTTTTTGACCTGGCTTTGTGATTTTGACATCTTGAGTACTATATATCAACTCTTCAGAAGCATTATACATTAAATCTGTGGTTTGAAGTTGCTCATTATATGCAGTATCTATGGTACACTCACCAAAACCCTCTATATCGTATGTTTCCATATTTATTTTTGCTTTTTCAGCAACAAGAGTAGAAACATACTCTCCATTATTATAAAACTTTATAATAGGCAACTTTAAATTAGCAATTTGATTTTCTTCATTAATTGTTGCAGATTCTGCTTCTAAAATCATTTTTAATTTACCTTCTCTTGTTTGAGTAACAGTGAATTTTTCTATTGTTTGTTCTGATATGGGAGGAGTTTCTTCTATAATAACTTTTTTTTCTTTACATCCAAAAAATATACAAAAAGTAAAAAGAATAAAAACAAAAGTTAATTTTTCTAAGTTATTCATAAAAATATCCTTATTTGTTATTTTCTTCTTTGGGTCTTGTTTTCCATCTATCATGAAACCAAACCCATTGAGAAGGATATTGTTTTATATGTTTCTCCAAAATCAAAGAAGCTTTTTGTGTAAGATTTTTAACATCAGTATTAAAATCTCCAGAAGATTCTATTGTTAAGGGCCCTTTTATTATAGTTTTATGGTTATATTTATCTTCCCTCTGATCTAGCACCAGCAAAATATCTGCTTTAGATTTCAAAGCCATAACAGCAAGTCCTGAAGGTGTCCAAGTTTTTTGGCCAAAAAAATCAACAAATACACCAGGAACATTTGTGTCTTGATCTATAAGCAAAGCGATAATCTCGCCTCTTTTCAAAGCTCTTAAAAGCTTTATGCCTGTATCAGAACGTTCTTTTAAAATAACTTTTACTTTTTTTTTTGCTCTGTAATGTACAAGCATATCGTTAAGTTCATCTATATATATTTTCTTTGCAACAACGTTAAGTGGTGAACCTAATGCAGATATAGAAGCCGCAGCAATTTCCCAGTTACCAGCATGAGCACTAACAAGAAGAACTCCATTACCTTTTTTTAAACTTTTTTTTAATAAATCCACATTTTCAACTGTAGATATAGAATTTAAAAATTTAGAATCCATTTTTGGGAAATATGCAAGTTCAAAAAAATTTTTAGCTTCATTAATAAAAATTTCAATGATCAGTTTTCTAATTTCGCTATCAGTTTTTTGAGGAAAACAACGTTTTATATTTTTCTTTGCAATGTTTTTACCATCAATGGCAACCAAATAAGCCAAAACGCCAAAAAATTTACTAAAATAACCTACTGAAAGTTTGTACGGAATAAATAAAACTGCTTTTGAGAAAATTAAAGCCCCGTAATAATAACATCTCCTTCTAATTTTTGTAAAATTCAACATAAAAATTTATCCAAAACTTTTTCCCAAACCCCTTGGGATTTCATAATTATTTCTATAACCTCTCTTACAATGCCTTCTCCACCATTTAAAGCTGAAACATACAAAGAATTGTTTTTTACATCTTGAGTAGCATCTTTAGGACATGCCGAAAATCCAACAACTTTTAGAATAGATATATCTATAATATCATCACCAATATACGCGACTTCTGACAAACTTAAACCAATAACTTTCAGCATATCATTTAAAGCTTTCAATTTATCATTGCAATTTTCTACAAGATAGTCTATTTTTATGTCTTTTGCTCTTTTTTGTACTTGTAATGACCCTCTGCCTGTTATCCAGGCTGTTTGAATATTAAGTCCACTTTTTGAAAGAAGATTATAACCCATTCCGTCTTTAACATTCCAAATCTTTATCTCTTCACCATTATTAAAAATTATTATTTCTCCCTTTGTTAGAACTCCATCAACATCGCAAACTAAAAGCTTAATATTTTTTGCTATCTCTAATATATTAACCATTGTTGCTACTACTTACTTGTTTATTATTAAGCCAAGGCGTCAATTCTGGATTGATTTTCCTCATATACGGCTTCAAAACAATATTTAGTACAAAAAATGAAATAAGTAACAAAACAAAAACTGTTAAGAAAACCTTAATATACCAAGAATACGTTGGTTTCCAAACTTGCGGTCGAGTACTTTTTATTAAATTTTTTGACATTTAGCCACCTTGTCTATTGCTTTAATTGCTTTTATGAATTCTTTAAAATCTTTTAAATCTAAACTATTTGCCCCATCAGAAAACGCTTTATTAGGGTTATCGTGAACTTCAATAAAAAGCGCAGAAATACCAAGAGCTGTTGCAGCTTTAGAAAGAGGTACTATAAACTCTCTATTCCCCGCAGTATAAGTTCCTCCTCCTCCAGGAAGCTGCACACTATGAGTTGCATCAAAAATAACAGGATATTTTGTATTCTTCATAATTTCTAAACCTCTGAAATCAACAACTAAATTATGATAGCCAAATGATGCACCTCTTTCTGTTAAAGAAACCTGATTATTTCCAAACTTTTCAAATTTTTTAATAACATTGAACATATCTTCTGGAGCTAAAAATTGCCCTTTTTTTACATTTACAGGTTTTCCCGTAACAGCGCAAGCTTTTATTAAATCTGTTTGACGCGATAAAAAAGCAGGTACTTGTAAAAAATCTACAAATTCTGCGACTCTTGCAGCCTGTTGTGGTAAATGAACATCCGTAATCACAGGAATTTTTAATTCCTTTTTAATTTTAGCTAATATCTTTAATCCTTCCTCAATACCAGGACCCCTGTAGGACTGCACTGAAGAACGATTAGCTTTATCATAAGATGACTTAAAAACAAAAGGGATTTTCAATTGTGAAGTTATTTTTTTTAAACTGACTGCCATTTTAAACGCATGATTTTCACTTTCTATAACACAAGGACCTGCTATAATTACTAATGGCTTGCTGTTCGACAAAAAAATATTCCTGCCAACCTTAACACATTTATTCTGCATTTTATTTATATCCTTTTATAAACACTTTTCTACTTTTAAAATATCTTCTGGAGTGTCCACTCCTACAGAATCACTCTTTGCAATAACAACTTTTATTTTCTTGCCACTTTCTAAAGCTCTTAATTGCTCTAAATTTTCTGTATTTTCTAAAATAGTTTTTTTGTTTTTTGAAAACTCCAACAAGAAGTCTCTTTTGTATCCGTATATACCTATATGTTTATAATAATTAGTTTTTATATTGTCTCTATTATACGGGATAGGGCTTCTAGAAAAATAAAGAGCATATCCCTTTTTATCAAAAACAACTTTTACAACGTTAGGATTATTTATACTCTCAACATCTTTTATTTTAAACGCAGCAGTTATATATTCCAAAGCTTTGTCTTTTTTAAAAGATTTTACAAGTTCATCAATAAGAGCAGGATCTATCAAAGGTTCATCACCTTGCACATTTATAAATACATCGTACCTACTTAAGCTTTTTTTAGCTAAAAAAGCAATTCTATCTGTTCCACTTTGACAAGTTTTTGGAGTCATAAAAACATTAAAACCAAGGTTTTCCACAGCATTAAAAATACGTTTATCATCAGTAGCAACAGCTAGAAAATCAACTTCTTTGCACATCTTTACTCGTTCAAGACTATGCTGTATAAGAAACTTGTTGCCAATTAATGCTAAAGGTTTGCCAGGAAAACGACTAGAGCCATATCTAGACGGTATAACAACAGCTGTTTTCATTTATAAAATTTCCCAATAACATTCTTAAGTTCTTCTGGAGTTGTAGTAGCAGTACCTAATTTTGCCACAACTATTCCTGCTGCAAAATTTGCAATTTCTGCAGCGGTCAATAAATCTGCTTTTGCCCCAAGAGCTAATGTCATAGTAGAAATAACAGTGTCTCCAGCACCTGTAACATCATAGACTTCCTTTGCTCTTGTTGGAATATTTGTAATTTTATTATTTGACTCAATTAGAGTCATACCCTTTTCACCTCGGGTAATAACTATAGATTCAGAATTTAAAGTCTTTAAAATTCTTTTTCCTAAATTTGCTACCTCAAAATCTGTTTCTATATTTTTTGCATTCATTCCTTCAATTGCTTCTTTCTCATTTGGGGTCATTGTTGTTATTTTTTTATATTTTTTAAAATGCTCCACTTTAGGATCAACTGTTACAGGAATTTTGTATTTTCTTGCTAGAGCAATTGCCTTTTTTAAAACTTTTTGACACACAACACCCTTACCATAATCTGAAATTATAACAGCATCCACCTTAGGGATAAGCGACTCTATGCTAGAAATAAGTTTGTTTTCTGTACAACGTTTGAGTTGTCCTTTAACTTCTTTGTCAACTCTAACAAGCTGTTGACTTACTGCAATAATTCTAGTTTTTACTATGGTAGGCCTTTTTTCATCATAAACTAAATAATCAGAATTGATTTTTTTTTCTTTAAATAACTCTATTAGAACTTTTCCATTTAAATCATTACCAATTGTACTTACCATGTAAGCTTTAGCACCTAGGGCTATTATGTTATTTGCGACGTTAGCCGCTCCACCCAATACTTGCGTTTCCTTTGTAACTTCCACTACAGGGACCGGGGCTTCAGGAGAAATCCTTTTAACTTTCCCCCATACAAATTTGTCAATCATTATATCGCCAATAACTAAAACTGACTGTTTTTTAAAAAAGTCTATAAGATTCAAAAGTTTGCTATTCATTTTCACCCCAAAATATATTATAAATAAGATTTTTTTTCTAAATAACTACAATAATCTTTTACTGAATCTTCTAATTCCATAAATGGTTTTGTATATCCTAATTTCCTTAAATTATCCATCTTAGCTTCTGTAAAATATTGATATTTAATCTTTAACGTTTCAGGCATATCTATATATTCTATGTTTTCTTTTTTTCCCACAGCAGAAAACATAGATTTGACTATATCATTCCATGTTCTTGATTTACCTGTCCCAATATTAAATATTCCAGTTTTTGAAGGATTTTTAAATAAAAAATACATAATTTCTACAACGTCTTTTATATATACAAAATCTCTTTTTTGCTGACCATCTTTGTATTCAGGATTGTAAGACTTAAATAATTTTATTAAACCGTCATGTAAAACAGTTTCATAGTTTTTACATATCACACTACGCATATCACCTTTATGATATTCATTTGGACCAAAAACATTAAAAAATTTAATCCCTGTAGTCTTACTCAAATAGTTATTATTTAAAAGCCATAAATCAAACATGTGTTTTGAAAAACCATACATATTAAGAGGAGACAAACTTTTTATTTTTGATATGTCATCATCATAACCGTTACTCCCATCTCCATAAGTAGCAGCAGATGAAGCATAAATAAAAGGGATGTCTAATTCAAAAGCCCATAAAGCAAGAACTTTGGAATATTCATAATTATTTTTTATATAATAATCCGCATCGAATAAAATTGTAGAACTACATGCACCAAGGTGGATAATAGCTTCAGGGTTTGGGACTCGCCTGGTTATAACTGCATTAAAAAAGTCATTCTTCTGAATATAGTCATAATAATTTTTACCTAACAAATTTTTCCATTTTTCACTACCATCAAGATGATCAACAACTAGAATATCCTTTATACCCTCTTGATTTAATTTCCAAAGAAAGCAACTGCCTATAAAACCCGCTCCACCTGTAAGTACTATCATCAAAACCTCTTATATTTTCAAGTTATTTTATTTTCATATTGTATAAAAAGATACTAAAAAGTGTCAATAAAAATAACACATAGATATTATAACCTGCTGACTAGTTTTAGCTAAAAACATAAATGCAGTTCTCTAAAAATCCTAAAACGTATAATTGTTATGGATTTTTAACAATGCATGGCAAAAATGCAGAATTTATCGTGGATAAATATAAATTTTTAACGTAGCAATACCAAAAAAGCGCAGGAGGGATATATAGTAAACTTTTTATAGAGACCTGAATAGCTTTACTGTTATACAAAAAAATACTAAAATATGTCGATTAGAAAATATTATTTAATAATTGGAGATATTATGAAAAGTTTTTTTGTAGTTATATCTTTCTTTATTTTTTCTTGTTGTTTATTTGCTGAATCATATTCATTTTCAGCAAAAGATATTAAAGAAATAGACATCGTGATAAATAATGGAACATTAAATATAAAACCTGCAAATACCAACGATATAACAATTAATATTACGCCAAATAAGTCACCAAATATAGATAGGCAAATATCTGTTAAAGATAAAGAGCTAAATGTTTATTTAATTGATTCTGAAATTACAGATAAAACAATAATAAATATGACTGTACCTAAAACATCTAATTTAGAAATTAATTCTACAATAGCAAATATTAATATTGATAGGTTCTCTGGACTTTTAGATATAGATAGTACCGCTGGAAATGTAAACATAACAAACTTTAATGGAAAGCTTGAAATCGATAGTGTTGACACTCCCGTAAAAGCAAGTGGAATTTTTAAATCTCTAGACATAGAAAACACTAGAGCAAATATAACTTTAACTATAGATAAACTTCCAACATCTTATAATTACAGTATTAAAGGTGGAGGTAATGTATTGTTTATACTTAGTAAAGGTATAGAAAAAGATAAAGTATCTATTGATTCTCACGAATTTGATGGTATTTTTACATTGAAATAATATCGATTCCTTAAACAAAATCAGAGACAGGTTCTAAAACCTGACTTGACCATTGGGGTTCCCCCGAAAAAAAGTAATAATATAAAAGTATTTAATACACATTCTCAACTATAAAAGATTATACATCTTAACATAAATAATAGTCTAAAATATCTATTTAGACTATAATATACACTAATTGTGTAAAATAATATATACTTGTTTAGAGGACAACTTCATTTTTAGAAAAAACAAAAAACAGATATTTTTATATAAAACTAACTGTTTGGGCTACCCCAAACCACCTTTTTTATGAGTGATTTTCCCTTTTTTTCCTTAAAGCGGTCAAGTCAGGTAATAAAACAAAGATAGTAATAAATATTATTATCTTTGTTTTTGTTTTAGGAACTAACTAAATGGTTTAAACAAGTTTACTTCTTTATTTGTTCATACTGTAAAGTTTTAGTAGTCATCTCAGTGATATCTTTAGGACCAAAATATTGTATAGGACCTGGAAAAAGATAATTTTCACCAATTGTCCATTTATCTCTATTTTTAGTAAACTCTTTAAACGGTCTACCTTTTAAATCTACTAATGCTTTTTGTATAACAGGTTTTTCTTTTCCGCTTCTTTTCTCTATATTCATCATCATTGTTAAAGGAAGTCCTCCACATTCCCAATTCTTTGTAGGTTTTGTAAGGTGCTGTATGTAAGACATGTATCCGGTAAAACCGCTAAGTACCAACATTGCCGCATTGTAACCTAAAGCATATGTATAGTTTGCATCAAAATTGGACGGCATACCACAGCGTCCCTCATATCCAAAAAAGTGCGTAATGCTTGAAAATTTGCCTGTATATTGCCCATCTCTTTTCAATTCTGAAAGTTTCTTGCGAACCATTTCTATTAATAATTTTTCTGTTTCTATCAAGGATACTGAAACATTGCCGTGAGGGTCTCTTTCTGACATAACTTGAGAAGCAATACCTACAGGAAGCTCTAACATTAACGCTGATAGTTTTTCAGAAAGTTTTTTACAAACAAACTCTTTCTTGTCTTCCATAGAATCTAAGTTAGAAAACTCATCTTTATTATCTGACAAAATATCATTTAATGCAGAAATTAATTCTTTTATTTCTGGAATAAATTCTATAACACCTTCTGGAACTAAAATAATACCAAAATCTTTACCAGCTTTAGAACGTTTAACTATAACATCTACAATACCATCAACGACTTTTGAAAGAGTCATATTTTTGGCTAAAATTTCCTCGCCAATTAAAACTATATTAGGTTGAGTTTTAAAACCAACTTCTAAAGTAATATGAGATGCACTTCTTCCCATAAGACGGACAAAATGCCAATATTTGCGTGCAGAATTTGCATCTCTACAGATGTTACCTACAAGTTCTGAGTAAATTTTTGTGGCTGTATCAAAACCAAAAGAAGTCTCTATATATTTGTTTTTCAAATCACCGTCAATTGTTTTAGGAATACCTATAACGCATTTATCTATTCCCTGTTCTTTAAGATATTCTGCTATCATCGCTGCATTTGTATTTGAATCATCACCTCCAACAACTACAAGAGCATTGACATTACATATTGCAAGATTATCTTTTGTCGAGCAAAATTGCTCAGACGTTTCTATTTTAGTACGTCCTGATTGTATATAATCAAAACCACCTGTGTTTCTATAATCACGAAGGACATCCGCTGTAATTTTCTGATACTTGTTGTTTAAAATCCCAGATGGACCACCTAAATAACCTATCAAGGTATTTTTCTTATTTATTTTCTTTAGACCATCAAAAAGACCTGCAATTACATTATGTCCCCCTGGAGCCTGTCCTCCAGAAAGAACAACAGCCACTTTAATAGCTTTATTTTTAAACGTTTTATTTTTACCCTTTTTAAATGTAACTATAGGCAATCCATAAGTATTTTTAAAAAGCTCTTTAACTTTTTCTTGATCAGCTATTGATTTTGTTGATTTTCCTTTCACAATAGTCATGCCATTTAACCCATTCTTCAAAACCTCAGGTAGAACTGGCTTAAACTTTGCTCTTTCGATTTGCAACTCCGAAGCATTACATTGCTTTTTTAACATTTTTTCCACCCTTTACTTTTTATAAAATTACGTTAACAATATCTTCTGGACTTATCAAACTAATGTTATCTCTTTTTATTATAATATGCTTATCAAGAGGCATCGGGCCAACTTGCAAGGGATCTGTGTATCCAAACACTCCTACACATTTTGTGCCGACAGCCGCTGCTAAATGCATAGCCCCTGAATCAATCCCCAAAAACAAACTACTTTTCTTAAAAAATGCAGCAGTATCTAAAATGCCTCCCTGTACAATAAATAATTTAGGGTTAGTTTTACATTCTTGCACTATTCTTTTTAAATGCTTTTCCTCCCATTCTGCTCCAGAAAGAACACAACTAAAACCTTTTTTAGATAAAATATCTATAACTTTAACCCATTTACTATTCTCTAAACATTTATCTTGTCTCTTTTTGCTTGCTCCAACAGACACAGCAATCGTTTTTGAAGAATCTAAATTATTTTTTTTTAACCATTTCATTACATTATTGATATTTTCTTGAGGAATGTTTATTATATGTGTATAATCTTCTTGTATATTTTTTAATCCAATAGTTGTACCTAATTCTTTGTTATTAAACAAAGAGGGAACTACTGTTCTTTTTACCTTTTTTGTTAGAAGAAAATTTAAAGATGCAGTTTCAAAACCAACTCGCTCTCTTATTTTAGAAAAAAATGCACGCAACAAAGATTTCGGAGATTCTGAAAACAAAACAGCTCTATTAAATTTTTCCTTTCTTATAAACTTTGTATCATACATATTTTTATCAAAAAAACCGTCAACCAAACCAGAGGCAACCAAAATAGGAGCTAGTCCTTGGTTTATTACAGAATAATTTTGAGAATTTAACTCTTCTTTAGCAGCTTTTAAAACTGGCAAAGAAAAAAGCAAATCTCCTAGTTGGTTCATATGAAAAAAAATTATTTTATCCATTTTAGTATCTTATCAAAAACCATATCAGGACTTATAGATTTTATATCTTTCGATTTCTTTTCATTTATAAGTAAAGAAAACTTGCCTATATGTGGAGCAGTTTCATTAATATCAGATATTCCAAAAATAAAAACTGATGGAACACTTAAAACAGACGCTAAGTGCATAGGTCCTGTATCTGCGCCAACTGCAACACGAGATTTAACTAAAATACTTGCAAGTTCATCAATATTTGTTTTACCACACAAGTCTATAACATTACTTGACTTTATTTTTCCATAATCGTTATTTGAACCCAAAACAACAATATTTAAATCTGGATATTTTACTTTTAATAATGAACTAAGTTTTTGATAATTTAAAATTCCCCAATCTTTATCTTTCCCTCTAGCAAAAGGCATAAAGACAATAAAATTTTTCAAAATTTTATTGTCTTTAATAATATTGTCAACATTTGCATTAATTTTTATATTTACCTTAGGGTCAAATGACTGCCCTGTTAAATAATGGACTGTCTCTAAGTTTCTAAGAGTAGCATTAATTTCCGATTTTTGAGGATATATTTCTTTAATTAAAATATTGCTAAATTCCTTCATGCCTGGAACGCCAATTTTTATCTTAGATTTAGAAAATTTTGTAAGGATCGCACTTCTTAAAAGACCTTGCAAGTCTATTGCTATATCATATTTTGTCTGTCTAACTTTTTTTAAAACATCAAAAAAACCTTTTAAATTTTCTTTTCTATTCCAAGTAATAACTTCATCTATATCCGTACAAATTTTAGGCAAAAGTTTCCAATCATCAAAAACAACCCACGTTATTTGGCACCCACGATAAGCCTGTTTTAAAGCATTAGCACATGGTAAAGCCTGTACAATATCTCCAAATGAACTTGGTTTAACAATTAAAATTTTCATATTTTAAATCTATAACTGTATCCTTATAAAAATCTTAATCCATATCTTTGCTGTACCTTTTTTGGGCACTACTGCGTTAAAAAATTTACACTAATTACACTCATTTAGACAGACCCAATTTCATTTTTATTGTTTCAAACACTTCTTTAACTGTTATATCTTTCATACAAATTACTGTTTTACAATTTCTATTTCTGCAAGGCTGGCAAGGTACTTGATGCTGAACAATAGCAGTATTGCCTTTGTACGGACCTGTACGCTTAGCATCTGTAGGCCCTAAAATAGCAACTGCGTTAACATTTAAAGCTGTCGCTATGTGCATTGGTCCAGCTTCATTACCAACAAAAATCTTACACATCAATAAAAAAGCACACAATTCTTTTAATGTAAATTTACCTGTCATATCTACTATATTAATACCAGAATCTCTTATTATTTCTTCATTTAGACATTTTTCACTACTGCCACCTTCTTTACCACCAACTAAAACAATATCTAAATTTATTTCTTTTTTTAGCTTAGCTGCAAGTACTGCAAATCTATAACTACTCCATCTTCTAGAAATCCAACCACCACCGGGATGAATACCAGCAATACTTTTTAAATTTATATTCTCTTTTAACAACTTTTCTCTGACACTTTGAAAACTTTCTTCCGGTATATATATTGGATATTTTATTTCTTCTTTACATCCTAAGTATTTTGCTACCTCCAAATGACGTTCAACACAATGCTCGTTCGATAAAGACTTTACTTCTTTTGAAAATAACCAGGAAAACTCTCTCATCCCATTTGTAGATGAAGACGCTATTTTGAAATGCGCATTTGCAAGCTTTACAAGTAAAGCTGATTTTGCAAGTCCATGCAAATCTATACTTAAATCAAACTTTTCTTTCCTTAAACTTTTCATCAAGTATCTATAATATTTAAAAGAAACTCGTTTCCTGTGCCAAATGAAAATATTTTCTAAAATGGGAGTGCCTTCCAATATTTCAGAACACCTTTCATCTACAATCCAACTTAGTCTTGCATTAGGGTATTTTTCCCTTATAGCATTTAATACCGGTAAAGAAAATATTATATCCCCTATCCTGCTAGGCTGAACAATCAGAATTTTAGGAGCAGGATGATATTGCAAATATTTTAGTATATCTTTTCCCCAGTAGTACTCATCTGTAAATTTAAACAACCTATTTAATTCTTCTTCAACTTCTTTAGTTTTCTCATCTATATTGTCATTACTGTGCACATAAATTGGTTTTCCATACATTTGTATTGTCTTTGAAAAAGGTAAAGGAATTATTGTTTTATCCCAAGCTTTTTTAAACACTATTTTATGTTTTGGAGAACAATTTATAGGCAAAAGAGGCATTTTAGTCTTTTGAGCTGTGTAGACAACCCCAAATTTAAGCTTATGATAAGGGCCCCTTGGCCCATCACAAGCAAAAGCAAGAGAATAATCATTAGCATATCTTATAATTTCTATTAAAGCACGGCCACCGCCTTTACTAGAAGATCCTCGTACTGTTAAAAAACCAAAATTTTTTAATAGGCTTGCTAGCATTTGGCCGTCTTTAGACAAGCTTACCATTATCACTATATTCCTATTTTGATTAGACATCATCATAGGAAACTCGTTCCCATGCCAAAAAGCATAAATAGAGGGCTTGGGATAATGAAAATCATCGTTTAAAGATGTTTTTATCAAAGTTTTATCTATGACCTTAGCTAAAAATGTAATAATTTTTAGAAGAATTTTATTTGACATACAATTTGCTCTTTATCATATTTATTGTAAAAGCAACTGCACCTTTTTGAGCTTCTACAGTTTCCAAAGCATTCTGTCCCATACTTTTTAACATTTTACGATCTAATATAAGTTCTTTTATTTTACTAGCTAAATCAATAGAATCTTGTACTATTAGAGCTCCACCATTTTTTACAAGAATTTTAGATTCACTAGCAAAATTATCCATATATTTACCAAAAAGAACTGGCTTTGCTAGACCTGCAGGTTCTACAGGATTTTGCCCACCCATGTCAACCATAGATCCGCCAACATAACAAACATCTGAGATAGAATATATCTCCTGTAGCTTTCCAAAAACATCAACTAAAATAAAATTACTTTTGAAATTGTTGGAAGAAAACAAACTGTATTCTATATTTTTATTTTTAATAAAATTTATTATATCGTTGATCTTTGTAATATGCCTTGGTGCAATAAAAAATTTTACATTATCAAATTCGGATCTAATTTTACTAAATGCATCTATAATAATTTCTTCTTCGCCGTCTCGTATACTACCAGCTGTAAAAATAAAGTCTTCTTCTTTTAAAGATATAGATGATCTTTTAAAATCTGTAGAGAAATCTCTGTCGTATTTTATGTTCCCTGAAGTAAAAACATCATTGTTATTTTCTCTTAGTATTTTGAATCTATCAGAATCATCAGTACTTCTTGCAATAATAATAGAAATCAAATTCACAAAGACTTTCCAAAAAAAACTTAGCTTTTTATAAATATTAAAAGCTTTTTCTGACATCCTACCATTTACAGTAACAACTAGCACATTCTTTTTAAAGGCTGTATAAAGCAATGTTGGCCAGAGTTCAGTTTCTACAATTATAATCATGTCGGGCTTTATCATACGAAATGCTTTAAGCATTATAGGATAAATATCAACAGGAAATAGAAAAACAAAGTTCGTTTTTTTTATTTTTTGAGCGTACTCTCTGCCCGTTTTAGTAATTGTTGTTAAAATTATATTATTATCAGCTTTTAAATTATCTAAGATAGGTTCAACTGCTCTCACTTCACCAAGGGATGCACAATGTATCCAAATTGTAGGTTTGTCATGTTGTTTTATTAAATTTCCATAAAACGCAAAACGTTCAAATATTTTATAAAAAAACTCCTTCCTATACTTTTTATTAAACATAATAACTACAACAAGTATAGGCAAAGACATTACAAACAGCATGTTATATATGACAAGGTATATTTTTAACATTTTTATTATTAAAACTTAAACAAAAGCAATACATAAAGCTCTATACTACAAAACTTTTATATATATGACTTTTTTAGTTGGTTTTTTTGTTTTTTCTTAGAAGGCATCCAATAAAACAATCCACAAGCAGAATATTTAGGCCTAAACTCTCCTGAGACTATATCTACATTAATCTTTTCAACAGGCAGCATTTTTGAAAATTTACCATACATATTTTTATTTATTTCTTCTCTACTTGAAATTTCACAGCTTTCGTCTTTAGCTTCATTTGAAATAAGTCTTTGAATAAAATTTTTTGATTGCTCCAAAGCATCCATAGCTACTGCAAATACTATAGTAGAAGTATATTCTCCAAAAGCATTTGCATCTAATTTATACTCTTCTTCAAGATTATCACCAACAGTTACAAAAAACACACTGCAAGCTACAAATTTTGATAAAGTAGTATTTTCTTTAAACAGCACAGAATAGTCTTTCGAAAAAGTATCATAAACAGCCGACGGACGTAAAAATTTAGAGTATGCTTGACACCCGTGCTTTACAACTTCTTCAAATTCTACAGAAACTTCAGAGATATTATTAAGTTTTTTTACTACTCTTGAAATTTCTTTTATACGTAAGTTAACTTTAAAATTTTTTATTTTTCTCATTATTTCTTCTTAGAGTTTATCACGCCTTGCTTAATAGCCATTTTTAACCTATTATTTCTTCTCAATTCCCACTCATAAACTAAAGGGGTACACAAAAATATTGTAGAGTATGCGCCAAGAACAGTACCTATCACCATTATATAAGCAAATGTGTGTATAACCTCTCCACCAAAAAAGAATAAAGAAGTAGAAACTATAAACACAGTTAAAGAAGTTACAACTGTCCTTACTAAAACTTCATTTATACTTTTATTTATTATATTCGCAAAAGTTTCTTTTGCTCCAAACCTTAAATTTTCTTTAATCCTGTCAAACAAAACTATTGTGTCGTTTATTGAGTACCCCGCAACTGTAAGCAAAGCAGCAACTACTGTTATATTAATTTCTTTATTTACTAAAATTACAAATCCAAAAGAAATAACAATATCATGGATAATACCCAAAACAGAAGCAACTCCCCATAAACTAGACTTAAACCTAAAAGCAACATAAACAATCATACCCAAAAATGCAAAAAAGAATGAATATAAGGCTTGCTTGGAAAGATATTGTCCGACACTCGGACCCACATATTCTATCCGCTCTACCTTCATAGGGTTGTCAGGAAACTTATTTTGAATAGACTGACTTACGCTTTTTTCAAATTCTTCCTGTGACTGAAGAGTTTTTTTTGCTCTTATCATAATTAAATTTTCTGAAGTTTGAATTTCAAAAGATGTTATTTTAGAATCTTCTATAGCGTTGCGAAGATCTTGCAAATCAGTTAACTCTTTTTCAAAAGAAATTTGCATCATCATACCACCAGTAAAATCTATACCATAATTAGGGCCGCCTCTATAAATAAAAGCTCCTACTGTAAGAACAAAAAGGGAAATAGAAACTATAAAAAACTTATATCGACTACCTATAAAATCTATATGTGTGGATTTAAAGAATTGCACTTTATCCTCCGAGATTATATTTTAATTTTTAATAAGAAATTTTCTTTAAATAAAAATTTGTATATCAGTTTTGTAACTGTTATAGCTGTGAACATGCTTATTATAAGACCTATAGATAGAGTAACCGCAAAACCTTTTATAGGACCTGTCCCAAATTGAAACAAAAAAATTGCCGCTATAAGAGTTGTAAAATTTGCATCAAAAATTGTCCAAAATACTTTTTGGTAACCAATATCTACTGCAACTCTAGTTGTTTTTCCTGTTGCTAACTCTTCTCTAATTCTTTCCAATATAAGAACATTGGCATCAACAGCCATCGCAAGCGTAAGAGCTATACCAGCTACTCCTGGAAGAGTAAGAGTAAATTGGAAATATGCCATAACAGCCATTAATATAATTAAATTTAAAGCAAGTGCAATATCAGCAATAATACCTGATGTTCTGTAATAAACAAACATAAAAATAAAAACAACAATAACACCTATTAACGATGACATAAAACCTTTTTTTATCGAATCGTCACCTAAAGATGGGCCAACAGTTCTTTCTTCTATAACTCTAACAGGTGCTGGAAGAGCACCGGCTCTTAAAACTGTTGCTAAAAGTCTTGCATCCTCTGCATTAAAACTACCTTCTATTATTGCTTTACCATCTGGAATTCTATTTCTAATAACAGGAGCAGATTGAACTATTCCATCAAGTACTATTGCTAAGTTTTTTTCTCTATTTCTTTCTGTAATATCGGCAAAAATCCTGCCACCTTCTTTGCTAAACTCTATAGAAACTATAGGTTGTCCAAACTGTCCACCAAACTCAACTTTAGCGTTAGTAAGAGCTGCTCCAGTTAAAAGAGCTTTATCTAAAACATAATAACCTTCATTTCCCCTTCCCTCAAAAATAGAAGAACCTTCTGGTAAAGATATCTCTATTTCAGGATATTTCGAAGGATCTTCTCTATATTGAGCTGGCTTTATACCTTTATTTGTAAGTAAATCTAAAGCTCGCCCTGCTTCTTGACTATTATTTACTATTCTAAATTCAAGTAAAGCAGTTTTTCCTATCAAATCTTTTGCAGCTTTTGGATCCTTTATACCTGGAAGTTGAATAACTATCCACTTATCGCCCTGTTTTGCTATCATAGGCTCTGCTACACCAAACTGATCAATTCTATTTCTAATAATTTCTGTTGCTCTATCAACAGCATCTTTAGCTTTTACATTTTCTTCTAACTTAGATGTATCTACTTCTAAAAGAAGATGTGTTCCACCCTTTAAATCTAAGCCTAATTTCAAGATTTTTCCCAAAATAGGATCTTTTGCCTGTTCTGCTTGTTCTCTTAAATCTTTAGACATCATAAACCAACTTATAGATGGCCATAAGGTCCATACTGAAAAAGCTATTAGTAATACAGTAATCCACAACTTCCAATTAATTTTGCTCATCAGAGTAATTTCCTCTCATTTATTATTAACTCAAATGTACAATTAAAAAGTGGGCAGCTTTTTTACTCATGAGTACCCTTGGCATAAAAATTTCAAAATATTCTATAATCTGTGAAACTTTAGTGTTAATATTAAGATGAAGTGATATTATTTTCTTTTTTTTTATTAACATCTAAAAAAGACTTCTCAACAGCATAATTTACTTTATCATGTATATCATACTTTGAAATATTCTTATTTCTAACCCTTGTTTTATGTGCATCAGATTTGCCTGCTAGAATTAAAGCTGCAGCTATTGAATTGATAGGCTCACCAACTTCTTCTTCGTAGTTTCCTATAGCAGCAATTATTAAAGCTATTTCTTCAGGTGTAGCTCTCATATCTTTAAGTACCCTCATAGCTTTAACGCAGCAGATTGACCATGGTCTGTCTATTTGTAACATTATCGATATCATGAAAATAACCAGCTATAGCAGCAAACTCTTGTATTCTTTTAGGATATTTCAATTTCAGGGATACGTAAAATACTTCCAGCTATATTGGATTTTTTTTTACATCTTCAAGCATTAAGCTAGAATATTTATTTTCATAATGCATTATATAAGCTCATAACAATAAATTTAGAATAATGAAGGTAACTTAAAACTTGGGAAATAAAAATTTACTTAACTACTTCTGGCACTTTTACTTCATTTTTTTCTGCTTCTTTTACTACTACAGTGGAAATAGATTGTCTTGCAACTTGTATATATACACCATTTGCAATTTTTAATTCAACAATATTATTATC
Source organism: Candidatus Endomicrobiellum cubanum (assembly GCA_031269735.1). Classification (GTDB taxonomy): domain Bacteria; phylum Elusimicrobiota; class Endomicrobiia; order Endomicrobiales; family Endomicrobiaceae; genus Endomicrobiellum; species Endomicrobiellum cubanum. Next base: position 3,185 of record JAISYS010000049.1, on the reverse strand, counting down.
CCTTACAGCACTAACTGTAGCATATATGCCACCTGCTGTAATAACCTTATCATCTTTTTTTAAAGAACTTAAAAGTTTCTGATGCTCTTTAGCTTTTTTTTGTTGAGGCCTTATTAAAAACAAATAAAAAAACAAAAAAATAAGAATAAGTGGCATCAATCCACTAAAAGACATTCCAGCTGTACCAGCATCAGCAAAAACAATACATGGGAACGAAATCAAACCAAACAAAAGCACTGCTACATCAACTAATTTTTTCATTTTCACCTCATCCTTAGATTCTTCAAATAATATTTTTCAAAAAATTCCTTTTTTGACTTTAAAAATGTATCATTTTCCAATGACTTCCTTATTTTAGACATTAAGTTTATCATAAAATATATGTTATGTAAAGATAAAAGTGTTAAATATAATGTCTCTTGTGCTCTAACTAGATGGTTCAAATATGCTTTTGTATAACCATTACAAGTTGGACAGCTACACTCTGGATCTAAAGGACTAAAATCTTCTTTATACTCTTTATTTCTTATATTTATTTTCCCAAAACTTGTAAAAACTTGCCCATTCCTGCCATTGCGAGTAGGAATAACACAATCAAACATATCTACACCACGTTGAACTCCCTCCCATAAATCTTCAGGCATCCCTACACCCATAAGGTATCTGACTTTAGTTTCTGGAATTATAGGAATAGTATTTTCCAAAATTTCATACATATATTCTTTAGGCTCACCAACTGAAAGTCCACCTATTGCATATCCAGTAAAATCAATATTTAACATCTCACTTGTACTTATCCTTCTTAAATCACTATAAACAGATCCCTGAACAATTCCAAACAACGCTTGTCTTTGATAAGAATCATCTTTATAAAATTCTACTTTACATCTTTTTGCCCATTTAAGAGTAAGCTCCATAGAGTTTTTTGCATAAGAGTAATCGGCAGGATAAGGAGTGCATTCATCAAAGCACATAATGATATCTGCACCAATATCCTTCTGTACTTGCATAGATTTTTCTGGTGAGAAAAAATGTTTTGAACCATCTATATGTGATCTAAACTCAGCACCCTCTTGACTTATTTTTCTTATATCGCTTAAACTAAAAATTTGAAAACCTCCAGAATCTGTAAGCATTGGTTTGTTCCAACTATTAAATTTCTGTATACCTCCAGCCTTTTTAATTATTTCAGTGCCAGGACGAAGATATAAATGATATGAATTTCCAAGTATTATAGATGCTCCTGTATTATGCAAAAATTCTGTAGCAATACCTTTAACACTTCCCTGTGTACCAACCGGCATAAATACAGGAGTATCTATAATACCTCTTGTTGTATAAACCTTACCTAATCTAGCTCTACATTCAGAGGATTTTTTAACTAAGTGATAAGCCCCACATTCCATTATAAAAATTTATCCTCATTAATATACAACTCGAATTTACATTTTAAAACGTTACTAGCTTTTTCACAAAAAATTGCCCTAGCCATAAATATTTCAAAATAATCCATAACAGGACATATTATGGATTTTTGGTCCTTAATCTTTCACAACGCATATCAGTTTTATCACCAATAACCAAAGCTGCTGCAATCTCTGAAACTGGAGCAAAAGCTTTATCTTCATGACAACCAATAGCACTAGTTATAGCAAACACATCGTCATCATATCTATTATCATCAATGATATTTAAAAACATTACTGCACTACTTTGAGCGTGATCATTTTTCCTACAAATAAAGCTATATCATGGAGCTAAGCAGCAATTTTTGCAAGTTCTTGCTTCCTTTTATTGTAACCTAAATCTTTTAAAACTTTTTGGGCAAGACTTGCGCAATACAAGGCATGTCCAAGACCATGTTCTTTATATCCCATAGTAGCAAAAGCAAAATCTGTATGTTTTAAATATGTTTGTATTTCTACATTATCTTTAATTTCTTCAAAAGTTAATAGTTGTTTCATGTCGTAATTATAACAAATTTAGTATAATATCTAAAATGAAAAATAAATTAATACCTATAACTTTTTTACAGACCCCGAAAGACAATTCAAACTCAATAAATGGATTAAAAAAGTTTTGGCAAAAAGTTTATCCTATTATTTTAAATAGAGAAAAACATTTTGACAGCGTATGGATGCATGCATGTGATGAAGAGCTATTTGCAGAACTCGTATTTTGCCTTTTTACTCCTCAAAGCAAAGCTGTAACATGCTGGGCCGCAGTAAATGAACTTGCAAATAAAAATATGATTTTTAATTCAACAGCTATTGAAATAGCACAAACAATTACTCGTGTACGTTTTAGGAACAATAAAGCTAACTATGTAATTGAAGCAAGAAAAATTTTTACAATAAACAATAAAATAAAAATAAAAGAAAAATTAGCATCTTTCGAAAATATATATGAAACTAGGCTTTGGTTTGTAAAAAATATTAGAGGTATTGGATATAAAGAAGCAGGACATTTTTTAAGGAATATTGGTATTGGCAAAAACCTTGCAATCTTAGATAGACACATCTTAAAAAATTTAAAAATCTATGGTGCAATTAACGATTTTCCAAAAACACTAACTAAAAAAACATATTTAGATATAGAAAAACAAATGCAAAATTTCTCAAATAAAGTTGGTATACCAATGAGTCACTTAGACATGCTTTTTTGGTGTAAAAACACAGGTGGGAGTTTTAAATAAAGAGACAGTGAAAAGTCTTTTTCAACAAAAGCAGCTTTTACATCTACTTTTAACGTTTTAAGGAAGAATTTTTTGAAGCCTTTATCCCTCCTATTATTGACTTTATACTAAAGACTCTTACTAAAATCTTATCTCCAAATATTTTTGGACTTCTTGATTTGATTAGAGAAGGGATGGTTTTGTTATCTATCACAAACGCTTTCTTGATTATTTTTAACGAGAATAAAATTAAACTTAAATGTTTCTTTCCTAACTATAAAAGTATATTTAAATTTTTTATAGGAGAAACACTTTCTGAAGAATAACACCTAGCTTAAGCATTAGTGTTAGCCCGAAAGGTCAAGTCAGGGAGGAGAGATAAGAAAGAAAGAGAGAAGGAGGAAAGGATAACACCGTGCTTCCTAAAAATGGTGTCCAAAGGGAGCTAGGTTAATCCTAACTTATAACTAAGTTTAAGAAGGGCAGAAATGGAATTACCAGCAGAACCATC
>JAISYS010000019.1 GCA_031269735.1 Candidatus Endomicrobiellum cubanum | reverse complement strand
CATTGTCCAAAATTCCCCACTGCTGCCTCCCGTAGGAGTCTGGACCGTGTCTCAGTTCCAGTGTGTCCGTTCACCCTTTCAGGCCGGATACCCGTCATAGCCTTGGTAGGCCTTTACCCCACCAACTAGCTGATAGGCCGCAGGACCATCTCAAAACGCATTACTGCTTTAACCACAGCTTGATGCCAAGTTGTGGTACTATGCGGTATTGACCCCGATTTCTCGGGGATATTCCCCATTTTGAGGAAGGTTCCCTACGTGTTACTCACCCGTTTGCCGCTAAACTTTACGATACTCTGTAAAATTTCGCACGACTTGCATGTGTTAGGCACGCCGCCAGCGTTCACTCTGAGCCAGGATCAAACTCTCCATAAAAAATTATAGAGATTTGTTAATAAGCTCTTATTACATTGTACTCACTGTTTTATATATGTTTAAAACAAATATAAAGATTAACTCTTAAATCATACGATTGCCTCTTTAATGAGGCGCTTATCTGCGTGTTATTTAGTTTTCAAAGAACTTTAACAGTAAAAAAGAACCTCTCTCTTTGCCTTTACCATTGCTAAGACCAGCAAAGATATATTTATATGTACCATTATTAATATATTTCTTATAGAAACTTAGACCTTCCGAATTAAATTGTACCTAACATAAAGAATTTTGTTTTAAGTATTAACTATTCTATAACATTTTTTATCTTTTGTCAAGTATCATCTTCACAACGTGTATAGTTTACAAAACTTTTATTAAATTGTCAAGTACTTAATTATTTTTATTTAAGAGCTTTTAATTATGGATTCATAATAGCACAACATTTATCTTTTGTCAAGTATCATTTTATTATTTATTTGCTTATTTGTTTTCAGTGAATTAGTATTATGAAATATCTATAAATGTTTGACTTTAATATATAAATATACTATCATAAACAAATTAATTAGTATTCGTTTGTATTTTTATTTTGGGCAGTTAGCTCAGCTGGGAGAGCATTTCCCTTACAAGGAAGAGGTCGCAGGTTCAAACCCTGCACTGCCCACCATAAACCTAAGAATATGACCCCCCCCCCCATTTCAAAATCACCATTAATTAAATATTTTATTCCCCATCTTTGTTTTTATTTTGTAATAAACTTCGAAAAATCAATACTTAAAAACTCAAATTGAAAATTAGATACGTGCATAAAAAATAATGCCTCTCTTAATAGTATAGTACGTCTAAAAACTCGCTTGCTTTTTCCGGCTTAATTTTTTATATTTAGCTTATGCATAAACCAATCTTTTTAAACAATGTAAGTTTATCTTTTGATGATTCAAATTGTTTTGAAAATTTTTCAACTCAAATCACATATGGAACACATGTAGCTATAATTGGATTAAATGGAGCTGGCAAGTCTTCTTTACTAAAAATCATTAAAGGCGACTTGTTTCCTACTAGCGGAACCATAAGCAATAACAAAAACATAATTTTTGGATACGTGCCACAACTAATTTATGAATATAGAAACTTAAGTGGGGCAGAAAGATTTAATAAAGCATTGAGCCTAGCTTTTGCTAACCAGCCAGATGTTTTGCTCCTAGACGAACCAACAAATCATTTAGACTTACAAAATCGGAGTTCACTTATGAAAATGTTAAATTTTTATAAAGGGACTTTGATAATGGTTTCTCACGATAAAGAATTGTTAAAAAACGTCCACTCTTTTTGGCATATAGACAACAAAAAAATAACTGTTTTTAATGGAAATTTTGATGACTATTTTAATTTAATATCTCAAAATCGTCAAAATTTTGAAGATGAACTTAAAACCCTTACAAAAGAGAAAAAAGAAACGCATAAAGCTCTTATGAAAGAACAAGAACGGGTAAAAAAAAGTAAAGACAAGGGAGAGAAGTTTGTTGCGCAAAAAAAGTGGCTCCCTAGCCTTGGTGATTTAAAAGCAAGTTATGCAAGAAAAAGTGCAGGACAAAAATATGCTGATAATCGTGCAAAAAGAGAATTTTTGCACGAACGACTTGCAAATTTAAGAATTCCCGAACCTCTTAAACCATCTTTTACACTCAAACCTAAAGATATTAGTACAAACAAAGCTATTGTTTCTATAAGTTCAGGACATGTTGGATACAATGGCAACCAAATTCTAAAAAATATTAATTTATTTGTTATGGGAAACGATCATTTAGCAATAGTAGGCAATAATGGATCTGGAAAAACCACACTATTAAAAGCTATTTTGAATTGTCCTGAAGTTAACAAAGATGGTCTGTGGGATATCCCAAACGTCCAAGACATAGGTTATTTGGATCAACATTATAGTTTTTTAGACGATGCCAAGACCGTTATAGAAACAATAATGGACTTATCTCCTGACAAAACATTGTCAGAAATAAGATCTTTCCTGAATGACTTTTTGTTTAGAAAAAATGAAGAAGTTAACAAACCTATATCTGTCCTATCTGGAGGAGAAAAGGCAAGATTATCACTCGCAAAAATTGCTGTTAAAACACCAAAACTACTATTATTAGACGAAATAACAAACAATATAGATTTAGAAGCAAAAGAACACGTAATGCAAGTACTAAAAGAATATCCTGGAGCTGTAGTAATGGTTTCACATGATACTGCATTTTTAGAACAATTAAACATTTCTAACAAATATGTGATATCTAATAACTAGATCTTCCTTCAATACCTCTCTAATTAACTTATAAAAAGACCTTTTTAAAGTTTAGCTTGTTATTTTTTTAATTAGAGGCAATAACTGCACCCTTGTATCTTTCTGAAATAAATTTTTTAACTTTCTCTGATTTTAAAGCTCTAACTAAAGTTTTAATTGCAGGATTGTTCACTCTTTTAGAATTTACGACTATAATATTTGCATAAGGGGAATCTCCGCCTTCGCTAAAAATTCTTACTTTGTCTAAATCTATGCCTGCTTCTAAAATTTTGCTTGACCAAGTTATATAAGCATCAAACTGATTTCTTATACGTGTAACAAGAGAAGGATCCAATTCAACAATTTTTATTGGTTTAATATATGTTTCTATGTCTCGTGTAGTAGCCGTATAAGGGTTTATTGTATTTTTTAATTTTATAAAACCTGCTTTTTCGAGTAAAACTAAAGCTCTGTACTCATTAGTACTATCGTTTACAATTCCTATTTTTGAATTATTTGGCAAATCTTTAATTGATTTATATTTGTCAGAATATATACCCATAGGCTCAACATGAATATTGCCAGCACTTACTAAATCTAAATGCCTATCTTTAATTTGAGCTTTTAAATATTCATAGTGTTGGAAATAGTTTGCATCAAGTTCCCCGTCAGAAACTTGAGCATTTGCTAAAGTTGTGTCAGTCATTGTATAAATTTTTAGATTTATGCCTTGTTTTGCAAGATCTGGCTTTATTAACTCTAATATTTCAGCGTGAGGGACTACATCTGCTGCAATTTTTAAAACAGCCTTTTCTCCACTTAAAGCGTAGCCAAGTGACGACCATTTTATCAGAAACAAAATAAAAATTACCGTCCATCTTCTCACTTCAATTTCCTCCCTTGGATATATAAATATAATCTTAATTTTTACTTTATAACTTTCAGATAAGCAAAGAGTGATAGCTGAACATGATTTAAATGAGATGTCTTTTTTTCAACATTCGTTTGGAAAGTTTGTCTCCTAAAAGCTGGAGACCCTCTACTAAAACTAATAATACCAAAACTGCAGCTAAAAGAATATCTGTACGGAATCTATGATATCCAAAACGTACAGCAACTTCTCCAAGTCCTCCTGCTCCAAAAGTACCAGCTATTGCAGTTATTGAAATTAAGGTTATTGTTAAAACCACAAAGTTTCTTATAAGCGAAGGAAGCGCTTCTGGAAGCATAACCTTTAAAATTATATCAAAAGTTGATGCGCCCATAGATTTTGCAGCTTCAACTTTTCCCTTAGATACCTCTAAAATACTACTTTCAACTAATCGAGAAAATATAGGTGTACAAACTATGGTTAAAGCTATTACACAAGCTTTTGGCCCATAAGATACTCCTACTACAAATTTTGACAATGGAAGTGCCAAAATTATTACAATCATTGATGGCAAAGCTAAAACTGCATTTATAATTGCTCCAAAAGTTTTATTAAAAATAAACATTGGATAAAGCCCATTTTTATCTGTAATATAAAGAGAACTCCCAAAAACTAATCCAAAAAATATTGTAATCGGTGTAGCAACAAAAACCATATATAACGTTTGTAAAGTGGCAGGCAATATAATGTCTGTAGTCTCTTGACTAAATAATCTTATAAAAAATTCTACCATATACCCTCGCCACTAAAATAAGCATTAGCCAAATATGCATTATGCTTTATAAAAACTTTTGCTGTGTTACTTTGTGGATTTTCAAATATTTCTTTAACACTTCCCTTTTCTGCAATTATACCGTTTTCTAAAACCGCCATATTTTTACAAGTATACTTTACTACATCTAAAGAATGTGTAATTAAAATAATAGTAAGTCCTAATTTTTTATTTATATCTTTTAATAAATCTAATACTGACATAGACGTTACAGGGTCTAATGCCGAAGTAGATTCATCGCTAAGCAAAATACTTGGATGATTTGCTAAAGCTCGCGCTATGCCTACACGTTGTTTTTGACCACCAGAAAGTTGTCCGGGGTAAAAATCTTTTTTATCTACTATGCCTACTAAATTCAAAATTTTTAAAACTCTTTCTTGTATTTCTTCTTTATTTTTTTTTGCAATTTCCAGAGGAAATGCAACATTCCCGTAAACTGTCCTAGAATCAAAAAGATTAAAATGTTGAAACACCATGCCAATTTTTTGTCTATATACATTTACATCTTTTTTAGAGAGTTTATTTATTTGGTACTTACCAACTCGAATCGAACCTGAAGAAGCCATTTCTAATCCATTAATACAACGTATTAGAGTGGTCTTGCCAGCTCCACTAAAACCAACTATACCAAAGATATCGCCCGGTTCAATATCAAGATTGACACCTTTTAAAACTTCAAATTTTCGTTTATGACTTATAAATGTTTTTGAAACATTTTTTATTTCTATAAATGGCACTTGCATCATCACCCCAAAAAAGACAAAATTACTACCAATTTAGTTGTTTCCATATACTTAAAATTAGAAAAAATCTTACTACTTTATTTGATATCTGTCAAAAACTTGTTAAAAGATATATTTAATTTCTATCCAAATTTTCTAAGGAATTTACTGAACTAGTATCGTTTGTAACATTTTCTATATCTTTATTTTGCTGAACAATCTGTTCTTTCTCTATGTAACTTATGTATATAGGAATAGCCACTATGCCTAAAACCCCTATAATAACTAGCACTACTATAAGTTCCATAAGAGTAAACCCTTTAGATTTTCTCATAAAGACTCCTATTTTTTCTAGAAAGACCAAAACCTTTGTGAAGTTCATCTACTGCCGTTCTTAAATCTCTTTCATCTACAATACAAGATATTTTAATTTCACTTGTGGAAATCATTTCTATGTTAATACCCTTCTTATGAAGCACCTCAAACATCTTACCAGCTACACCCGCATGACTTTTCATCCCTATACCAACAACAGAAACTTTTGCAACATGTTCATCACAAACAACTTCTGAGGCGTTAAGCTCTTGAGCAAGTTTATCTAACTCAATTTGCGTTTTTTTCATCTCTTGTTTGCTTACTGTAAAAGAAATATCATTTTTTTTGTTTACTGCTGCAGACTGGATTATCATGTCCACATTTACACCAACTTTTGCAAGCTTACTGAAAACCTTCGCTGCAACACCAGGAATATCTGGCAAATCTATTATTGTAAATTTTACTTGATTTTTATCAAAAGCTATGCCTGAGACTAATAATGCTTCCATCTTTCTCCTCCTGATATTTTCCTCGCTTGTTATTATTGTCCCTTGATTTTGACTAAATGTACTCTTTGCGTATATCTGCACACCGAACTTTTTTGCAACTTCAATACTCCTAGATTGCAAAACTTGAGCACCTGACCCTGCAAGTTCAAGCATTTCATCGTAAGATATATACTCAATTTTTCTCGCATCTGTTACAAGTCTTGGATCTGTCGTAAACACACCTTCAACATCAGAATATATTTCACAAAAATCTGCTTGTAATCCCGCTGCTAAAACAACTGCCGTTAAATCTGAGCCGCCTCTCCCTAAAGTTGTAATATCTCCCTTAGCATTCAAAGCTTGAAAACCAGCAACTATAACAATATTGTCTTTAGCAAGCATACTTTTTATCTTATTTGGGTTTACTTTCTTAACTCTTGCACGAGTATAATTAGTGCCTGCAACTATGCCTGCTTGAGGGCCGGTTAAAGAAATAGCTTTCTGACCCATAGAGTTTATTGCCATGGCCAAAAGAGATATAGAAATCATTTCACCTGTGGCAAGTAACATATCCAGTTCCCTTTCTGGTGGATTAGAAGTAATGTTTTCAGCCATACTAAGCAAATCGTCAGTTGTATCTCCAGGAGCAGAAACAACAACTACAACCTTATTACCAGCTTTCTTTTTTTCAATTACTCTACTAGCAACTAACTTTATTTTAGTTGCATCTGCTACAGAGGACCCGCCAAATTTCATTACAACAAGAGCCATCTTAATTTTCCTCCAAAAACTTTATGGAACTGTCTAAAACTAAAACTCATACAAAAACTTAAACTATCATAGCCCCTTTAACATCAAAATCTAATATGTAACTTTTTACAGAAACTCTTTCTTTTTTCCAAGCATTTTCCATAGTATTTTGTACATTAACTGCATCTTTTTTACTACAAAAAGCAGCCAATGTAGGACCTGCCCCAGATAAAAACGCCCCAAAAGATTTAGCGCCAAGAGCTGCCTGCAAAACTTTGTTCATCGCTGGGTTCATCTTTCCCCTATAAGGTTGGTGCAGCCTATCTTGTGTGGCTTGTTTTAAAAGAGAATAATCTGCACAACAAAAAGCAGCTGTAAGAAGTGCTACTCTGGATATATTAAAAACAGCGTCTTTCATATCTATCATTTTAGGCAAAATTTCTCGAGAACGTTTTGTTCTAAGCTCAAATGAAGGAACACATAAAACCACTTTTAATTTCGGGATAGGGAGGTTTACAACTGTTCCATGTTCTTCTTCATCTTCATTTTTACTGCATATGCAAATACCTCCAAAAATTGCAGGAACAACATTGTCTGGATGCCCTTCTATTTTAATTGCTAGCTCTGCAATTTGCGACTTATCTAATTTATTTGAACATAAAGCGTTGGCAAGCATGACACCACCAACTATAGCCGTAGAACTAGAGCCGAGACCTCCACTTAAAGGAATATTATTGTTTATAACTATATTTAAATTATTTAAGCTATATTTTGTGGTTCCAAGAACCTTAAACGCTTCTTGCATTGACTGCCAAAGAAGACTTTTCTCCCCTATAGAAAGAGATCTTTTTCCCTCACCTTTAATAATAAATTTTGTTTTTTTTGCATTAGACACATACTCCACCTCAAACTCATTGTATAAAGACAAAGCTGCTCCAAAAACATCAAAACCCGGACCTAAATTTGCTGTTGATGATGGTACACGGACTTTTATTTTCATTTCATTTACCTATTATAAAACTAATTATGGTTTTCTAAAAAATCCAATACACTTATTATTAACGTGAATTTTGACAATGCTGGGCAACAACTACAAATTATCATGCCATAAACACAAGTTTACGCAGCTGTGTCCAAAAATGTAGTACTAAAGATATATGTTTTAGATAGCCCCATTCACAGATTGAACTTCCTTTATTTCAGGAACAGCTTGCTTGATTGCATTTGTAACTCCATGTTGCAAAGTCATTTGTGACATGGGGCAACATCCGCAAGCGCCAGTTAACTTTACCTTCACTATGCCGTCTTCTGTTACATCCACCAACTCAACATTACCACCATCTACCTGAAGATGAGGTCTTACTGAATCTAATGCTTGTTCTACCTTTTCTCTTAATGTCATTTTTTTGTCTCCTAATACTACAATTTTCAATTTATGAAATGCATTATAACAAAAATTTAGTATCATTACATATATTTGATTCAAAACTGTTCTATGATGAGATTACCACAGATCCTTTAAATAAACTGTAATAAGTCTGTTTGCCATAGCAAAGGATATACGTTAAGATTTTTAGAAAGGTTTTGTAGGATTATAGTAATTATTACACTATTGTTACTTTTTGAGCAACCAATCCACTGCATTTATTTTCTTTATACCGTTGTAAGATATCATTGGTCTTCATCCAAAGTTAACAAATACTTTTGGTTATGTTCAGATATAGCATTAAGGGTTTTAATTCTCTATCTAAAGTTTTTGACTCTTTAATTGTTTGAGCAACTTGATAGTATTCTATGCCGTTTTCATTAATAGCAACAAATTATCCGGTATCAACTTACTTTTTACATAACAATATAGTTTTTTATAATCTAACAAATACAATCTATCTATTTCTTCAAAATTGATAGATTGTATTTGTGATTTTTTAACCCCTATTTTGACAAATAGTTTTGAAAAATTTCAAACAATGTTGATTTACCACAGCGTCTTATACCCGTTACTATTTTTATAAGTTTTTTATCTTTTGAATTTATCAATTTTTGCAAATATTCTTTTCTGTTTATCATATTGACCCATCCATGTTTGTAAAATTATATAATATAAAGATATAATGTTGTCAATTTTAGATATGGGCTTCTAAAACTTTAAGAATATATAAGATTTTAAAAGTTATTAAAAAATCTAAAACACATAGCTACTGTGGATTTTAACAATACAAACCAAAAATCGCAGTATTACATTACACATTTTAGGATGAAACAAACATTTGAGTGCGCCCAAGAGGAGTTGAACCTCTAACCTTTTGATTCGTAGTCAAACGCTCTATCCAATTGAGCTATGGGCGCACAAAAAATTTGCATAAACGCTGCCAACGGGATTTGAACCCGTGATCTCCGCCTTGAGAGGGCGATGTCCTAAACCGCTAGACGATGGCAGCAATTATAGCGTCATAAAATTAACAGCATATCATACTAACAGCAAGTCCCCCTAAGGCTGTTTCTTTAAATTTAGAGTTCATGTCTCTACCTATTTCCCCCATAGCTTTTACTGTAGCGTCAAAAGAAACCATATGAGTATCAGAGTTTTCATTTTCAGCTATAAGAGCTGCATTACATGCTTTAACTGCACCTATCGCATTACGTTCTATACAGGGAATCTGCACATATCCGCAAACAGGATCACAGGTTAAACCAAGTTGATGCTCTAAGGCAATTTCTGCTGCATTTTCTACAACTTTTGGAGAATATCCCTGAGACTGTGCAATCATAGCCGCTGCCATAGCTGTAGCGACTCCTATTTCCCCTTGACAACCAACTTCAGCACCTACAATCCCAGCATTGTTTTTTGCTATAAATCCAATAGCAGCAGCCGCTAAAAGACCTGATCTCTGAGTAAGAATGTCTAAATGAAAGTGCTCTTCTAATATCATAATAACTGCAGGAATAACACCAGCTGCACCACAAGTTGGAGCTGTAACAATAGTGTTGCCAGCAGCATTTTCTTCTGCAACTGCATAAGCATAAGAATCAAGCAAACATAAATACTGATCAATAGTCTGCAAAGAATCTGCTCGTTCTTTTAATCTCTTTGCTTTTCTTTTTTAAACCTATCGGGCCTGGCAAAACCCCTTCAGTATTTATACCACGATTTACAGTATCTTTCATTATGTATATTATCTTGTCTAACTTTACTTTAATTTCTTCTTCTGTAAGACCAGAAATTGCCATTTCATTTTGTAAAAGAAGTCTTTCTAAAGATAGATTTTTATCTTTTAATTGTTTTTTTAATTCTGTCATATTACTATAAGGGTGAGGTGGTATGACATTGTCTTGTTCTATCCACCCTTTCCATTGCAAAAAGCCCCCACCTATAGAATAATACTCCATAGAAAACAAAGCATTGTTGTGTAAATCTTTAGAAGCATCTCTACTCAAATCCTGTTCAGATAACAAGTCAATTATCAAAGTATTGTTGTAAGGAAAATTATGACTAATTGAAGAATATTCAATATTCTCTAAATCAACAGGTAACTTTTTTATTCCTAGATCAATAATTTTTCGCTCTTTGGGAATATTTAAAAAATCGCTTAATAATGTAGGAGGGCAAGTAGCAGGCTCATTTCCCATAAGACCAGCAATAACAGCTCTATCTGTACCATGTCCTCTACCTGTTGCAGATAAAGAACCATATAAACGTATTTTAATACCCTTTGCTCTATTCAAAATTTCTCTATTAAGGGCTTTAACTCGCACAGAAAAATTAAATCCCGCTCTCATAGGGCCAATGGTGTGCGAGCTAGATGGTCCTGGTCCTGTTTTTAAAAGGTCAAAAATAGACATTGCTATTATTTTATTAGTCATATTTTTATATTCTTTTGGATTAGATAATTTCTCCTACTATATAACCGACCATTGTCAATATACCCATTATAAAAACAAAAGCCGCTAATTTTGAACGATATATACGCAATCTTGGGACTTTTCTCATCATTATTACAGGCATTAAATATGCATACATTGCAATTATAGGAGCTGACAATGCACTTATACTAGTTAAAATTGATGGATTGCTCACTGCTAAAATCCAAAGCAAAATAAAAAGCAAAAAAGTACTTATAATCTTCAATTTACTTGGATTAACTTTTCCTTTACAATTAAAAAGTCTAACTATAATGCCACTTAATCCTTCCCTTGTTCCTATAAAATGGCCAAAATAAGAACTTGATAGAGCAAGAAAAGCTATCATAGGGAGAATATATACAAAATATTTTTCTAAAGATGTCTCTGTTGCTAAAGCTATTGCAGATAAAGCATCTAAATTATTTTCTTTAGCTATAACCAAAACATTTGGCGTGATAGAGAAAAACAGTGAAAACACAAAAAACATAATAAAAAATAATAAAATAATAGAATTCCATTTAACAACTTTATCAGACATTTTAATAGCTTCATCATTATTCCCATACTTTTTTCTATAAAAAGATCCCAAAACAGAACATACTGGAGAGAAATTCATAGAGAACACTAAAACAGGAAGCAACAAAAATGTATTCTTTACAAAATCTTTTAAAATAAACTGTGAATGAAAAGCAGACATATTCCAGTGAGGTATCATATATATAGATACTCCAAATAACAATAAAATTAATGGAAATGTAAGTATAGACGTAATCACTAGCATCATTTTTTCATTACTTAAAAGAAAAAGTGTCATAACAGAAAGAATAATAAATGTAAGTAACGGTCTATGGATTGAAACAAACCACAATTGATTTACTAAAAATGCATTAATGAGATTTGTTAATCCTGTTGCATAACCAACACAGATTGTTACAATCGACGAAAAGTATAAAATTGAAACTACAAAACCAGCCGTAGAACCTAAATCATTCTCCACCGCACCAACAATATCAGTTTCTTTTGGACAAGAAGCTACAATTCTAGTTATTCCTCTGTGAGAAATATATGTTATTGGAAAAATAATCGCTGTTAAAAAAATTATTGACCAAATTCCACTAAATCCCGCTTGAATTGGTAAAAACAGAATTCCTGCTCCCACGGCTGTGCCAAAGCATGTTATAATCCAACCTCTATCGATATTATTCACTCCTCTCCCCTTTTTTCTGTACTTTACCTTCATCTAGAGCCTGTTATATCACATTAATAGAAAGCATTATATCAAAATCTTGCTTTAAAAATTCTTGATAACTGTGAATAATCTTTTAGTATCTCTATTCCTTTAAAGTTATTATCTATAAATATTTTTTTTATTTGATTTACCTTATTTGGATTTAATTCCAAAAATATATGCCCACTATTGTTTAAAAATTTTTTGGCATTTTTGGCAATCTCACTATAAAAAAACAAACCCTCATCTTTTGCTGTTAAAGCAAGTTTTGGCTCATACATTAAGTCTTCTTCTAAAAACATATATTCTTCTTCTGTGACATAAGGAGGATTAGAAACAATAATATCAAACTTTCTTTGCTTTAAATTTGTAAAAATATCACTTTCAATAAAGACTATATTTTCTAAACCATTAATTTTTGCATTTTCTTTTGCGATTTCTAAAACATATTTACTAATATCTGTTGCTATAATAGATTTAAATGTTCCCATTTTTGCAAGACTTATAGCTATACAACCAGATCCTGTACATAAATCTAAAATTTCCAAGCTTTTTTGTTTTGTTGTAGCTAAATCTAATACAGTCTCTACTAAAAGTTCTGTTTCTGGCCTTGGTATTAAAACATTTTTATTAACTCTAAACTCAAACCCCATAAAACCGACATATCCTGTTATATAAGCTACAGGCTCTCTTTTAGAACGCCTTAAAATATACTTCTCAAACTGACAAAGTTGGTCAGAAGATAAAATTTGATTGTATACAAATGGTAGCTTAGATCGTTTTATTTGTAGGATAAAGCTTAAAAGAACTTCTGAATCAGATTTATATTCTGAAAGCCCTTTTAAGTTTAAAAATTTCTTAGCTGTTTGTAAAACTGAGAATATGTCTTTTTTTTGAAACATTAAATATCGTTAACCTTTAACTTTGTATCAATGCCTGCCTCTATCAATTTATTTATAAGTTCTGATAAATCTCCATCCATAACTTCCATAATATTGTAAACACTATAACCTATTCTATGATCTGTTATTCTATTTTGAGGGAAATTATATGTTCTTATTTTTTCAGACCTATCTCCAGATCCTACCTGCTGTTTTCTTTCGCTTGAAAGTTGCTTTTCTTGTTCCAGCATTTTCTGTTCATATAATTTGGCTCTTAAAACTTTAAAAGCTTTAGCTCTATTTTTTATTTGGCTTCTTTCATCTTGACAAGCAACTACTAGACCAGTAGGTAAATGTGTAATTCTTATGGCAGAATCTGTTTTATTTACATGTTGCCCTCCTGCCCCTGAAGCTCTGTATGTATCTATTCTTAAATCTTCCATTTTTATTTCAACGTCAATCTCTTGTGCTTGTGGCAAAACTGCAACAGTAACTGCAGAAGTATGTACTCTTCCAGACGCTTCTGTTGCAGGTACTCTTTGCACCCTATGAGCCCCTCTTTCAAATTTTAAATAATGCCAAACATTAATACCACTCAACTCAAATACAATTTCCTTAAAACCACCCAACCCAGTTGAGTTTGAATCTAAAACTTCATATCGCCAACCATTCCTATCAGCAAATCTTGTATACATTCTATACAAATCTCCTACAAACAAAGCAGCTTCGTCTCCGCCTGTGCCAGCACGTATTTCTACAATGATATCCTTACCGTCATTAGGATCTGGAGGAATGAGCAAAACTTTTATCTCCGTTTCTATTTTCTCTTTTTGTTCAACAAGATCGTTATATTCTGCTATTGCCATTTCTTTTATTTCTATATCTTCTGATTTTTTTAGTTCTTCGGTATCTTCTATATCAATTAAAAGCTTTGAATATTGTATATATTTTTCTGCTAATGGTTGTAAATAAGCATGTTGTTTGCTAAGTTCTTTATATTTTTCTTTATCGGAAACAACAGAAGAATTACTAAGATTCTTTTCAATTTCTTCAAATTGTTTCTTAAACAACTTTAATTTTTCTAAAAGCATTCAAAACCCCTAGTTTCTTTAAGCCGAAATTTATTAAAAATCCTATCCATAAACATAACCGTTTATAAAAAATATGGAAGAATCCTAATAACATAGAAATTCTTCCATAATATATTCTATTTAGCTACTTTACTTTTGATTCTTTTTCTTTCTTTGTTACAGTTTTTGCTTTTTTGGGAGAAGTTGTAAGGACTTTACCTGTTGTTTTTCTTGCTGAAGCTACCTTTTTAATTTTCTTTACCACGACAGTTTTCCCTTCTGTTTTTGCAAAACGTTTTTGGAACTTCTCAACACGACCAGCAGTATCTATAAGTTTTTGTTTACCTGTAAAAAATGGATGGCAATTAGAACAAATTTCTAATTTTATAACTGGTTTTGTTGAACGAGTCTTAAATGTATAACCACACGCACAAGAAACTGTGCAATCCTCATATTTTGGATGTATTGCCTCTTTCATTTTATAACGTCTCCTTTATGGCTTTTATATTTGGTTAATTTAGTGTAATACGTATGATGCATTATGCAAAATTTTTAGTTTTTAGTCAAATACCTCCATTGACTTTGAATAACCGTTTTATATATAATTCTAATCAGAGTGAATTCTAAAGAATTCACATTTTTTGTTTACTTATTAAAACCATGTATTAGCAATAAATAGCATCTATAAAAGGAGTAGTTCTAGTGGCTAAAACAGGAATAATATGTACAATGGGGCCTGCTATACGTTCTATCGAAACACTAAAAGCACTAACAGAAAATGGGATGACTATAATAAGACTTAACTTTTCCCATGGAAGTCTTCAAGAACATGAAAGTGATATTGAGCTTGTTAGGGCTGTAAACAAAAATTATGGCAAAAACATTAAAATTCTTGCAGATCTTGAAGGGCATAGAATTAGAGTAGGTAAAATTGAAAATGGACAAGTAGAATTAAAAAAAGAACAAAAAATAACTTTAACAAAAAAAGATATATTAGGAAACAACAAAATAATTCATATAGACTATCCTAACTCTTTTAAAGCTATTAAAGAGGGTCTTACAATTTTTATTGAAGATGGTAATCTAACTCTAAAAGTCTTATCTTCAACAGAAAACGAAGTAGTCACCCAAGTACAAATGGATTATTTATTAAAAACATCTAAAGGTGTTAACATACCTTATGCAGAGCTTGAATTTGAACTATTAGAAGAAAAAGATAAAAAAGGATTTATGTTTGCTTTAGAAAAAAATTTAGATTTTGTAGCAAACTCTTTTGTTAGAGATGCACAAGATATGCAACCTTTAGTAGATATATTAAAGGAACAAAACAATACAAAATGCAAACTTGTAGCAAAAATTGAAGATATGTCTGGAATAGAAAATATTGAGCAAATTATGACTAAGACCAGTGGCATAATGGTTGCAAGAGGAGATATGGGGGTATCTATACCTATATACAAAGTCCCTATAATGCAAAAACGTATAATTAGAAAATGTAAAGAACATAATAATTTTGTAATAACTGCAACTCAAATGCTTGACAGCATGATAAAAAATCCTGTCCCAACACGAGCAGAAGTTTGTGATATTGCAAATGCAGTTATAGATGGAACAGATTATACAATGCTTTCAGGAGAAACCTCCGTTGGGAAATTTCCGCAAAAAGCTGTTGAAATGATGTACAATGTTATAAAATTTACCGAAGAAAATTTAGGCACATTACAACAATAAAAGTAGTATGGTTTTAATCATTTTATTATTGAGATATATTAAATCAAAGTATTTATAATATATAAATTGAAATGAAACTATTTGTTTTTAGAACATTTTATAAAGTTTTAAAATGAAAAAATTAGGAATCCCTGCTGTTATACTTATTAGTTTCTTACTAATATTTATCCAAACAGCAGGTTCTTTTTACTGTAAAAGCTTTTCAGGATTTTCTTATGCTGCTCTTATTATCATAGATGCATTTTTACTATTAACAATATTAGTTAATAAAAATGAATTTGCTGGGTTGAAAAAAGCTCAACTAGTATCTATTATCTTAAATATAATTGTTTTAATAATTTTGTCATTTACACTAATCTTTAAATCTTTAGTGGTCATAAAAACAACTAGTGCTGTAAATACAAACGTTATAATACTTATTACTTTGTTTACTAGTATAATCCTTTTAATTTGTTCTTTTAGTAATAAAAAATTTATATATACAAGCATACTTTCAATACCCATAATAGCAGGTTTTAGTTTATTTGAAAATTATCATTTAACAGATTGTGTTCTTAGTATATTTTTTTGCATCATAATTTTTATTCGTTCTATTATACTTATAAAAAATTCTATTTTAGACAGACAATAACTTTCGGAGGAAAGATGGAAATAATTTATTCGCTTATAGCAGCTAGCTCTGCAATGTTAGGATCTCTTATACTTATTATGTTTCATAAATGGTCTGAGAAAAATTCTCTACTTATAATAAACTTTGCTGCTGGCGTTATGCTTACCCTTGCATTTTGTCATTTGATACCTGAAGGCATAGAACTAAACTCAAAAACTATGATATACACTCTGATAGGTTTTTCTATCATGTTTTTTTTACAATTTGTAGTTTTGTTTCACCCTTGCCATGATCACGAATGTTTAAACACTAAACATACACATATTGCGTCAATAACAGGTCTTTCATTACATTCTATGCTAGATGGTCTTATGATTGCAGTAGGATTTGAAGCAAGTTCTAGTCTTGGAATTTTAACAACGTTAGCAATTCTTTTGCACAAAGTTCCAGATGGCATAACAATTTCAGGAATTTTATTACATGGGGGAGCATCTAAAAAGAAAGTTTTTAATATTTCACTTGTTAATGCTTGTTTTACTCCAATAGGAACAATTCTTGGTATGTTTTTATTAAAAAATATTTCTACATCTGCACTTGGCGCCTTGCTTGGCATAACAGCAGGTTCTTTCATATTTTTATCTGCGTCGGACTTAATCCCGGAAACTCATAAATGTAAAAATAGAATAACAGCCCTCATGTTATTTGCAGGAATAATATTTATTTTAGCAGTAGAACATTTTATGCATTAAATCATTACGGCTTGGCTCTCCAAAATACCTAACTTTTGTTCTCTATCAAAAACATACAAACAAATTTTTTGATAAAATCTGAATCGTTTTTGGCTCTGTTAATTTCCCTTTTACTACTTCTTCTGTTTCAGATGATGGAATCTTTAAGAGGTACATTGGAATCACCATCTGAAACAGAAGAAGTAGTAAAAGGGAAATTAACAGAGCCGTAGATGGTGTAACCTGGCACAGTAGAATGAATAACAAGAGAGTTATTAGAAGAGACATTAAAGTTAGAAGAAAGCCAAGGGGAATAAGTATTTATTTTCCCTTTTCCCGGGCAAGTCAGGTTCTATATCCATCCATGATTTTAAGGGCTTTTATTCTTTCTTCTATTGGTGGGTGAGTTGTAAAAAGACCTGAAACTTTTGAAAAGAAAGTATCTTGCTTATTTTTTGTTAAGGGATTTGCTATACACATCGGAGACATTGTCTGTTTATCACTTAAAATTTTTACTACAGAATTACCAGAAATCTTTTCTAAAGCACTTATTAAACCTCGTGGATTTCTAGTTATTAAGGCACCTGTAGCGTCAGCCTGAAATTCCCTTGTACGAGAAACTGCAAATTTTATCAAAGGAGCTACTAAATATCCATAAACATATAAAGATATTGCTAGTATAAGTAAAAATATTTGTATTGCGCTTACGTTGTTTTTAGAGTTGTTTGTCCGTGCCGTTAATGATATTCTTAAAAGTATCTCTGCAAGAATAGTTGCAAAACTAATGCATACAATCATTATAAGCATAAGTTTTATATCTCTGTTGCCTATATGAGCCATTTCGTGAGCAATAACACCTTCCAACTCGCTTTTTTCTAGTTTATTTATAATTCCTTTAGTTAACACAATATAAGAATGTTTTGGATCCCTTCCTGTAGCAAAAGCATTCATCCCCATATCATTTATAGAATATACTTTAGGCATAGGAAGCCCCGCAGTTATAGCAATATCTTCTACAATTTTACTACTTCTGGGGCATTCTGTTTAGTAAGTTCGACAGCTTTAGTAGTAGCCAAAATAAAATGTTGTCCTAAATAATAACTTACTAAAATCCACAAAATTGCTATAATAGAAACTATAGGCAAAACGTACATTGCAGTTTGGTTAGCAAGAGTAAACACAGAGACCTGAAAAGCCCCTCTGGGCATATTTTCAAGACGTAACAAACTCACATACAAAATTCCTAAATATATAAGTATACTCAAACTTATAGGAAACAGTAGAAATAGGAAAATTGTTTTTCTAGTGTTAGATTCTATAAAATCATAAGTTGTAATCTTTGGCATTTAACTAAAAAGAAACTTTTACAGGATTTTTTGCTGCCTGTTCTGCTTCATCTAATTTAAAGAAGTTCTGTTTTTTAAAGTTAAATATTTTTCCAACAATATTACTTGGAAAAATTTCAAGTCTTATATTTAAAGCAAGAACATTTGAATTATAAAATCTTCGACTTGCTTGTATTTTGTTTTCTGTATTTGTAAGTTCTCTTTGGAGTTCTAAAAAATTTTCGTTTGCTTTAAGGTTAGGATAATTTTCAGATAATGCAAACAGAGATTTTAATGTACTCTCCAAAACATTTTCTGCTTTTGCTTTCCCTTCTATATTCCCTTTTATGCTAATAGCTGTGTTTCTAGCTTTTATAACTGCATCCAAAGTATTTTTTTCGAAAGACGCGTACCCTTTAACAGTCTCAACAAGATTTGGGATCAAATCGTAACGACGTTTCATTTGTATTTCTACATCACTCCAAGATTCTATCACTCTATTTTTAAAAGTTACAAGTTTGTTATAAATTGAGAATGTGTATGCACCTAAAAGAAAAACTAAAATAATAACAACAACTGCTTGCATAATAATATACCTCCAATACTTTTAATTTAAATATTCGTTTGAAGTAGCAACTACTTTTTTGTAATACTCAAGCATTTCTTTATGCTCTTGAGTCTCCTGTGTTATTTCTAACATCTTAGTTTTCTCGTTAAAATTAAAGTAGGTTATATTTGCATTTTCAGGATTGTACAAAACAGCTTTATTGTTAGACAATATAAATCCATCACTATTAAAAGCAACATGACTTAAATGCTGTCCTAGTAAACTTTCACCTGCTGCTGTGTACTGCGCCTCTGAAAAAGACAAGTCGTATAGCGTTGGCCCAATATCCATATGACAACCACTAATGTTTACATCCGTATCTTTTCTTAGTTTTTCTGGAACATACATATACATAGGCACTGAATACTTTTTAAATAACTCTTCTTGAGTAGTAGCTTTAAATTCTCTTAAGTTATGGTCGCCAGTTATTACAACAATAGTATTTTTTGCAAACTCAGAACTCTTTATTTCACTTAAAAATTTTGCTGCCTGCCTATTTGCAAATTGATAACTTTCAAATATTCTAACACCGTATTTAGTCTCCCCAGGCATCATGTTTAAGATATCTCTAGGTATATTAATATTTAAAGGTTTATAGTATGGGGGAGTCTCGTACGGTGGATGAGTTGCAGTAGACATTGCATAAATAAACATAGGTTGGCCATTACTATTTTTTAATTCTCTTAAAATTAATTCAAAAAACTGGGCATCGTTTATGCCCCATTGATGTCTAAATTCATTTTTTATAGAACCTTCTCCATAAACTTCATCAAAACCTTGAGCTTTTAAAAAATTGTTGATATCTCTCCAAGCAAGACTGCCACCATAAATAGCTTTTGTAAAATAGTTTGCTTTTTTATAAGGCAAAACTATTGAGCTTGAAAATTGCTTAAATGCTTTAGAAGTTTGAGTGATTTGCAATGAGAACGGTCTTTGAGGCATGTTAAGTATTGTAGATTCTAAAGCATGTACAGTTATTTTGCCAGCAGATAAAAAATTATAAAAAACAAAATCTTCTTGAAAATGCTTAGCAAGCTCACCTAAAACGTCAAAATTTTGACTATTGTATAATATTGGCAATTCTCCAAAACCTTCTAAAATAATAAAAACCACATTTGGTTTTATTTCTTCTGCCATGGAATTGACACTGGAAACTTTATTAAAAATATTAGTGTCTATTTCTTCTTTTTTTACATTAAATTTTTGAGCTATATCCACATAATTATCAATTTGAGAAATTTTCGCGTCTAACGCGTCACAAAAAGAATGTACGCTTGTCAAAGCCACATTATTTATAAATTGATTATTAGATACTTGAGCATGAAATTTACCTAACGGGAACATAGATAACGTTCCTCTAGCTAAGCAAAATATACTAAATGG
This sequence comes from Candidatus Endomicrobiellum cubanum, assembly GCA_031269735.1. Taxonomy (GTDB): domain Bacteria; phylum Elusimicrobiota; class Endomicrobiia; order Endomicrobiales; family Endomicrobiaceae; genus Endomicrobiellum; species Endomicrobiellum cubanum. Next base: position 3,471 of record JAISYS010000019.1, on the reverse strand, counting down.
TATAAGCAAAATCACTAATGTTTTAGATATAAAATTAAATACAGAAGTGTCTATAATAGTATGCTTGGATGTCAATTGAGAAGTTGTAAATGCAATCAATTTATATATTATAAAAGTTATAATAAACAAAGAAATTAAAGCTATTAAAAAGCGATGATCATAAAGTATTGTTTTTATAAGAGCAAAAGTGTCATCTGAAAAAAAATCAAAAATTAAAATATTAATATGCTCACCAAAAGATACGTAAAACCCAAAATCTATAATATCTAAAACAATAATAGTTGAAAAAGCTAAAAAATAATAAATTTTTAAAAAATATACAGAAATTCTAAATAATAGTAAATTCTTTATAACAAGAAAAATGCTAAACATGAATGCTACAAATAAATTTATATAGGCGAGTGTAGCTATGTCCAACCTTGCGCCAAGCAAAAACGATTTAAACAAAGAATTGTAGAGTCCATCAAGCGCTAATCCATTTTTAAAATAAAAGAAAAAAAACAGTCTATAAAGCGTCATCATTAAAAATATAGCGACGTTTAAAGGTATTATTTTAATTATACAATCAACATATTTTTCAAAATTAAATGTTTTTATTATCATCTGTAACAAAAACCACTGTTTTATATATAATGGCCTGTAAAACCCTTAACATATACGCTTACAACGCCATTTTGAACATCGCTGTGTTAAAAATTTGTGCTTATCACACGATAAGCTCTACATTTTTGCCTTGCTTTGTCAAAAAATTACAGCATTTATACGCTTTAGGAGAGTTATAAAAAAACTTGTTTGATTATTATTTTACAAAATATTTATATTGAGTTCAAAAATTTAGATTTTGAAAAATTAAAACCTGGCTTGTAAAAAATGGATTTTTGATAAAAGATTTGTAAAAAAATTTTATCATATACAAAATTTTGCCAGTTTTGGCTTTGCTATACATCTTTCCATATTTTGATGTTATTAAAAAAACAAAATAATAAAGGAAAATCTTAGAACTCACAAAAAATATTTAAAATCTTTGTACAATTTTTACCATGAATAAAAAACAAATAGAACTGTTAGCTCCTGCTGGTTCCAAAGAACCTTTTATCGCAGCCATCCAAGCTGGTGCAGATGCTATATATTGTGGCCTTACGGATTTTAATGCAAGAAACAAAGCCAAAAACTTTACATTTTTTGACCTTTATAATTACACATCTTATGCTCATAGTAGAAATGTTAAAGTATATGTTACTTTAAACACATTAATAAAAGAATCTGAACTTAAAAATTTAATAAAAACTCTTAATTTTGTTTCACAAATCGGTATTGATGCAATAATCGTACAAGATTTAGGTATTGCAAATATTATTTTAAATAGCTTTCAAGACTTAAATTTACACGCTAGTACACAAATGCCTATACACAACAGTTATGGCACTTTTGAAGCTAAAAAAATTGGTTTTAAAAGAGTAGTTTTATCTAGAGAACTCTCTTTACAAGAAATAAAATCCATATCAAAAAAACAGATATTGAGCTAGAACTTTTTGTACATGGGGCATTATGTTTTAGTGTTTCTGGTCTTTGCTTGTTTTCAAGTTTTATTGGAGAATATAGTGGAAACAGAGGAAAGTGTGCTCAACCTTGTAGAAGAATGTGGACAATACAAGATAAAAAAGGGTTCTACTTTTCTCCAAAAGATTTAAGCTTGTATACCTATATAAACGAACTAAAAACATCTGGAATTTCCTCATTAAAAATTGAAGGAAGAATGAAAAGTCCTCACTATGTCTATAACACTGTAAAATCGTATAAGCTATTATTATCAAACAATGATGCTGCTTTTAAAGAAGCTTGCTGTTTACCTGAGAATGATTTTGCTAGAGAAAAAGCAACTTTTAATTTTATAAAAAAATCAGATGATATTTTCACCCCAAAACTATCAAAACAAACTGGTATATATTTTGGTAAAATTACCAAAGTGCATAAGCTATCTTTTATGTTAAAATCCTCTCTTAATCTAAATATAGGTGATACATTAAAAATAGTAGATTCCGCAAAAGATACATCTTATACAACAAAAGTGCTAAACATAACAATAAAAAATGATTCCTACGAAATAGAAACTAACCTGACTTCCTTAAAGGTCAATATGGATGTTTTCAAAATCTCAAATAGTTATACAGAAAAAAACTTGAAAATGTTTACAATAAAACAACAATAGAAAAAAACAGTTTAAAATAAATGAATATATAATTAATTTACCAAAATTTAAAAATGAAAATAATCTTGGCGAATTATTTATAAAAATTGACAATCTTAAATGGTTGAATATAGTTAAAAAAAATATATCTATAATATTTTCTTTAAACAAAGACTCAATACAAACCATAGATTCTTTAAAAACTTTTTATTATTTTCAATTACCACCATATATTGGGGAGTTTGATTTACCAATATTTCAACAAGCTCTAGATTCAATAATTACTAAAAAAGTTAAAGGTATTTTTATAAGCAATTTATCACATTTTCAATTTTTTAAAAACAATAAAATCCAACTTTTTGCTGACAGTTCTTTATACACATTAAACTCTTTTACTGCAAATTTTTTATTTAGAAGATGACTATAAAAATATACAACTTCTTTGTCAAAATGGACTTTACAGTAACGGCATTTTTTATATTTCTGGATTTCCTGTTTTAGCAATTTCTCTTATGAAAATGCATAAAGATTTAACCCTAAACAAACAATTTATTATTGACTCTACAAAAGATTCTTTTAGATATATAAACAAAAATGAAAAAACTTACATTATTCCCCGTTTTCCTGTAATGCTCTTTAACAAACTTAACATTTTAAAAAACTTGAAAATAAACTAGTTTATGATAGACCTTTCCTTTATAGAGCCGAACGAAAGCTATTTAAACTCATTATTAAATGCTTACAATAAACAACAATATTTACAAAATAATGTCGAGTTAACTTTGGAAAAGGACTACAATAACCTTTTCTATATAATGTATCTGTACTTTCACTTTTCCAACTTCTAATCGGATAACTACTTTTATATGTAACCAACTTATTTATGTTAAAATGCAGCCGTATTGATATTTGCATAATTGGAGGGTTTGTGGCATATATAGAAAAAAATAATAGACAGTATGTTACTTTCATCTTATATTGAAGAGGTGAAAAAACGATAAGGCATTATTTTTCCCCGCAGAGAAAGCGAGATTAGAAGCAGCAGCTTGGGAAATGGTAATGGTCTGAGGGTCAAGGGTAATAGGGGAATCAGGAGCATTAGGGTCAGGATTAACAGGGTCATTGGGGGAAGGGGCAATAGAAGGGTTGAAGGAGAAGATGAGGGTATTGTCAATGATTTTGAGTTCAGTACGAGTGTTGGAGAAGAGATAAGATCCGTTAGTATTGGTAAGAGCAAGTTTTCCCCCAATGCCATAAGAGTCGATGAGATTAACAGTAAGAGG
>JAISYS010000004.1 GCA_031269735.1 Candidatus Endomicrobiellum cubanum | reverse complement strand
GGGATTAGATTATTACCTATTACAACGTTTGCGGGAAGTGTATTTTAGATTACCAAATTTCAGGATACATTAAAGCAGGCATTCCTGAACAAAACATAATATACATTATAGGGCATTTTAGTATCAGACTTGACTGGTAAAAGGGAAAAAAGAAGTTTGTGGGAGAACCCTAATGGACAAGTCAGGTTTTATTTATAAATACTTAAAACTTAAATTTTGTCTTGATTAATGGGATGACTTCACTAGAGGTTTAAATAATGAATATACTGGTTATAGGTGCAGGTTATGTTGGACTTACTATGGCGGTTTGTTTTTCAGAGCTTGGGCATAGTGTTATTTGTATTGATAAGCAAAAAAATAAGATAAATACTCTTTTAAAAGGCAAGTTAACAACATTTGAAAAAAATCTTGATAAACTCCTTATTAAAAATTTGAAATCTAAGAGATTAAAATTTGATATTTCAATGAAAAACGTAGCAAATGCAGATGTTGTAATGATATCAGTTGGTACACCATTTGATGATAGTTTAAATAGGTATGACCAAAATGCTATATATTGTGTCGCTAAAAATATAACTAAATTTATTAATAAATATACAATCATTGTAATCAAGTCTACTGTAGAAGTTGGCACATGTGATAGAGTGGAACAGATTATAAAAGAAGCTAATCCAAAAGCTGACTTTGACGTTGTATCTATTCCAGAATTTTTACGAGAGGGGTCTGCTGTCTATGATTTTTTTAATCCTGACAGAATAATTATGGGTACAGAATCTCAACATGCAAAAGACGTTATAAAAAAACTATATAAGCCTCTTAAAAAGAAAAAGTTTGTGTTTACATCAAGGTGCTCTAGTGAGCTTATTAAGTGTGCCAGCAACTCTTTTCTTGCTACGAAAATTCATTTTATTAACGAAATGGCAGACTTTTGTGAAAAAGTTGGTGGTAATGTATATGACGTTGCTCATGGAATGGGACTAGACAAAAGAATAGGTGTTGAGTTCTTAAAAACAGGGCCTGGCTATGGCGGAGGATGTTTGCCCAAAGATACTAAAGCATTAGCGTCTTTAGGAAAACGAGTAGGAGCAAATTTTAATCTTATAGAGGCTGTAATTTGTGGTAACGAAAATAGAATTAAGAGTTTTGCTACAAAAACTTTAAGCTTTGTTGAAAATATAAAAAATGCAAAAATTGCATTTTTAGGACTTGCTTTCAAGAGCGGTACAGATGATTGTAGATTTTCTCCAGCTATAGATATTGTTTTGCACCTTATAAACAAAGGAACAAAAGTTTGTGTATATGACCCTGCTGCTACGAAGAATGCAAGGAGTGTATTGAAAACTAAAGTTTCGTATGCAAAAAATGAATACGAAGCTGCAAAAGATGCAGACATAATGGTTTTTGCTACTGAGTGGAAGCAATTCAGGTCTCTTGATTGGGCTAAATTAAGCAAGATTGTCAATAGTAAAATTATATTTGATATGCGAAATATTGTAGATAGACAAGAAGCATTAAAATATGGATTTGAATGTTATAAAACAGGTTGTTAGATAATAAAGGCCTATTATAAAGATTATGTGGAATAAACTTATCAAAAAAAGATTTATATGTTTAAAATAAGAGCAGTAATATGACTACTTCAAAAGTTTCAGTAATAATACCAGTATACAATACAGAGAAATATTTAAAACAGTGTTTAGATAGTGTTTGTAATCAAACACTTAAGGATATAGAAATAATATGTGTAAATGATGGTTCTACGGATGGCAGTTTGGACATATTAAAAGAATATGAACATAAAGATTTAAGAATTAAGATTATTAATCAAAAAAATGAGGGAGCAGGAGCTGCAAGGAATAAAGGAATAGAAACTGCAAAAGGACAATATATAGCTTTTGTGGATTCTGATGATTGGATTAATTTGAATATGCTAGAAAGCTTATACAATAAAGCAGAAAAAACTAATTCTGATATAGTACTGTTTTCATATAAATACTATTATGATAATTTAAGATTGTTAGAAAAGTTTAAATACTTTGATACGAAAGTACTAAAAGGATTGGAAGTTTTTTCTTATAAGGATATTATCGAGGATATATTTAAAGTTTTTGACCCTAAGGTCACAATAAAATTTTATAAAAAATCGTTTGTGATTAACAACAAATTAAAATTTCAAAATTTATATACTTGTAATGATGTTTTTTTTAGTTATGCTTCAGCAGTATTTGCGAATAGAGTTACATATACTGATAATTATTTTTATATTTATAGAATAAATCACGTTAAAAAAGCAAGTAGAGGAATTTATTGTGATAATATATTTAAAGTTTGCAATGAGCTAGAAAAATTATTTATATACAAAAAACTTTTTTCAATTCCAATTCTCGAACAATCGTTTTATATTAAAATGAAAGGGCACATGGTATACGAATATTGCCATATTAGGTGTAGAAAATTAAAGAAAAAATTTATAGAAAAAATACAAGTACAATATTATGAGAAATATTTTAAATTTTTTTTTGATGGTAGCGATTTAGATTTAGCTATATGTGGCACATTGAGAAAAATATTTTCTGTACATTATGGAAATAAGTATAAAGTTATAATAATATTTGGATTAAAGATTAAATTTCAGACAAAAAAAGGTTGTTTAAAACTTTAGAAGGCATTTTTAATCCATTAAACCAAAGGAGAAGCATAAATGAAAAATCTATTACGTCATATTCGGAGAATGTTGTTGAATCCTGTCTTTAGGGAGATTAACGAATTAAATTCAAAGTTATGTCAAGTATTGTCTAAGCTTGAATCTATTGAAGTTTCAATGGGGGGGGGGGTACACATAGTACAGTTATTGATACGCAAAATTTAAGATTTTATCCTGCTTGCAATAAAATCTCTGAATTTCTCCCAATGGGTGTAAGTCCTAGAAAAAATGCCAGATGTCCTTTCTGCTATTCTCTTGAGCGAGGGCGCGCATTATGGTTATATCTCCAACGAAATACAAAAATCCTAGATGAAATTTTTGTGAATAAGTTGGAAGTGTTGCATTTTGCCCCTGAAAGGTTTTTTTACGATAAGTTCTCCAATTGTTCAAATGTGAACTATTTCCCGGTGGATTTTAATCCCAAATTCAAAGGCATAAGAGATGTTGTAGACATACAAAAAATCCAATATGAGAATGAAAAGTTTGATATTATTATTTGTATTCATGTGTTAGAGCACATACCTGATGACAATACTGCAATGAAAGAGTTGTTGAGAGTGTTAAAAAAAAGTGGTACAGCTTACATTATGGACAGTCTGACCATGTTAGGCGATATGGCATGGATTTTGAACAACGATTAGTTAATGCGGGGTTTAGTGTAAATACTATTAAAACAGAAGAATACTTTTCCGAGAGAGAGAGAGAGAGAGAGAGAGAGAGCTATATATGGCATAATACCAGACTATATTTTTGAATGTAGTCATTGAAAAGGTATGCCGTTTTTAGCAGAAAAAGCATTATTACACTCTAACCCCTAATGCTCAAAAGGGAGGAGGGTTAATCTCTTAAGTTTTCTAAAATATACAAATTAAACAGATAAAATGTCGTTCTTCTGTATCTGCTGATATTATATTCTTGTCGCCTGCATTTTCATCATCTCCATCACCAGTCCCAGCCAAAACAGGAACACTCATCAACATTACAAAAAACAAAACACAAAAGTAGAAAGATCTCATAATTTTTACCTCCGTACATTTAGATTTTTCGCAAGAGTTATCAGATTTTACTAACCTTATTTGTAAATTTTGTCAATATTCCTAAAATAATACTCAAAATAAATCAGCCAGATATAACGCTAGCATCAATCAACTAAAGAAAAACATAAACTTATTTTAAATTATTTATATTTATAAATATAAATTTTAGAAACATTAATAATTTACTTTAAATAAACAGAAAAAACAAATTAATATATCGTACTTAACATAATGTATATTATCGGACACTTTTTTCAAAATTTTTTTAGCAAAAAAATCACCCGGTTTCATGAACTGCGAAAAATCGCCATCACAAATGCGCTGATATACTGCTCTTGCGTATAATTAAGTATAAGCGCGAATGAGAACATCTATGAGTAAAACTGTTACCTGACTTGAGCATTAGGGTTAGCCCGAAAGAAAAAGCAATAATATAAAAGTATTTAATACATATTCTGTTTTAGAGGACAACTCCTTTTTTAGAAAAAACAAAAAACAGATGTTTTTATATAAAACTAACTCTTTGGGTTCCCACAAACCTTCCTTTTTATGAGTGTTTTTTCCTTTTTTTCGTTAAAACGGTCAAGTCAGGTTCTATAGGATATTTAAGGGAGCTAAAATAGGCAATAAAAAATACCCTAACTTTACTGTTTTCCAGCTAGGGTGTTAAAATTTAACGCGAAAATTTTATCTTGAGGTTTTTGAATTTTTTTTGGAATAGCTAACTTTTATAGTTTCAGTTGGGAGACCTATATCTTTAAGTAGATTAATAAAAGGATCTGGGTTTAATTCTTCAACGTTCACCATAGTTTTAGTATCCCAATCCCGTTTTACAATCAACATTGCAGTAGCAACTGCAGGTACACCAGCTGTATAGCTTATAGCTTGAGATTCAACTTCTTCATAACAGGCTTTGTGATTGCAAACATTATAAATAAAAAGTTCTTTTTTCCTGCCATCTTTTGTGCCAATTATTAAATCTCCTATACAAGTATTGCCAACATAATTAGGAGCTAGTGTTTTCGGATCGGGCAGGCAAGCTTTTACAATTTTTAAAGGTACAACTTCTAGTCCTTCAGCAGTTTTTACTGGTTTTTCTGACAAAAGGCCCAAATTCTTAAGGACATTAAAAACATTTAAATAATGATCTCCAAAGCCCATCCAAAATCTTATTGAATTTGCATCAATATTTTTAGAAAGTGAATGCAATTCATCATGGCCAGTCAAATAAATAGTTTGTGGGCCAACTACAGGAAAGTCAAAAACTTTCTTTTCAGAATGTACAGGTTTACATACCCATTTTTTACCTATCCAGGTCCAAACTTTCATAAATTCTCTAAAATTTATTTCTGGATCAAAATTAGTAGCAAAATATTTGCCATGACTACCAGCATTTACATCCATAATATCTATTGTATCTATAACGTCAAAAAAGTGCTTTTTTGCATATGCTACATATGCATTTACCACTCCAGGATCAAAACCAGCGCCTAAAATAGCTGTAATACCTTTGTCCTTACAGCGATCTTTTCTTTTCCACTCATAATTAGCGTACCAAGGTGGATTTTCACACACTTTATTTGGCTCTTCATGAATTGCAGTATCTATATACGCACAATCTGTTTCTATACAAGCTTCTAAAATAGACATATTACAAAAAGCTGAGGCTAAATTTATGGTAATAGAAATATTAAGTTCTTTTATTAACTTTATCATTTCTGGAACATCTAAAGCATCGATTTGTTTAATTTGTATTTTTTTTGAAGAGATTTTATAATTATTTTTACGTTCTATACTTTCTAAGACTTGCTTACAACTGTCTATTGAACGAGAACCTATAAAAATATTTCCAAATAAGTCATTGTTTTGAGCTAATTTGTGAGCAGCAACATGAGCAACTCCCCCTGCTCCAACAAGAAGTACATTTCTTTTTCTCATTTCTTATGGATTTCCCCCATTCCGTACTAATAAATTTAACAACTTATCACGATAAACTTTTTATATAGTCATTATATAAAAACTTCTTAACAATTTCTACTTTTCCATTTAATCTCTTAACTACAATAGAAGGCATTTTTAATCCATTAAACCAATTTTTTTTTACCATTGTGTACCCTGCAGCATCAGCAAAACGTACAGTAGATCCTATCTTAAGCTTACTTGCAAGTTTATATGTTCCAAAGATATCCCCTGCAAGGCAAGATCTACCTGCGATTATGTATTCATTTTTACCGGCTTTTGCACTAATCTTTGCCTGTATTCTATATATGAGCAAATCTAACATATGTGGTTCAATAGAGGAGTCGACTATAGCTATGTCTTTTTCATTTTTCACAATATCTAAAACTGTTGTAACAAGTTCACAACTATTTGTAATAGAAGCTTCCCCTGGCTCTAAGTATATTTGAAGATTATATTTCTCGCTAAAACTTTTAAGTTTTCTACAAAATTTGTCTATAGGATATTCCTCTTTAGTAAGATATATCCCTCCACCTAAACTAATCCACTCAACTTTCTTTAAAATTAGCTCATATTTTAATGCTAGTCTATCAAGCATATCACTAAAATTTTTAAAGTTGTCATTTTCGCAATTATAATGAAACATAATGCCGCTAATTTTGTCTAAAACTGACATAATTTCTTTGTCGCTATTTGACCCAAGTCGTGAATATTTTCTTGCAGGATCTGCCAAATCAAAATGAGAATAACTAAAGCCAGGATTTATTCTAAGGCCAACTTTTAAATGCCTTACTTCATTATAAAACATTTTAAGTTGAGAAACAGAATTAAAAATAACTTTATCAGAAATGTTTTTTAATTGTTTTATATCATCTTTACTATATGCAACACTAAAAGCATGAGTCTCTTTGCCAAAATACTCGTGCCCAAGCTTTGCCTCGTATAGAGAACTACTAGTTGTCCCATCCATATACTTATTCATTAAATCAAAAACCGACCAAGTAGAAAAACATTTTAATGCCAAAACAGATTTTGTTCCACTTTGATTTTTTACATAATCTATTTTTTTTAGATTTTTTAATAATTTTGATTCATCAATTAAATAGTAAGGGGTTTCAATTTTTACCATATAAAAATCCTTATTGCTCATGCAAAATATATTATTTATTTTTTAAAGCAGCACTGATAAATCCTTTAAAAATAGGATGAGCCTTCATTGGTCTAGAACCAAATTCTGGATGAAATTGCACCCCTATAAAAAATGAATGTTCTTTAATTTCTACTATTTCGGGTAAAACTTTTTTATGGTATGCGCTTACTGTCATTCCTGATTTTTCTAATGTTTCAACAAACTCAGGATTTAACTCATACCTATGCCTGTGTCTTTCTTCAATTTCAGTTGCCTTGTACAAACTATGAGCTAAAGTATTTTTCTTGATTTCGGCTTTATAATTGCCTAATCGCATAGTACCACCCCTGTACTTAACATTTTTTTGCTCATCAAGAATCTTTATTACAGGGTATTTTGTTGTCTCATCAAATTCTGTTGAATTTGCATCATTTAGTTTTGCCAAATTTCTTGCTGCTTCTATAACACTGCATTGCATTCCAAGGCATATACCAAAGAATGGTATTTTATTTTCCCTGGCATAAGTTATAGCTTTAATTTTACCTTCTATTCCTCTATTTCCAAAACCTCCAGGAACTAAAATACCGTCATAACTTTTAAGCTTACTAATTAAATTTTTGTCTTCTGCTCCAAGATAATGCACTTCTGCTTTAGCTTTTAACTCTGAAGCTGCAATATTTAAAGATTCATCTATGGATTTATAAGCATCTTTCAGATCTGCATATTTCCCTACAACGGCAATTTTGACTATTTTATTATTTTCACCTAAAGATTTTATTTTTGCAAACCAAGCCTTATCAAACTTTGATTTCGGCTTTATGTTAAGTTTTTCTATTACTACAACATCTACTTTTTGATTGTATAAAGCTTCTGGAATATAATATATAGATGCAGCATCCATAGCTTCTACAACACAATCTTGTCTTACATTACAAAAAAGAGAAATTTTCTTCTTTAAAGACTCATCTAACGGATATTCTGTTCTACAAATAATTATATCTGGAGAAATACCTATCTCTCTAAGTTTGTTAACAGAGTGTTGTGTAGGCTTTGTTTTTAATTCATGCGCTCCTGCAATGTAAGGCACAAGCGTTACATGTATACTAAGGATATCTTCTGCCTTATTTTCTAGTTTAAATTGTCTTGCTGCTTCCATGAAAGGAAGTCCTTCAATATCTCCAACTGTACCACCTATTTCTATTATGGATATGTCACACTCGTCTTTTAATGCTGCAAAACGTCTTTTAATTTCATCTGTAATGTGAGGGATAACTTGAACAGTAGCGCCATCATAGTCACCCCTTCTTTCTTTTGTTATTACAGTTTTATAAATATCACCAGCTGTATTTGTATTAGCCTTGCTAGTGTAAACATCTAGAAATCTTTCATAAGTACCCAAATCCAAATCAGATTCTGCGCCATCTGTGGTTACAAATACTTCACCATGTTGATATGGATTCATAGTACCCGGATCAACATTAATATAAGGATCAAACTTTATCATGTTAACTTTAAATCCGTGTAGTTGAAGAAGCTTACCTATACTTGCTCCAGAAATTCCTTTGCCTAAAGAACTTACAACCCCACCGGTAATAAAAATATACTTTGCCATTTTAACAGCCTTCCTTATATTTATTCTGAGTATGTAAAAAACTATTAACCCATATAGTTACTGTGCCTTTTGGAGACTACTGTATTAAAAAATTTGTGCTTTTACACGATAAATCTCACATTTTTTTCCTTGCATTGTCAAAAATTTTATAGCAATTTACACATTAAGTTTTTTAGAAAGTCCCATTCTTTGAAATTTTGTAATATATTTTCCTGTAAAGCACGATTTACAAAATAGATTATCTTTTTTCCCTTCGTAAGAACAAGCTTTAACAAGATTTTCTAAACTTAAAAAAGTTAAACTCTCTACTCCTAAATATTTTCTTATTTCTTCTACAGAGTTATTTGCTGCAATCAAATACTCTTTATTAGGTGTATCTATACCGTAGTAACAAGGTCCTACAATTGGAGGACAAGATATTGCAAAATGAATCTTTTTTACATCGCAATTTTTTAAAAGATTTATAAGCTCTCTTGAAGTTGTCCCCCTAACTATAGAATCGTCTATCAGAATTATCTCTTTTCCTGCTACAAGTTCTTTTATAGGACGTAGTTTAAGCTTAGTGGTTAAATCTCTTAAACTTTGTGATGGTTTTATAAATGAACGTCCAACATAATGATTTTTAATAAAACCATTTTCAAAAGGGATATTAGATGCTCTTGCAAACCCCAAAGCGGCAAAATAGCCTGAGTCTGGCACTGGCATAACAATATCTGCTTTTATATCCCTCATTTGTCGAGCAAGAAATTGGCCCATTTTAACTCTTGCAGCTTCAACAGTTTTTCCAAACATTATACTGTCAGGCCTTGAAAAATATACTTGTTCAAATATGCAAGTATTTTGCTTTTTGGGTTGTTTATATAAAAACGATTTTTTTATTTGCCCGTTTTCTATAACTACAACTTCACCGGGTTTTACATCTCTAACATATGTGCCCCCTATAACTTCAACAGCTGCACTTTCAGAAGCTATTATATAAGAACTATCTACTTTTCCAAGCACTAAAGGTCTAAAACCATACTCATCTCTTGCTCCAACAATAGTTTTATCTTTAAGTATTACTAAAGAAAACGCCCCTTCTAATTTACATAATGAAGTTGCAACTATATTTGCTAAACTCCCCTTAGACATAGCAATAAGATGCAATAATATTTCTGTATCTGATGTGTGGTTAAAAATCGCACCTTTTTTTAAAAGCTCTTGCTTGAGTTTTGGAAAGTTTGTTATATTACCATTATGAGCTACTGCGATATTTCCGTGAATACAACTCATTTGAAAAGGTTGAGCATTAATTAAAGAACTTTTTGCGGAAGTTGTATACCTAACATGTCCTATAGCAGCTGTTCCTGGAAGCTTGTTTAGTAAAATATCTTCATTAAAAAATTCAGAAACAAGCCCCATAGCAGTAAAAGTTTTCATTTTTCCTTTACCACTAATTGTAATCCCTGCAGATTCTTCCCCTCTATGTTGCAATGTAACCAAGCCAAGGGAAGCTAAAATGGACGCATTTTCATTATTTTCAATACCAATTATACCGCACATAAATCTAATCCTTTTACAAACTATGACAGCTCCATGCTTATAACGTGATACAATTTTCTATATTTTGTAATTCTCCATAAGAATCATAAGCTCTCAAGTACGCTATCACTTTTTCTAAATTTGTAAGTATAGAGCATCCACACCTAACTGCTGTCTTTCTTATTTCAGAATTATGGTTAAGTTCGTCTACACTTAAATTTTTATTAATATTTATAATAAAATCAACTTTACCATCTATTATAACGTCTATAGCTCTTGGACTTCTATTCCAATGTACAACGTTTACTTTATAACCTCTATCTTCAAGATACTTTGCAGTTCCTTTTGTGGCATAAATAGAAACACCTAATTTATATACATTATCCACTACTTCCATAAACTTAACTTTATCTTTTTCTCTTCCCGTACTTAAAAGAACACCTTTTTGAGGTTTCTTTATTTGAGTTGCTTCCATTGAAAGAATCATTGCATGATTAAATTTTTCTCCCAAACAGCCAACTTCACCGGTAGATGTCATTTCCACACCAATAACTGGATCTGCACCGTCTAACCTCTGAAAACTAAAGATCGAAGCTTTAACTCCAATATGAGCAAGTTCACTTTCATCTAGTAAAATTTTTTTAACTTTTTCATTGTTCATCACTTTACATGAAAGTTCCGATAAGTTAATACCAGAAACTTTTGAAATAAATGGAAAAGATCTTGAAGCTCTTGCATTACATTCAATAACTTTAACATCATTATCTCTAGCTATAAACTGTATATTGAAAGGTCCATTTAAATTGAGCCCTTTTACTATCTTTCTAACTATATCTTTTATGACATTTACAGTATGCGTGTATATTTTTTGAGCAGGAAATACTATTGTAGCATCCCCACTATGCACCCCTGCATTTTCTATATGTTCACTAACAAGCGAAAGTATCACTTCTCCATTTTTAGCAACACCATCGCATTCTATTTCTTTGGCGTCAAGAATAAATTTAGAAATCACTACAGGATAATCTCTAGATATATCTTTTGTAAGAGATAAATAATAATTTAAACTAGCTTTATCATTTGCAACATTCATTAATGTGCCTGATAAAACAAAACTTGGACGTATCAATACAGGGAAACCAACCTTTTCTATAAACTTTTCTATCTCGGCAATAGAAATAGCAGACGTCCATTTTGGTTGATCAATACCAAGTTTATCAAGCATTGCAGAAAATTTTTCTCTATCTTCTGCTCCGTCAACGCTTTTAGGACTATGTCCTAAAATATTTACTTTTGCTTGACTTAAAGGCACAATTAAATTATTAGGATTTTGACCACCCATACACGCTATTACACCTTTAGGTTTTTCAATATCTATAATATCTAAAACTCTTTCATAAGAAAGCTCTTCAAAATAAAGCCTGTCAGAAGCGCTGTAATCTGTAGAAACCGTTTCTGGATTACAATTTATAATAACACTGTCATATTTTTTATTTTTAAAGTAACTGCTCGTCATCACAGAACACCAGTCAAATTCCAAACTACTGCCTATACGATAGCTGCCACTTCCTAAAGTTATAATGCTTTTAGAATTTTTTTTAGGAGAAACATCGCTGTATATACCGTCATAAGTAAGATATAAATAGTTAGATTTTGTAGGATGCTCTGAAGAAGTCGTGTCTATTTGTTTCACAATAGGCACTATAGTCAACTTCTTTCTTAACTTTCTTATTCCAAAAGATAAAGTTCTTACTTGCTTTATACTCAGTTTTATTTCAGGATTTAAACAAGCCTTTAAAAATATTTTTGTAAGTTGAAAATCAGAAAAACCTCTTGATTTAAGGCGATGCAAATGTTCTTTTGATAATCGATTAAATGCATTATAAATATCTTTAACAGTAAAAGCATCTTGTTTGGTAACATTTTCTTTAAAAAAATCTAATAACCCTTTTTCGACTTTTGATAAGTACAAAATATGAGATAAAAACCAATAATCTATATTGGTTTTTTCATAAATATGTTCTAATGTCTTACCTCTTTTAAAAGACTCGTATATAGCAAAAATTCTCAAGTTTGTAGGAAATATAAGTTCCTTTTCTAGCTCATCATCTGTAGTATCAACAAACACGTTTGATGTTATTCCATTGTCATTTTCGTTTACCATTCTTAAAGCTTTTTGCATAACTTCACAGAAGTTTCTGCCTATAGCCATAACTTCTCCTACAGACTTCATTTGAGTACCAAGATTTTTTGACACACCAGTAAATTTGCTCAAGTCCCAACGAGGAACCTTTAAAGTAACGTAATCCAAAGAAGGTTCATAAAACGCTGAAGTTGTGTCAGTAACAGGATTCTTAAGTTCAAGCAAATCAAAACCTATAACTATTTTTGCAGCTATATAGGCAATCGGATAGCCCGTTGCCTTACTTGCTAAAGCGCTAGAGCGAGAGAGTCTAGCATTAATTTCTATAACGTAAAAACCATAATCTTGAGGGTTTAAAGCATATTGAACATTACATTCCCCAACAATATCTACACTTTGTGCAATTTTAAGTGCAGTATCCCTTAGCATATTGTTTTCTGTGTTATTTATTGTTTGACAGGGAGCTATAACTATAGAATCGCCAGTATGTATACCCATAGGATCGAAATTTTCCATATTACATATAGTTATGGTGTTTCCGGTTTTATCGCGCATCACTTCATACTCTATTTCTTTCCAACCGTGTAATGATCTTTCAATCAAAACTTGAGGTGCCATCATCAATGCTGATTGTGTAAGCTTCTTTAACTCTATCTCATTTTTTGCAAGTCCTGATCCAAGTCCTCCAAGTGCAAATGCAGATCTAGTTATAACAGGGTACCCTATTTTTTGTGCTGTTTCTAAAGCTTCTGTAACTGTAGACACAGCGTGACTTTTTGCAATTGGAACACCTATAGATTTCATTTTTTGAGCAAAAAGATCTCTGTCTTCTGAAAGTTCAAGTGCATCTACTTGAGTTCCTAAAACTTTAACATTATATTTTTTTAGTACTCCACTTTTTGCCAAAGCTATAACACAGTTTAAAGATGTCTGCCCACCAAAACTTGATATAATAGCAGCAGGCTCTTCTATTTTAATAATCTTTTCAACCCAAAAAGGCGTTATGGGATATAAGTATACTTTTTTATTTGGACCTTTATTTGTCTGTACTGAAGCAATATTAGGATTAATAATTATAACTTCTAGACCTTCTTCTTCTAAAGCTTTTACAGCTTGAGAGCCAGAGTAATCAAATTCTCCAGCTTGTCCTATAGACAAAGCACCAGAACCTAATAAAATTACTTTTTGCTTTTTCCCGTTTTTTGGCAACAAAAAATCTAAAATTGGCATAACTTTCCTCTTAAACTTATATACACTGACACAATTGCGTTAAAAAACTTAATGCATTCTATACCTAGTAGAGCTTTATTTTATCTATTATTTATGATTATTATGATTATGCTGTTTTATTTCTTAAAAATATTTTATAAACAATATAGAGTATAGCTAAACATACTAATCCCATAAACATAGAGTTGCGTCTACTGCTATCTGCTATAAACTAACACTTGACATAGCTAAAATAATGAAAATTAAAATATTTGAATACGGATAAAAAGGCATCGGGTACTTTAAATTGGCAATTTCTTCTTTGCTCAGAAAATGTCTATGTTTCATTTGAACTACAACTATAACACTCCAAGTAAAAATAGTTAAAGTTATAGTGATATTTGCAAGAAACAAGAATGCCTTTTCTGGTATAAAAAAATTCACAATTACACCTATCGATACAAATGCAGAAGAAATCAAAATAGCATTAATAGGGACTTTTGATAAAGAAGTCTTAGTCAAAAAAGTTGGAGTATCTTTCCTTAAAGCAAGATTGTAAAGCACTCTACCATTACTAAAAATACCACTATTACATGCTGACGTAGCTACCAAAATAACTACAAAATTTAGTATTGAAGAAATTTTTTATCCCACACCCTAAAAATGTTGTAACAAAAGCACTTTCTTGGAAACCATTGCCTTTTACCAAGGTAAAATACATAAAATAACAGAAATGGGCAATATGTATTCAACACCTATAAAAGCAAACACAGATTTGAAAATCTAAATAAATCATTACCAGTAATTCTTGAAAAAAGAATTACAATACCTGCAACAATAATAGACACTAAAGCAAAAACTTTTACTAATGCAAGCCAAAATCCAAGCTCTCCAAACAACTTAACATTTAGCAAATTTATACATGTTATAAACCCTAAAGTCAAAAATGCAGGTATCCATTGTGGTAAAAAAGGCCACCAAAAGTTGCAATATATACCTATCTGTACCATACAACTTAGTGACCATAAAAACCAATACGACCAACCTACTACAAAACCTACACAAGGACTTATAAACTTATACGCATATACACTAAACGAACCAGAAATAGGCTCTTCAACAGCGATTTCCCCCAAAGCACGCATAATTAAATAAATTACAATGCTACTTAAAATATAAGATAACAGTATAGATGGGCCAGCAGAGGCAATCGAGTTTCCTACAGCAAAAAAAATACCAACACCTATAGAGCCACCAATTGCTATTAGGTGTATATGCCGTTCACTTAAATCTCTTTTTAAATGTTCTTGATTACTATCTTGCATAAAATGTAGTACTTTAATTTAAAATTACCTCTTTTCTTCTACAAACTTTACAAACTTATCCATTATCCAAGATGTGTCATTTGGTCCACTTGACGCTTCAGGATGAAACTGAACCGATATAAAAGGTTTTGTTTTATGTCTTAATCCTTCTACGGAGTCATCGTTTGCATTTTCAAACCACAATTGCCAATTTGGCTGTATTGAACTTTTTTCCACAGCATATCTGTGATTTTGGCTAGACATATAAGCTTTTCTTTCTGGAAGCGAAAAAACAGGCTGATTGTGGCTTCTATGCCCATGATTTAATCTTTTAGTTTTTGCACCAGAAGCTAAAGCCAAAAGTTGGTGTCCTAAACATATACCCAAGATAGGTTTATTTGACCCTAGAACATCTTTTCTTATTCTATCAACCAAATCTTTAGTATTTTTAGGATCGCCAGGACCATTACTTATCACCCAACCATCACATTCTATTTTGGAAAAATCTGTATCCCAAGGTAAAACTTTAACATTACACCCTCTTTCCATCAGCATCCGCATAATGTTCCACTTAGCACCACAGTCGATAACAGAAATAGTTTTCCCACCTTTTCCCATATACAATATTTCTTTTGTTGACACAGATGGCATTAGGTTATATTTTGACGGGTCGACATATTCATCGTCTTTAAAATTTTTTAGAAATTCAAATTTTTCTTTACTTTGAGCTTTGGCACCTTCAGGGACAATTTTACCCCATAGATTTCCGCTTTTCCTAATCATTTGCACTAAATATCTGGTATCTATTCCTGCAATACCAGGAACATCTTGTCCTTTCATCCAATCTTGTATATCAATATCACCATCATGATGATGACAACCGTCGTAAATATCTGAAACTATAATACCTTGCGTTTTTATTGAAGCACTTTCATGGCCTTTTGACATAAACAAATTACC
The DNA here is from genome assembly GCA_031269735.1 of Candidatus Endomicrobiellum cubanum. Lineage (GTDB taxonomy): Bacteria > Elusimicrobiota > Endomicrobiia > Endomicrobiales > Endomicrobiaceae > Endomicrobiellum > Endomicrobiellum cubanum. The sequence goes on along the minus strand of JAISYS010000004.1, from coordinate 21,226 downwards.
ATCTTTGGGGAATGGTATTCCGTAATTGCCAATAAGACAAAAACTAAAAACAAGAATTTGCCCTAAATATGAAGGATCTGTCATAGATTCGCTATAGCCAAGCATACCTGTATTAAAAACCATTTCCCCGCTGGTTATTACATTAGCTCCAATGGCTCTTCCTATGAGTGTAACACCATTTGAAAGTTTTAGATAAGCCTTTTTATAACTTTTACCAAAAATGTCATCAGCAGCCTTTACCATTGTATAATCCTTTATAACAGAAACAAGTATATAATAAAACCACTAACATAACATATCCTAAAAACTTGTTAATTTTACCAAATTATAGACAATCTTGACAACCGCTAAACTTTCTATGGATTTGGTAAAATTGTTTATATGAGAGGTTTTAGACAGACTTATCTTCTTGTTTTGATAAAAATCAATATTTCTTAGCAGCCTATTTGCTACTGAGTATACGCTTTTTGACATATTCCCATATGCTTATACTTTATAAATATATGGGGAAATTATGAATCTAAATCTTAAATTTAAGACCAGTTTTAACTCCAATTGAGTGATCAACATTTGTTAAACGAGCATGCTCTAGTGGGCCATGGTAAACACCTACATCTGTTAATACGGAGGTGTACTGAACGTAATCATAATAAACGCTTAAAATTATGGCACACTTTTTGCTAAATTCAAATTCATTTCCCAATTCTGCGCCTAAATATAAACCACCTTCTCTTTTATATTCCCAAAGACTGCTATTATTGTAATATTTAGCTTTTCCTAGTAAATCATCTTTAACAATAAAGTTATAGCCAATATTACCTTTTAAATATAGTCCAGAAAAACTGCTGTTTGAATTGATAGGATTTGCCTGCACTGAAAAATATAAAGGCAACATGTAGATGTTTCTAGTTGCTTTATTATTTAGCAAATACTCGTTCATGTCAAGATTGGTGACAAAAATGCCTCCGCCTGCAAAAGGGTTACCATCAGGGTTAGGAATCCCTAAAAGATCATAAAAAGCTTGTACAGATCTTTGTATAAGTTTTGTTCCGACACCAATTTTTATCCACTCAAGTTTTGGTGCAACAATATTTAAAGAGTGCATATATTCCAAACCAAAAGAACATATATATCTCTGTTTCCAGAAATCGTCTGTTAAACTTGTATCTGCCAATTTTTTTAGATTATCTAATCCGTCTGGTTCGTATCCTGATGGGGAATTTTTTTCATCAAGCAGAGTAGCTCTGGAAAGAAGACTTGCACCAAGGTTGATATTGATTTCACCAAAATCAGATGCACTGCTAATGATAGGTACAAATAAAAAGCAACAACCAAAAGCAACAACCAAAAGTTTACTAATTAATGCCATCTTTAAACTCCTTTCTTAATTAAAGTTTCCGCAATTTGCACTGCATTTAAAGCTGCACCCTTTAAAAGGTTATCTGAAACTACCCAAAATGTTAATGCATTGTTCTTTGTTGAAATATCAGAGCGAATTCTACCTACATATGTTGTCTGCATGTTTTCTGCAAATAATGGCATAGGATATTTTTTTCTTTCTGGATCATCTAGAAGCTGTATTCCTTCTGTTTGGGATAACAGTTCTTTTGCTTTTTGTGGAGAGAGCAGTTCTTCTGTTTCTATCCATACGCTTTCTGAATGCGATCTAAATACAGGTACTCTGACGCATGTTGCACTTACCTCTATAGAATTGTCATTCATAATTTTTTTAGTTTCATTTGTCATTTTCATTTCTTCTTTTGTGTAGTCATTTTCTGTAAAAGTATCTATTTGAGGTATTAAGTTAAACGCTATTTGATACTGAAATTTGTTTGGTTGAGGTAAAGTTTCATCTTTTGACCAAGCTTTTATTTGATCTGTAAATTCATTTATCCCCTTTTGGCCAGCACCAGAAACAGATTGATATGTAGAAACAATTATTCTTTTAATTTTTGCAAAGTCATGCAAAGGTTTCAGAGCTACTACCAATTGAATTGTAGAACAATTAGGATTGGCTATTATTTTTTTATTCTTACTTAAATCATTAGGATTAACTTCAGGTACTACTAAAGGTACATTTTTGTCCATTCTCCAAGCATTTGAATTGTCTATAACAAAGCAACCATCAGCTGCAAAAAAAGGAGCCACTTCTTTAGAAATTTCTGAACCCGCGCTAAACAAAGCAATATCAATACCCTTACCACTATTTTTTGTAAGTAACTCAACTGCGATTTCTTTATTATTAAATCTTAAATTTTTGCCAATAGAACGCTCAGACGCTAAGAATTTTATGTTTTCTATAGGGAATTTTCTGCATTCAAGCATCCTTATCATCTCTAAACCTACAGCTCCTGTTGCACCAACTATCGCCACTTTATACTTTTTCATTCTAACTTACCCCATTCCAAATTTATCCTTTACAATTAAACACATCTTCATCAAAATATTATTATATATTAATTTTGAATACTTACAAAATGAGCATTGAATCTCCATAAGAGAAAAAACGATACTTTTTATTAATAGCTTCATTGTAGGCTTTTAACACAAGAGTTCTAGAGGAGAATGTGCTAGCCATCACAAGAGGCGTAGACTTTGGCAAATGTAGATTTGTTATCAGAGTATTTATTACCTTAAATGTGTAACCTGGATATATAAAAATTGAAGTTTCTCCAGAAAAATCTTTTATAAAAATCTTCCTATCCTCTCTAAAACTAGCAAAATTTGCTATTGATTCTATTGCTCTTGTCGAGGTAGTGCCTACTGCAACTACTTTTTTATTGTTTTTGATAGAATCGTTTATAATTTTAGCGTTTTCTTTATTCAAAACAAACTTTTCAGGAAGCATACTATGTTCATTTAAATTGTTTGCTTTTATAGGTTTAAAAGTCCCCCAACCTACATGTAATGTTAGTTTTGCTACACTTACCCCTCTATTTTTTAGAGAATTTAAAATTTCGTCCGTAAAATGTAGACCTGCCGTTGGCGCAGCGATCGCTCCAAGATTTTTAGCATATACTGTTTGATACCTTTTTCTGTCAATATCTGACATTGTAATAGCTAAACCATTTTTTCTATCTATATAAGGAGGTAACGGCATAATACCATATTCTTGTAAAAAAGCTAGAATTCCGGGTTTGTTAAACTTAACTAAAGTTTTGCCATTTTCTCCTTTAGAAAGTAGTTCGCACTCGTACCCGTTCTCAAAATAAACTTTTTTACCAATACCTATAAACGGTTTAATTAAAACATTATATTCTTTTCTATTCTGGCACGGATCAAGGAAAAGCAATTCAACTTTTCCTCCGCTGACTTTTTTACCAAATATTCTAGACGGCACTACTTTAGTTTCATTAAGAATTATGCAATCCCCGTTTTTAAAATATTCAACTATACTTGAAAACTTTTTATGAAAGAATTTTTCAGTTGTTCTATCTACGACAAAAAGTTTAGAATCTTGTCTGTTTGCAGTTGGAGTTTGCGCAATCAGATTGTTAGGTATAGCATAATCATAATTTGATAATTCTAAATCGTTATTTGTCATTTTTTTATCTCCAATAATTTACAGTATTTATCTAAAACCTGTAGGTTTTAGATAAATTTTATAGTTTCAATTTTTGTTTTAGGGTAAAAATACAGGAGTATTTTTTTATATGTTTTACCCTTTTGAGCCATTCCTTTTGTACCTTCTTGGCAAAGGCCAACTTTATGCCCCCAACCTTTACCTTTAAAGTAAATTTTATCGTTTTTTACCTTTATAGACTCAAACGTGTGACTTTTTATTTTCCAAGGATCAACTAAAATTCTAAACTGGTAAGCATTTAAATTTATAGTGCCTTTCGAATGCACAATCTCTACTTCTTTAGCTGCTTTTGCCGAAGTTTTACCTTTAATATTTATTTTTTTGATTTTACCTATTTTATTGTTTTGTGAAAGTTTTTCGTTTATGAAATGTTCATCTAAAACCTGTTCCCATGTTATGTAGGGAGCGTTATTGCAATAACCACATTTCCTACCTTTTAAGTAATGAGGTATATCTTGCCAATTCCAAACATATTCTGGAGAATCCGTATGTCCACCGCATGTCGCATGAAAAACTGCTTGTATAACCTTATCTTTGTACGTTAAAACTTCTCTATTTGTTTCGTTAACAGCTTGGTTTGTTAAATGTGTATGATGGCTAAGTCCTCCATATACTTGACAATGTGTTGTAGAACAAAGATCAAAACCTTGATCTTTGTGTTTGTTAAAATTTGCTATTGTATAAGTTCTACTTATTACAGCTTGACTTTTTAAAGCTTCTATTGGCCATGAAGCACCAACTTCTCTAGGCAAAACACCTTTTAAGTATTCTTCTATTGCTAAAACATTTATGACAGTCATTTTATTTTTTAATTTTTTGATACATAAATACCCATTGTAAGCTTGAGAATTAACAAAAATAATATTATTTGACGGGAATATTGTAATAGGAGCATGCAAACTATAACTGTTTACTTTTATGCCTTCCTGTGTACAACTTAAGGTTATTGTACCTTTTGAAAATTTTAGTTTTTTACCAGTAGAGTCCAAAATGGTAAAATTTTGCGAACCTCCTACCACTGTAGAAGAAACATCTACAAGTATGCCAATATTTACGTTTTTATTTACATAATCTAATGCATATAAACTTTGACACAGCAACATAGATATAAATAATATTATTAGCACATGCCGCATATTTTTTAGAGTCATTTTTTTTCAAATCTCTCCATATAAGATTTATTGCATGCACAATACTTTTGCATATAATAACCTTTTTGTTTTAGAGTATTTTTCCCCTCGTAAAAAAACTCTCTAAAATCTGCATAAAGAAATTTTAACGAATGTTTTAATGATAAGTCTTTAGAAATTTGTTTAATTAAACCATGGCTTTGATAAGGACTAGACAAAAGAGATGTGGTGAAGAAATCAAAATTATTCAATTTTGCAAATAAAACTGTTTTTTCTAAACGTAAAGAATAACACAAATTGCAAGTTTCTAAACTTTGTTCTATCCAATTTTTATAGTCGTAAACAAAATTTTGTTCTTCATAAAAAGCAATATTGAGTTCTTTCGCATACTTTATAACAGAATCTTTCCTTTTCTTATATTCATCAAAATTCCAAATGTTTGGATTGTACCAATAAAAAGAAACATTATAATTATTGTAGAGTACTTTCATGCTTGAGGCAGAACATGGTGCACAACAAATATGTAGTAAAACTTTAGATTTTAAAGAATCATTCATAAACTAAATCAATTCTTTCTGCAAATTTTTTGGAGACTCCACGCCAATATGCTTACATCCAGCTTCTGTTACAATTCTACCTCTTGGCGTCCTAGCGAGAAATCCAGACTGTATGAGGTATGGTTCATAAACATCTGTGATAGTATCAGGTTCTTCAGATACTGCTACAGCTATAGTGTCCACCCCAACAGGACCACCACCAAATTTATTAACCAGAGTGTTAAGAATAAGCCTGTCCATTCTATCAAGACCAGCATTATCTACAGCTAAAGCATGCAATGCTTCTTTGGCTATATCTTTAGTTATTTTACCGCCCCGTATTTGAGCAAAATCGCGTACTCTTTTTAAGAGCCTGTTTACAATTCTTGGAGTACCTCTAGATCGCCTTGCGATCTCTTTGCTTGCATCTTGGTCTACTTCAACATTCATTATGGATGCAGAACGATTTACTATCAGCATTAAATCTTTTATATTGTAAAATTCAAGATGCTCTATTATGCCAAATCTGTCTCTTAATGGACTAGATAAAAGACCTGCTCTTGTAGTTGCACCTATTAATGTAAAACGCGGTATAGGAAGTTTTATAGTTTTTGCTGAAGGACCTTGACCTATAATAATGTCAAGCTCAAAATCTTCCATTGCAGGGTATAAAGATTCTTCTACTAAATGGTTCATTCTGTGAATTTCATCTATAAAAAAAACATCACCTTCAGAAAGATTAGTAAGAATTGCAGCTAGATCACCTACCCTTTCTAAAACTGGACCAGAAGTCATTCTTAAATTACTACCCATTTCTTTTGCAATAATATGTGAAAGAGTTGTTTTTCCAAGACCTGGAGGAGCATAAAATAGACAATGATCCAATGCTTCTTTTCTATTTTTAGCAGCTTCTATAAAAACTTTAAGATTGTTTTTTAGCTTATCTTGTCCTATAAAGTCAGAAAGACTTTGCGGTCTTAAAGAGCTTTCTGTTTTATCTTCTTGTTCAACTTTAGAAGGTTCAATAATTCTTTCCAATTCTTCCATTAAAAGTCCTATTATCTAATATTTAATAAGTCTTATTATACAAAAGTTCTTTGAGCTGTACAAATTTAAATAAGTTTTTTATTTATTTTATGGAAAGATGATAAGTTTATTTAAATTAGAGAAAAAAAATTATAAATTTTGCAAAGATTTCCTAATTAATTCTTCTACGCTAATCCCTTTTTCTGGCACATATAGCTTATTTACTACACAACGCGCTTGCGATTCCTTGTATCCCAGCGCTACAAGGCCATCTATAGCTTCTAAAATAATTGAATTTTCAATTGTGTCCACATTTGACCACTTTTGTTCCCCTGCAACACATATATCTTGTATTTTATCTTTCAAAGCAGAAATAAGTTTTTCAGAAGTTTTTTTAGTAAATCCAAATATACTTTGTAACATAACAGTGTCTTTCTTTAATATTGCAGTTTTAAAATCTATAAAAGATTTAGAAATTTTATCTATGTACTCCATAGCCTTTTTAGCTCCAGTACCTGGTACTTCTTCTTTAACCAATACATACATATTTCTATCTTCTCTAGATAGAAAACCATATAGATATATAACTCCACCATACATACCAGATACAGCTTCTATAATATACAATTTTACTTGCTCTCCAATTTCAGGAAGCTTAGAAAAAGTATTAATGGATATAGATACAGCATATCCTATACCATTAACATCAATTGTAATATTATTACTCGTTTTAGATTCTAAAGTACCTATTAAATAATCTATCATACATTTTTACCATCTCATTGTGTTTATATGACATATAGCCATAGCAAGTGCGTCTGCTGTATCGTCAGGTTTTGGAATTTCTTTTAGTTTTAGAAAGGTTTTTACCATATGCTGCATTTGATGTTTGTCTGCAGAACCATATCCAGTTAATGCCATCTTAACACTTCTAGGATTATATTCAAACAATGGAATTTTATTCATAGAAATAGTTAACAATATAGCGCCTCTGGATTGTCCTACGGCTGCAACGCTTCTAGCCGCTTTTAAAAAAAATATTTCTTCTATAGCAACTACATCAGGCTTGTATATATCTATAAGACTCTGTAATTTATCATGCACTAGTTGAAGCCTTTCTATAAGAAGTGATGGAGGAGCAGTTTTTATACAACCATACTTTAAAGCTTTCATTTTGTCTCTAGATACAGCTTCTACAACTCCCCAACCCGTAAGCGACAATCCAGGATCTATTCCAAGTATTACCATTTTATTATTTATACTTCTATTTTTTCCATTTCTTCATTAGAAATATCAAAATTTGCGTAAACATTTTTAACATCATCATGCTCCTCTAAAGCATCCATAAGTTTTAACATACATTTGGCATCATCTCCAGCAAGGGCTATTTGAGTTTGTGGAATCATTGTAATCTCGTTAGAGGAAATTTTTATATTTTTATTTTTTAAAGCATTTTTTACAGCATCTAAGTCCGTTGGCAAAGTAATAATTTCAAACACATCACTTCCATCTTCACTCTTAAAATCTTCTGCACCTGCTTCTAAAGCCAAATTCATTAAGAACTCTTCATCTACGCCAGATTTGGTTACAGTTATATAACCTTTCCTATCAAACATCCATCCTACACAGCCTGTCTCTCCAAGATTCCCCTTATGACTAGAAAACATTTTACGTATATCAGAAGCAGTCCTATTTTTGTTGTCTGTTGTTACCTCTACAGTCAAAGCTACGCCATTAGGACCATATCCTTCATAAACCATTTCTTCATAAATAGCACCAGGTATTTCGCCATTACCTCTTTGTATAGCTTTTTTTATATTATCTTGAGGCATATTTGCTTCTTTGGCATCTTCTATAGCTTTTCTTAAACGAGCGTTATTTTCAATTTGAGGGCCACCCTCTTTAGTAGAAACAACAATTTCTCTAATAATTTTTGTAAAGATTTTACCTTTCTTAGCATCGGTTGCTGCTTTTTTATGTTTAATACTAGCCCATTTATTATGACCTGACATAATATCTCCTTAATTAAACTTTTGCTATCTGTTAAGACCCTTAATTCATACCCTTACTGCACCATTTTGGGCTCTGGTACATTAAAACTTTATGCTTATTACACGATAAACTCTACAAATTCATTCTAAATTATACACATTAAGATTTTTACAGACTTTATATTTTTTTACGTTTTATACCAAGTCCAGACTTAAGTTCAACTACAGATTTTTTAAGTTCTGATTCTATAACATACATATCAACAAACTCTTTTCTTTTTTCTTTCATTGTTTTAGCAAGATTTATAGCATCTTCTATTTTTTGTTTGTTAGTTTCGTCAGATTGCGTTGCAAACTCAGCAATAACATTTACGTGATTATTTTCAATTTCTATAAAACCGCTAGCTACAGAGAATTTTTTTGTACCCTCACTATTATTAATAATAATTTCACCGTTAATAAGCTTTGTAACAAGATTTATATGTCCTGGTAAAACAGTTATAATTCCACTTGCTGTAGGAAATGTTGCAGAAGATAAAAGACCTTTAAATAAAGTCCCCTGAGGTGATAAAATTTCTATTTCAAATTTATTCATAAGTTAATTTCCTGATTTTTTGCTTTAGCTATTGCTTCTTCTATAGAGCCTACCATATAAAAAGCTTGCTCTGGTATAGAGTCATACTTACCATCTATAATTTCTTTAAAACCTTTTATAGTATCTTCAGCTTTAACATATCTACCTTCAAGACCAGTAAAAGTTTCAGCTACAAACATAGGCTGGGTCAAAAATCTTTGTACTTTTCGTGCTCTTGAAACTGTAATTTTATCTTCGTCAGAAAGTTCATCCATGCCTAAAATTGCAATAATATCTTGCAAATCTTTATATTTTTGCAAAATTTTTTTTACAGACATTGCGACTTCATAATGCTCTTTCCCAACTGTATTAGGATCTAAAAGTCTTGACGATGATGTCAATGGATTCACAGCTGGATATAAGCCTTGTTCCATGATAGATCTATCAAGCGTTAACGTAGCATCTAAATGAGAAAAGATTGCTACAGGAGCAGGATCTGTATAGTCGTCAGCAGGCACATAAACTGCTTGCACTGATGTTACTGAACCTTTCTTAGTTGATGTAATCCTTTCCTGCAAATCACCCATATCTTTTGCCAGATTTGGCTGATATCCAACAGCTGAAGGCATTCTGCCAAGAAGTGCAGAAACTTCACTTCCTGCTTGAGCAAATCTAAAAATATTGTCAATAAACAACAATACATCTTCACCTTTCTCATCACGAAAATATTCAGACATTGTAAGAGCTGTCAATGCTACTCTCATTCTATTTCCTGGAGGCTCATTCATTTGACCAAAAACTAACACAGTTTTGTCCATAACTTTAGATTCTTCCATTTCCATCCAAAGGTCTGTTCCTTCTCTAGTTCTTTCACCTACACCTGCAAAAACAGAGTGACCATTATGGACAGTCGCTATATTTCTTATAAGTTCTTTTACTATAACAGTTTTTCCAACACCTGCACCACCAAAAATACCAATCTTTCCGCCTTTTGTAAAAGGGGAAACTAAATCTATAACTTTAATGCCCGTTTCAAGCATCTCTGGAGTTGTTTTCTGATCTATAAAAGCAGGAGCAGACTTATGTATAGGGTCTCTCCTAACTGAGCTGTCAATTTCACCTAAAGAATCTACAGGTTCACCTAAGACATTAAATATCCTACCTAAAGTTTTTTCCCCAACTGGCACTTTAATAGGAGCAAAAGTTCTTGACGCTTTCATTCCTCTTTTCATACTATCGGTTGAGCCCATAGCAATCGTTCTTACTTCAGAATTTTCCATTTCAAACATAGTTTCAAGTGTTAGACTACTGCCATCTGGCATTTTCATAACTAATGCTTCGTAAACCTCAGGGACATTCCCTTCAAATCTAAAGTCTACAACAGCTCCTTGAACTCTTATAACAGTACCTTGAGCATTCTCACTCATTTGTTTATTTTCCATTTTACATTCCCTGTTGTCCATTAGCAAGATCTAAAATTTCGTTCGTAATCTTTTCTTGCCTAGACCTATTATAAATATTAGTTAAAGATTCAGAAATGTCCTTTGCATTATCTTTAGCATTTTTCATTGCTGTCATTCTTGCAGCCTGTTCTGAAGCATAAGCATTCATAAACGCACTGTAAAACTCTATTTCAAAATAAAAAGGAAGTAAATCTTTTAAAACCTGGTGAGAATTAGGTTCAAAAATATAACCAATATTATTTGCTTTAAAGTTTTGATCTTGTTTTACTGGAAATACCTCTTCTACTACAGGCTCTTGAATAAGCATATTTTTAAACTCTGTATATATTATGCTAACTTTAGTAACTTCTCCAGAAAGATAAAACTTTTTTGCAATATCTATCATAGGGTATAAATCATCATATCGAGGAAACTTTGTCCCCATATTAAAAGAAGCTAAGACATTATATCCATATCTAGTAGCTTCACCAGATGCTTTTTTGCCAATGACTACAACATAATCATCTTTTTTCAAATACGAGTTTACCTTTTTAAAAAGATTAACAACAAGTCCTCCAGCAAGTCCCTTATCTGGCGATATTATATATATTAATCTTTTACCTTCTTTTTCTGTTGAAAATTTTTCCATATCTTCTTGCAAGCCTTTGTCTGCAAGAACATGCCAAACCATATCTTTAATTTTTTTAGCATAAGGATTATGTTTTTCAACAGAATCTTGAGCTTTACGTATCTTAGATGCAGATATCATCTCCATAGCTTTGGCTATTTGAGCAATACTATCAGATGTTTTTATTCTTTTCTTAAGCTGTTGTAAATTCTGTGCCATAATTATTTATACTCTTAAATTCTTTTATTTCTTTTTCAAGTTCTGCTTTTAGTGCGGCATCTATTTTTGAACCTGATAAGAGTTTTTTTATTGTTGCCGGATATGTCTGTTTTATATAATCTGTCATTTTATGTTCAACATCTATAATATTAGTTACTGATATATCGTCAAACAAACCTGAAGTTACAGCAAATAAAGATAAAATTTCTGAAATTTCATCATAAGGTCTGTATTGAGGTTGTTTTAAAATTTCAGTTGTTCTTTTCCCTCTCTCAAGGCGCCCTAATGTATCATCATCTAAATCACTTCCAAATTGCGTAAAAGCTTGTAATTCTCTAAATTGAGAAAGTTCAAGCCTTACAGGACCAGCAAGTTGTTTCATAGACTTAGTTTGAGCAGCCCCACCTACACGAGAAACAGAAAGTCCTACATTTATAGCTGGACGAACACCTGCATTAAATAAATCCGCTTCCAAATATATTTGTCCATCTGTAATAGAAACTACGTTGGTTGGAATATACGCTGATAAATCATTTCCTTGCGTTTCAATAATTGGCAAAGCCGTAAGCGATCCTCCACCATTTTTGTCTGACATTCTAGAAGCTCTTTCTAAAAGCCTTGAATGTAAATAAAAGATGTCACCAGGATAAGCCTCACGACCAGCAGGTCTTTTAATTAAAAGAGAAAGCTGTCTATAAGACCAGGCATGCTTGGTTAGATCGTCATAAACAACTAAAACATCTTCACCTTTATCCATAAAATATTCTCCTATTGCACAAGCAGCAAGAGGAGCTATATATTGCATGGAAGCAGGTTCAGAAGCTGTAGCTGCAACAATAATTGTATAATCTAATGCACCCTCATCTTTTAATTTTGCAACAATAGAAGCTAAATTAGATTGCTTTTGTCCTATAGAACAATATATGCAAATTACTCTTTTTAATCCCATATCAAGTTTTTTCTGATTTATTATAGTATCAATAGCAATAGCTGTTTTACCTGTACCTCTATCACCTATTATAAGCTCTCTTTGTCCTCTACCTATAGGAGTCATAGCATCAATAGCTTTAATACCTGTTTTTAAAGGTGTGTCAACTGGACTTCTATATATAATACCAGGCGCTATTTTTTCAACTGGATAAGATGATGGTTTTTCATGTTTTAGTTCCATACCATCTAAGGGCTCTCCCAACGTGTTTACAACACGTCCTACAAGCTTTTCTGAAACAGCAATATTTAAAACTTTACCTGTAGATTTAACTTTCATTCCACGTACGACGTGTCCAGAATTTTTAAGTAAAACTATAGAAACAAAATCTTCATCAATATTTAAAACAAAACCTACTGAACCTTCTTCAAATTCTACCTCTTCATAATAGCCTGCGTTAGAAAGACCGGAAGCTTTAACAATTTCGTCACCAACAGACTCAACTATTCCAAAATTTATAAATTCCGGATTAGTTTGAAGAGAATATAATTCTTTTTCTATTTTCTGTATAATTTCTTCTGGTTTCATTACAATCTCTCTTTTGGGGTTTCTCTAAAAGCCATAGTGTGTATAGATTCCTATGAATTTTGACAATGCAAGACAAAAGACGTAGGACTTATCGTATGATAAGCACAAGACTTTTAACGCAGCAATGTCGAAAAAAGGCACGGTAAAAAAATGCGTTAAGGTTTTTAGAGAGCCTCTTTTATTACATTTAAAATTCTTTTTATGGTTGCACTGACACTACAATCAAAAACAAAATCACCATATTCCAAACAAATTCCACCCACTAAAGTCTCATCATCTCTATTAAAAATAATTTTTTTACCTGGGAACATTTCTAAGATTTTATTTTTGTTTGTTTCGCTTAAAGTACCTGCAAAATTTACTAAAATATTGTTATTTTTAATCTCTTTAAAAAGAAGCATCATAAATAACTTAAGCTCTTTTCTAGAAAAGTTTGAAATAATCCAATTCAAATCTTTTTCAGATAATTCATCGTATTTTACAATTGACCAGACAAGTTCTTTAATTTGTAATCTTTTCATCTATTTTTTCCAAAGCACGCGACATAAGCTTTTGTTTTTCTTCTTCGCTAAACAGGTCAGAAAAGACTTTTTTCAAAATTTTTTGTGATAAATCTATAGACATTTTCCCAAGTTGTTTAGAAACGTTATCAAATTCTAAACCAGCCTGCTGTCTTGCTTCATCTAAAATCGTCTGAGCCTGATGTTTTGCTTCAATTGTAGCTTTTTGTTTTTCCTCTTCAATAGCAATTTTAACAGAAGAAGTCAGTTTATCTGCATTAAGTTTAGCTTCAGATAACATTTTTTTTCTTTCTTGGCTAGCATTATCCAAAGCCAGTTTAGCATTTTCTGCATCTAGTAAGGATTGTTCTATCTTGCGTTTTCTTTGTTCAAGCATTTTTCTTAAAGGAGCAAACAAAAATCTTTTAAGAATAAATACAATGATTAAAAAATTGACAAGCTGAAATAAAAATAATTTTGCTTCAAGTCCAAATTTTTGTATTATTTCCATTTTTATCTCTTATTTAATTAGAATGCCAAAATGAGAGAATAAATTGCTATAGACTCAGCAAATGCCATCGCAATAAGCATATTAACCATTATTTTACCTGCTGCTTCAGGATTGCGGCCTATAGCTTCAATGGCTTTTGCCCCTATAAAACCTATGCTCAAGGCCGGTCCAAAGCCACCAATTGCAATAATAATTCCACCTGTAACTGTCATTTTTTTCTCCTTTACTACGTGGGTCTGTCTAAAAAACCCTCGTCATTAAATTTAATGAGACTTGTCTGTCATTATATGCATAAATGCCATAGTAAGCATAGCAAATACTATTGCTTGTATAAGAGCTACCATGAGCTCTAATCCTATAAACGGTAGCGGTAACCCAAACGAACATATTCCATACATTGTTGCCATAACCTTTTCTCCTGCAAAAATATTTCCAAATAAACGAAAAGAAAAAGATATAAACTTTGCAAGTTCATTTACAAATTCTAATATACCCACAAATAAAAATACAGGAAACATTTTAAAACTAATAAACCTTGTTAAATAGCCTTTTATACCAGTGTGTTTAATACTCAGAAAATGCGTTGTTACTACAGAAGCAACTGCAAGCGCTAAAGTTAAATTTAAATCGCTTGTAGCAGCTCTTAGGAGAGGAACTCCATGGTCCCCAGATGATACATGGAATCTTATAGATTCAAAACCTGGAATTTGTGCTATTAAATTTGAAATTATTATGAATAGAAAAAATGATACTACCCAAGGATATATAAAAGACGCTCTACTGCCGGCAATACTTTCAGTTGTTTCTCTAAAATAGTCGATAATAGCTTCGATAGCATTTTGTGTACCTTGAGGTTTTAAAGATACTTTTTTAGTAGCTAATATAACAAGCGTAATTATGACAACATCTGTGATTAAAGTAGTAATAACTGTATTTGTCACAGGAAATCCTGCTACAGAAAACAACACATCAGGACTAATCTGCATCTCTAAACACCTCTGAAACTATTTATTATTATGATTTAAACTATTATCTAATTCACTTATGGCAAGTTTAGCATTTATATTAAAAGGATTCAAGTCCAAAGCTTGTTTATAAGCTTTTTTTGCATCGTTGAGTTTGCCTAAGTATTTATATAAATTAGCAAGATGAATATAAGTTTCAGAATATTCTGTTTTGCGTCTTTGAGACCAATCTTCTATCCAAAAATTGTGTGGAGGAACTTGTAAATTTTTAGGGTATTCTAAGTGAGCTTTTAAGATTCTTTCTGCTTCGTCAAACTTACCTGCTTTTGCATATAAACTAGCAAGAGCATAGTAAGTTAGTGAGTATATTGGATCAATTTCAATATATTGCTTGTAATACTTTTCAGCATTAATAAAAGCCCTAGCAATTTCTTTTTGTTGAGAATCTATAATATCTTGAGATTTTCCTAAAGATTTATACTCATTTAGCAAATTTATATGTGCACGTATCCCCTTTTCATACATTGTTCCTGCAATATATTTTGATTGCACATAATTGGGAGCGAGTGTCCAAAGATTTATAAAGGTTTGTTCTGCTTTTAATGGATCGCCTGCTTTCCATCTTTCAATATAGGCGTTTGCCTTAAAATACATAGACATTGGAAACGATGGATTATATTTATTGATTTTATCATACGTAGCTATAGCATTAGTCAAGTTTGAAACTTTTGAAAAAGCTATAGCTTTAGGATGTAAATAGTCTGCAATAAAAAACCTGGATGTAAAAATTATAGCAACTGAAAATATTATTATAACAATTACTTGTAACAAAATTTTTATTGACTTTTTTAAAGCATTTATTTCATTAAAATTAATTTCTTCGTTTAAAATTCTAATTCTTGCAGCTATAGTCAAAGTTAAACCTATTACTAACCACAACATAACTCCTGAAGAAACAAACCTCAAAGATACACATACACTATCATGTACAAGTTGTGCTACAAATGCAGAAGTTACACCCAACTGGAGATACAAAAGAAATCGTTCTTTTGGCATTTTTCTTAAACGTAAAAACATTATGTTTTTGTAGCCAACAACAAGAATTAAAATTACAAAAGTTAAAAATATAGATATGCCTACTATACCTTCCTCATACCAAATTTCTAAGTATTCATTTTCTGGATGATCACTTTCTGTATTATGTTTATCCTCAATAAAAAATATCTGAGGTCGTCGCCAAGCAGGATAAGTTACATAAAAAGTACCTATACCAGTACCTAAAACGGGATGCGTGTTTATCATTTCCCAAGTGGAAAGCCAAGTAAATATTCTAAAAGAAGCACTGTCTGTCCTTTCTAAAGTTTTACGATATGTGCCAAAACCAAAAATTGATACTAGACCTAGCAAACAAATAGAACTGATTATGATAATTTTTTTATTTAACTTATTACGCAACAACACAAAAATATATATTATCGAGAAAATAAAAAGTCCTGCTGTAAAACCAAGCCAAGCACCTTTGGAAACAGTATTGTAAACACATAATACAATCATTAGCCATAAAAAGAATAAAAAAACATTTTTTTGACATATGCATAAGGCAAGTAGTATTGGGCTCATAACGATTAAAAAATCACCAAAAAAGTTTGGGTTTCCAAAAGTTGACATGATCCTATCGCCAAAAGCTTGCCTCCACATAAAGGGATCAAGGCCAGGCATAACATAATAATCTAATATTTGTAATATACCATAAAAACATACTATAGCAGTAGCAGCTAAAAGCCAACTTTTTAGCTTAGAAAGACTTTTATCGTTACTGAACTGATCTATCAAAACAAAAACAATTCCAGAATATATAAACCTTCTAATAAAATCATTTAAACTTGCAAGTTTAAATGGAGAACATATAAGAGAAACCACACCTGAACACAGAAATAAAATTAACGGTAATAGATAAATAGAATTTTTCTTTAAAAAAGATAAGTTGCCTTCCTCTAATTTTAAAAGAAGCCAAGACATAATAACAAAAATTCCGCCGACGTGAAAAATAGTGATTTTTATTTGAGCAGAATCATAAGTGCCAAGATAAAAAGAGATGGCCATAAAAAAATATAATACTGACATACCGTACACGACTATTTGCTGTAGTTTAGTTCTTAACATATCTGCAATAACCTTTAATTTAGAAAATATTTATTTATTCGACGATAATTATACTTTAAAAAGGAATACTAGTCAAATTTATAATTCTTTATAAAATACTGAAGTATTTTTTCCATTTTTCTTAGCTTTATATAAGGCTGCATCAGCTTTATTAACTATAGTATTTAATTCTAAGTTGCTTTTTGAATTATAACTTACACCTATACTTGCTGTAATATTAAATTTTTCATTATTTTCTTCAAAAAATTTATTATTTAAAGATTTATTAATTTTATTTACTATAAGTATAGTTTCTTTTTCAGTTAAATCAGGAATAAATATTATAAATTCATCTCCTCCATATCTACCAACCAAACTATTATTTCCTAATATAGATAATATAATTTTACTAATTTCTGCAAGAATTTTATCACCAACTAAATGTCCGTATTTATCATTAATATCTTTAAAATTATCTAGATCTAGCATTAAAATGCAAAAATATTTACTTTTTTGAATTTCAATCTTTACAGTCTCTAAAAAGTAAAATTTTAATAATACTCCTGTCAAAGGATCAAATCGCAATTTTTGCTTTATTTCCTCAAAATAATTTATTCTTTTCAAACCTAAAGAAAAATGAGAAACAAAAATAGAACCATCTTTTATATATCTTGATTCTAAATCTTTTTTTACAACAATAAAAATACACCCTAATATACTGTTTTCAACAAACATTGGAAAATATAAAACACTAAAATACTGTTTACTAAATTCTTTATTATCTATAACATAACAACTACTAGTGCCATTATTAACTAAACTAGTAAGTTCCATAAAAGAAGCTAAATCATTTCCCTGTAAAATACCAAAAACAGATATTTTTTCCCATCCAGAGGGAACTTTTTCCAAAATAGCTCCACCAAAAACACCATAACTTTGACTAAAAAAATCTAAAATTAAATCAGCATAATCCTTTTTTAATGTAATATTAGATAGCAAATCATCTAAATCATACAGCTTAGATATCCTTTGCATGTCATATTCATATTCTTTTTTTAACTTTATAGACTCTTGATATTCAGAAAATACAGATGTATATTGATTTTTTAAAACATTTTTTTTTGAAGACAAAATTGTTTTTATTTTTTTTAACTTTATATTTATATAATATGGAAATGGTATTAAAGAAATAAAAATTAAACACATAATGAATAAATTAAAAGAAAAGTTTTTTGTAAAAGCTATAAAAAGGCAACATACAAAAACTGAAGAAAAAATAACGCAGCTTTTAATATATAATGAATAATAAAATCCTAATAAGCCTATAAAAGTTATCCATATTATAGTACCGCCAGAAGATGGTACTATAAAATATAAAAAAATTATTACAAAAAACGTATATATTAAACTTAGTAATCTTTTATCAAGAGTTATTGTATTTTTCAATTCTATTTCTTCCTAATTTCTTTGCTCTGTAGAGAGCTTTATCTGAATTTTTTATAAAATCTTCAGCATTAAGATTATCATCATTTTGAGTTAACGATACAAAACCAAAACTTGCTGTTACATTTAGACTAATAGGTGGAAATTTTTCTAATGGTAAATAAAATTTTGTTTTTTCTATAGTTAGTCTTATTTCTTCTAATATTTTTAAAGCGTCATTGGGGCTAGTATGTGTCATTATAAAAGAAAATTCATCTCCTCCGTATCTAGCTAAGATATCTGTTTCTCTAAATGTGGAACGCAAGACTGATGCGAATTGTTGTAAAACAGAATCTGTAGCTAAGTGTCCATACTTATCATTAATATTTTTGAAAAAATCTATATCTAAAATACCAATAGTTAAAGAAAGTTTGTTTCTTTTTGCATAAGCTAATTCTTCATTAAAACGTTCTTTAAAAAAACTTTGTCTGTAACAACCTGTAACTCTATCAACAATAGAAAGAGCTTGAAGGTTTTCGTATAAATAGTAATTATTAATTATTTTACTTATACTTGATGAAAAAAGTAATAATTTTTCTACATCTTCATCATAAAAAAAATTATTTATATATGAAAAGCCTTCTATAATCCCCCAAACTTTACCATTAATATTTATAGGCACAACCAATATAGATTTTTTTTTACTGTTTTTCATATTGAAGCGTTTATCTTTAGACAAATCATTTATCATTAAAGTAGAATTTTCTGTTCTTATATATTTTGCAAAAACATCATCTTCGGTATATTTTTTTACTTTCCAGCTCCCTTTTTCCATAAAATTAATAGCAATATCTTGAATTTTGAGAAACATTTCATTTTCGCTAGAAAATTTATGAAAAAACTGTATAATATTACCAAGATTAACAAAATTTTCAATCTTTTTGGACATTTTTTCTATTTCTGTATTATTTTTTAAGATTTCAGTTTTTTTTAACATTATATCAAGTGCAATATTGTTGTTTTCATCTACTAATGCATTCTCAACTTTTTTATATCGATTTTTATACATCTCAAAAATCCAATATAAAATTATAAGTGCTATACATTCAAGAGAAACTAATCTAGATTGGAAACGAATAACTACAAATGGTTCTCCTGAGTTAATAACAAAATCTATGATTTCCATAAAAGTAACGACCACAGTTAAACAAATTAAAATAGTAGCGTAATTATTTTTAAAAAAATAACATAAAATTATTATTGGCAAACCTATCATAGGAAAGTTTACACTGATATTTTTATGCAAAAATAATGCCCAAATAACAAAAAATATAACTAAAGTGATAGACAAGCATGTTTTTAATATATATTTAACCTTAGAGTTTGTAAAAAAGTTATTTTTCATGATATGTAGTATAGTCAACGATAAGTTTTGTTTCAACCTTCTTTTGTAAATTTTTATCTATAAATTTAAAATTTTTAACCCACCTATCATTAATTTTATTACTGGGCCAGGCTATCCACAAACTGTTTTTTCCTTGTATTATACGGCACTCTATCTCAATTTCATTATCAAAAATCACAGAGGCAAAAGCTTTAATACCTGTGTTATTTCTTAATATATAAAGCTTATTAGTATTAAAAGATACATCTCTATTATTGCTAAGGACTTTATTGCCTAGCAAAGAATCTTTTAAATATATTTTAAAATCTCTTTTCAATATGGAAAACTGTTGATATTGTTTATTTTTTGATTTGTATGTTGGAAACTTCAGTTCATTATTTTGTAGTTCTATATTTAAAATTTGTATACTATTATTTAAAATTATATTGAATTTGTTGTTTTTATTTGAAATTGCAGTAATTTTTAAACTAGCAAAAGCACAGTTAAGAAAAATTATAATAAAAAAAAGAATTAAACAAATCTTCATATTTACTTAATAACTCTAGCTATTTCTGTAAATATGTTTTTGTAATTTGATAATTTCTTTAAAAAATCAATATAATATTCAAGATTTGAATTATACTTTATCAGAGTTTCTAATCCAAAAATTAAAGATTTTTCACTAAAATCTTGATTTAAAAAAGGCATAAGCTTTGGTATAGCTAATTTCCTAGCGACATTTGGAGTTATTTTTACTATATTTAATTTTAATCTATTAGCCAAATGTGTTAAAATAGTTTCCTCATCTTCTATATCTTGCTCTTTCTTAAGAAGTAAAACTAAATCTTCAACACCAAACAATAAAATTGGCTCATAAGTGATTTTATTTTTATCGTTAAAATTTTCCAAAGCAAGCTTAAATTCTTTTTTCATTTTAGCCATGCTATTGAGTTGCTTGTTCTTGAAAGCTTATCTGGACAAGTAACAAGGTTTACTTCTCCAGCAATTAGAGCTTCTTTAAGTTCAAAATTATCAGAAACACTAATTGCTGAAATTAACTGTGCTTCAAAGATGTGTCCTTTAGGGCATTTGATTTTTTCTAAATTTGAAATTGTCATGCTTTTAATATCTTATCAAATTATATAAAAGCTTAGCAACTATCACAACATATTGGACATTTAGGTATTTAAGCTCTCGTATTATTAGCCCTATGCCTGCCGTTGATATCGTTTCTTTCCATAATCCCTTGCAATGTTCTTCTAAATGCGGCTTTATTTCCTTTTGCTTCCCTTTATAATCTTTTATTTCTTGTCTTATCACGCTTTCGTTTAGACCTTCTCTCTCCTTGATTAAACCCACTATTCCAAATTCTCCATACCTCTTTTGTCAATCTATATCCGTGTTTTAATAATACCTGCTTTCGTATCATCTATATTGGTATTATTTACTACTTTTTCAAACCCTTTGATCTCCTTACTATATGGTGTCTTGTAAAACCTGTTGCAATACTGCATATTCAACCTCGCTCAATTTCCTCCAAAGGCCAAGAGCGACTTATACCCCTCTTCGCCTTTACATTATACTCTTAATGTCCAACTATATATTTGATATTTTTCATGGTGTGTTTCCTAGCTTAAGTATTAACTTCTAAATTTTA
>JAISYS010000003.1 GCA_031269735.1 Candidatus Endomicrobiellum cubanum | reverse complement strand
GGGATTAGATTATTACCTATTACAACGTTTGCGGGAAGTGTATTTTAGATTACCAAATTTCAGGATACATTAAAGCAGGCATTCCTGAACAAAACATAATATACATTATAGGGCATTTTCATTACTCTCAATAATGTATGAGTTTGCAAGGGATACAAATGAAGTATAAGAAGCTGAAATACTCAAATTCTCTTATAGATTTTAATAAATGCAAATACATATTTGAATAAGGATTTTTATTTATAGCCATATATTTTGAGAAATCATTTAGATCTATATGTTTTACATTATTTTGTCAAATTTATATAGAAGCATATTAGTTAAATAACATAAAAAAATCAAGTGTGTATTATAAAAAACATGGTATTTTAGCTTATATTATTCCATCACAGAAGCTCTTACAACATAAAAATTCTTTTTAGCTTCAGAAATATCTACTTCAACATCTTGAGAATTTATAATTTTCTCATTTTTATCTAAATAATTAATAGTAATATTGCGCTTGCCTTTAGGTAAATAAAACCTAGCCATTAAAATTGTATCTGGCAAGGTATTCCAAGCCCTCTTGTCTGCTTGTTCAGATAAGGAATTATATAAATTAAATGTGATTTGGGACAATACCCCCAAGGTACTTCCAGAACTTTCTTCAACTTTTCTTGAAACTGACTTGCCTATAACATATTTTACAGCAGCTCTTGCTAAAGTTTTTGCATATATTGTACCTATCTTATCATCTAAAACCTTTTTAGCTATAACGCCAATATTTTGTACTAAAACACTTCTAATTTCTTTATTTTCAACGTTAACATTAAAAGCAACTATTTTGTTTTCTATATCCTTATATTTTGGAAAAGAAACCTTTATATAATCGTTTGCAAAAAGAGATACTCCTATAGATTTTGCTTTTTGGAAATCTTGTACTTCTTGGTCATTATCAACCTCAACACTACTAACATATCCCCAAATTTTACCTAGAGCAAATTCCAAAATATTTTCAACTTTTTCTGGAACAAAACCATTATAGCTAACTATAACGCACTCTCCGAACCCATCTGGAATAATGCGCTTTTTAGCTTGAGGATAACTATTTTTTATTTCGTTTGCTCTTTGTATCATCCCAAGAGTAAGAGCAGATGTGTATGCATCATCAATTAGATCTGACGGAATTTTTAGTGTTAGTATCCCATTTTTATAAGCTTGTAAAGCTCTATAATATGAAATATGTGCATCATTTAAATACCCTGCTTTTTCATACACAAGCCCCATAAAATATCTTATAAAACCATCATCCCTATAAAAATTTTTATAGTTTTGTTCAACTGCCCAATTTTTAAAAAGAGTATCTATTTGACGCGCTTCAACAACTGCTTCATTGTCACGACCTTGTAAAATATAATTTAATGCTTCAAAAATAGATACATGTGCTCTTTCAAAATCATTTCCATAATATGGAATCGTACTATCATTAAAAAACATGGACCCTACACCTGCAGAAATACTTTTTTGATAGTACTGGCTATAAAGATTTTTTGCGTCTTCAAACTTCTTAGAGCTTGCGTCATAATCTTTTGCAAAATGGTTTACTATACCAGAATCAAAAAAGTACATGAGCATATTTTTACTTCCATATGTACCCTTTGACTTATCCACAAATTTTGTAGTGCCTTGATAATCTCCAGCATCTATTTTTGTTCTAAGCTTACCGTAGTAAGCCGTCATATTAGAAGCACAACTAAAAAAACACAAACTAGAAAAAACAAGCAACCCAAGGCTAATAATATTATTTACTTGTATAGAGTTGCACATTTTTAATTTTAGACTTTATAAGATTTTCTTGAAACTACTTTTTTTATTTTTTTCTGGCCAATCCAAACAGTTTCATTAGTTTCTAAATTTATAAGCTCAAGTTCTACCTGGTAGTACTTAAGCTGTGCTTTTTTATTTGCATCAAAAATAGAATTTATTTGACCTTTTAACATAAAGTCTGCAGCTGTTTCTTGTACTTGATTTTTTGCCGTCCCAGCTTTAGCATTAACAGCTTGGTCTGCCCTTTCTGCTCTAACTTCAACACGTTGATCTTTTGAAGCAACAAATGTTACCTTTCCCGAATTAATGTAACTTCTTTCAAGATCTTTAACAAAAGTTTCTGTACTTATATGTTCTTCTGTTTTATTTAAAACCAAACCTATTATAACTCTAGGTTTTCTGCCGTTAGTCTTTTTAAAATCAGCAAGCCACGTATTAGCGAAAGAATCATTAAGCATTTCTTCTGCTACCAAACGAGAGTCCGTGTCGTTCCAATATCCACTTAAATCAACTTCTTCATTTGAGTCTATTCTAGTTACCTGTGGTCCAGAACACGCAAACAACATAAAAGATAACATAAATGTTAATAGAAAACTTCCAATTTGTTTAATTTTCATTCATTATCTCCTTCTCCAAAAATTATTTTTGAACTATTTTTTTAAATTTTCTTTTTCCAGCTTGAAGAATAAATCCTTTATTGTCATTTATTACAAAATCATTTTCTACTTTTTTAGAATTTATTTTTACAGCCCCCTGCTCTATTAGACGCCTTGCTTCATTTTTACTTGATACAACAGAACTCTTAACTAAGATATTAGAAAGTTTTAAATTATTAGACTCTAAAATATATTCTTCTATATTATCTGGTATATCTTTTTTTGTAAAAACTTTATTAAATTCTTCTTTGGCATCTAATGCCTCATTTTTACTATAATACCTTTCAACTATCTGGCAAGCAAGATCAACTTTTGCATCTCTAGGGTGCATATTTTTAACTTCACTTAAGTCTTTTTCTGTAAGAAGCTCATAGTACTTGTACATCAGTTCATCAGAAATAGACATTATTTTTCCAAACATATCTTTAGGCAAATCATTTAAAGCTATGTAATTATTATAAGATTTTGACATCTTTCTTATCCCTTCAGTCCCTTCTAAAAGAGGCATAGTTACTACAACTTGAGGATCTTCTATCCCATAATCTCTTTGTATTTGTCTACCAAGAAGAAGATTAAATTTTTGATCACTACCCCCAAGCTCTATATCTGCATTTAGTGCTACAGAATCATATGCCTGTAAAAGAGGGTACATAAACTCAACTATACTTATAGGTCTATCTTCAGTATATCTTTTTTTAAAATCGTCTCTTACAAGCATCTGTGCTACAGTGCTTTTTGCAATGAGATTCATAAATCCAGTAATGCCAAGCTCATTTATCCACTTGCTATTATACACAACCTCTGTTTTTTCTTTATCTAAAATTTTAAATACTTGTTCTGTATAAGTTTTGATATTTGCTTTTATCTGCTCATCTGCCATCATAGGACGTGTTTCTGAGCGTCCTGATGGATCTCCAATTTTAGCAGTAAAATCGCCAATTAAAAATACCACTTGATGTCCCAAATCTTGAAAAGTTTTAAGTTTATTTATTATAACCGTATGTCCCAGATGTAAGTCTGGAGCTGTAGGGTCTACTCCTAATTTTACACGAAACTTTTTACCAGAGGCAAGCTTTCTTTTAAGACCTTCTTCTGAAATAATTTCATTTGTTCCTCGTTTAATTTTTGCTAACACTCCCTGCATATAACTTCTCCTCTTATATATTAAATATACATTGATCAAACACCACTTATTAAACTGCCAAGTTTTTTAAAACTTTTGCAGTATTTTTATTAAACTCTTTCTTGTGTTTTATTGCGTTCTCAATCGGAATAACAGACAAATTTGCTTTTGTTATTCCAACTAAAATATTTGTTTTTCCTATATGAAATAAATTCATAGCAAAGTGACCAAAGCACGAAGCTAAAATTCTTGTTCTTGCTGTTGGCCTTCCACCACGCTGTATATACCCTAAAGTACTTACCCTAACTTCAAGTTTAGTAAGTTTTTCTATTTGTTTTCCAAACTTATGCGAAGAACCACACCCTTCAGCAAAAGCAATAATTTCAGAAGTTTTCCCTCTTTCTTTGCCTTTTTTTAATTCTAAAGCTAACTTATTAACATCTACCTTTAGTTCAGGAACAACTATGAATTCACACCCTGCAGCAAGAGCTACATCTGCTGTTAAAAAACCGTGTTCTCTACCCATAACCTCAACAACAAAAATCCTATCGTGACTTGTTGCAGTATCTCTTATTTTATCTATAGCATCAACAGCAGTGTTTAAAGCAGTGTCATATCCTATAGTTTCATCCGTTCCATAAATATCATTATCAATAGAGGCTGGAATATTAATAACTTTTATTCCTCTTTTTACCAAAGCATTCCCTGCAGCTAAGGAACCATCTCCTCCTATTATTATAAGTCCTTCAAGATTTAACTCTTTAATTACTTTAACAGTCTTGCTCATACCTGCAGTAGTTTTTGTTTCAGGACATCTTCCAGTATGAAGTATTGTACCACCAACATTTATTATTCCACTCACAGAACGAATTGTAAGATTTGTAAACTCACCATCTAGCAACCCTTTAAAACCTCTTTTAATACCTATAACTTCATAACCTAATGAAATTGCTCGTCTAGTAACAGCTCTAAGAGCTGCATTCATCCCTGGAGCGTCTCCTCCAGAAGTTATGACGCCAATTTTTTTAGTCATCAAACCCTCTCTTAAGATAAACTTTTATTTCCAGCTCATTTTTTAGACAGACCCATTTATACTAGATACAGACACTGTCTTATATTTCTGAACAAGCATAATAAATATAGCTTTTATAATAGCTGCTACTGGCACTGCAAAAATAATTCCCAAAAATCCAAATATCTGTGCTCCTGTTAACATAGCAAAAACCATAGTTACTGGCCCTAAATTTACATTTCTCCCAACAACTATAGGTTGCACAAAATTATTATCTAGAAACTGTATTATAGCATAAGCTATAACTATCTTGACAACTATGCCAATCGTATGAAATTGAAATATACCAACCAATAAAGCAACAAATAAACCAACAAAAGGACCAAGGTATGGAATTATATTTGCAATACCTGCTACAATACCTATTATTAGTGCGAAGTTTACACCTATAACACTTAAAAATATTATAGACATTATTCCAACAAAAGAAGCCTCTAATAATTGACCTCTTATAAATCTACCAAAAAGCGTATCCATTTCATAAACAATAGACAGCACAATTTCAATATGCCTTGACGGTAACATAGCCATTAATGTATTTATACTTTTATCAGCATTAAAAAGAATAAACAAAACAAGCATAGGTATTAACACAATAGCTGAAAAAATAGAGAAAATGTTTATAAGATAATTAGGAATTTTTTGAGCTTCAGAAACAAAAAACTCTTTTATTTTTATTAAAACAACATCATATAAATCATATCGTTTTAATACAGGAAGAGAATTTTCCAATTTTTCTTTGATAATAACTAGATGGTTTGAGATATATTCATAATATTCAGGAAAACAATTTTTTAATTTATCAAATTCGCTAATTAACAAGGGAATCAAAATAAGCAGCAAACTTGTCAATATAGCTAATAAAAGTATTCCTATTATTACAACACAAACCCATCTTTTAATACAGTAAGCTTCTAATTTCACAACTAAAGGGTACATTATATATGCAATAAAAGCTGCAATAATAAAGGGAGCTAAAATTTCTCTTGCAAAATATAAAAATAAACAAACTATAATAAAAACTAATATTAATAAAACAAACATTCTATTTTTTAAAGATTCTGTCATTTCTTTTCCTATCTAAACAAATAAAAAAATTTAAAGGATTTCTCTAAAAAACCTAAAGCTTTTTAGCAAGAATATTAGCTAAGTTTTTCATTATTATTAATCCTACTTTATTGTCAGATTCAAACAAATCAACAATTTTAGCACGATAAATCAGATAAAGCTCACTTTTTTTTAAAGCAGATGCATTGTTTTTATGAGTACAATTGCCAATTAATGATATTTCACCAAAAAAATCACCGCCTTCAAGCACTTTACTGGAATTTTTTTCTGTTATACGGACTTGCCCAGCTTTCAATATATACAAAACATTAGCTTCTTTATTCTCTTCATAAATTTTCTCATATTGAGTATACTCTTTTCTAAAAATTAACAAAGCTATTTTTGCTAAAGATTTTTTAGACAGACCCGTAAATAAAGGATTTTTCTTTAAAAACACAATGTTTTTTTTCAAAGTATCGTTAACAAATAAAAAATATAATAATTTTTTAAGCATATACACCTACTTTTTATAATAATCAACATGACGTTCTGTATTGGTATCTAGCAAATCTAAAATATCTTGATTTCCATATATTTGAGCATAATATAAAGGAGTCTTCCCATCTCTATCTGTTAGTTGTGGATCTGCACCTTTAGCAAGTAAAAACTTTACCATTTTTGGAGAATTCATTTTAATTGCCATAGACAATGGTGTCAGATCAAAACAGTCTTTTACATTTATTGCAACATCGTTTTTCAAAAGAAGTTCAACCATATTCTCATCTAGATTAGCTATAGCAATACTTAATGGACTTTTAGCTTTTCTTTGATTCATAACACCATTTATTTTTAACAATTTCTGACAAATTTTTTTATCTCTATATGCAACAGCATAGCTAAAAGCACTGGAACCATCGTTGTCAATACTAAAAGCAGCATGTTTGTTGTAATCTAAAATTTTCCAAATTAGTTCATAATTTCTATAAAACACAGCATACATCAATGGAGTAAGTCCATTTCTATCTGGTATCAAAATATCTGCTCCATAACCCATAGCCAAACTAATGAGTTTTAAATCATTATTCATTGCAGCAATCATAGATGCGGTTAAATGATTTTTATTTTCTGAATCAATATTGATAGATTTTTTCTTCAAAATCAAATGCGCTATTTCATAATTACTATAAATATAAGCAGTATGTAATGGAGTATTTCCCTCTTTATCTATTGACATAAGCTGCCTAGTATCTTCAATAAAATTTTTAACAGATTCTATATCTTTTATGGGAATTGCCTCAAACATATTTCTAGGTTTAGCACCGTGCTTATATAAAATCTTGGCCATTTCTAAATAATTTTTATTTAAAGCTAAAGATAAAGCCGTATCGCCAGCTTTGTCAACAGCATTTATATCTAATTTTTTTTTAGAAATAATATTTAAAGCAACTTCTTGCATATCTCTGTTAACTGCCATCATTAATATATTAATCCCATCTTGACGTAATTGTGTGATATCAGCACCTAAATTAATCAATAAATTAGAAGCCTTAGACAGTTTATTATTAACTGCTAAAAAAATAGCATTTGTGCTAACACTATAACCATCATTAATATTTGCACCTTTTGATATAAGATCTATAGCCATTTGTTCTTGACTATTAGATAAAGTAAGAAGTAGGACAGAAGAATATGCATCTTTAGCATTTGGGTCTGCACCATTTTTAAGAGCAATTTCAAAATTTTTGTAATCATTATTTTTAATTGCTTTAACCAAATCATCATTAACATCACAAAATGAAAAAGAAGAAAAAAATATTAGAAAAAATAAAGGAAAGAAAAACTTAAGTCTTGTGTTTTTGGGATTTGTTTGTATCATCTAGTCTCCATAAAACAAACCATAATAAACAAAAAGTAATTAACATAGGTATTACAGACTTTATAACTATATTATTAGTACTAATATTCTTTACTATAATGTAAAAATAAACTATAGTAAAAGAATATAACAAAGTCATAAATAAAGAAAGATACTTTTTTATATATTTAAAAAATTTGTTAAAGACTACATAAAATATAACTAAAATCCAAATAATAAAAGATACAAAATATTTTAATTGAACATTCTTAACATAATAATAAAAAGCGCAAAATGGCTCAAAAACAAACCTTAAAGTCGAATCAGATTGCTCTTGTCTATATAATATTACATTAGTTTTTATCTTTTTTGCAAGTTGCTCCTCTATATTAACAGATAAATCACCTTCAAAAACTGTCCACACGTCAGACATATAACCCCATCCATGCCAATCTGTAACACCAAACATTGGCAAATTATTCTTTATACAAAATTTTATAAGTTGATCACGTTCATTAATATTAAAATTTCTGTATCCACAATTATATATTTCAAAACCATCTATTCCTAAATTTTTAAGCTCACTAAAGGTCTTTATATGCCATTTCCACCAGTGAGGCATAATGACAATCATGCCATTACTATGAGCTTTCCTAATCAGTTCTTCTAAAGACAAATTTTTATAATCATTTCCATTAAATTCCTTTGATGATAACATAAGAACAGATATTTTATCTTTTGTTTGCATTTGCATTCCAGGATAAACAATTTTATATTTAAGTTTATTTGGAAAATTAGCAAAACCATCTGAATGATTATGCTCCGTATTAAAAAACACATCATATCCTTGCCAAATGTGTGCCTTTAAACTTATATAGTCTGGGGCAACATTATCATGTGATACTAATGTATGAGAATGAATATCAATAGCAACATAATTTTTAGGTTTTTCTAACCTAGGGCCTGGTATAGGAACTAAGGCAACAAAAGAAAATAAAGTAAATAACAACATTAAAGAGTAAAATATATTATGCAACCATTTCAATAAAGCTTGTTTGTTTAACAAAGAATATAATATTGCAATACTAACAGTCCACAATATCCAAGAAATAATTACAGGCTTATAAAAATTTCTGTTTAAAGTTAAAGCATAGAATATAAAAGAATAGATGGGCTCTATAAGAATCCTTATTTTTGGCCAAACTATAGAAAAATTAGATATTTCCTTTTGATTTACCAAATCGTATAAATTAATTGGATTATTAAAAATAATATATGTCACTATCATTAGAAACAGTAAAATCAAAAAAAAGTTGACTGACTTATATTTCATCTCAACTCCTCGAATATGTTACTTACCTTTTGATTATATCAATAATAAGAGGATCGTTTATATGCATTTTCCCTAGTGTCTTTACTTTCTCACTAAAGTTTTTTATTTCTGATAAATACTGATTTGTTACAAGTATATGATTATCATACATATTTGTCTTTTATATAAATACTTAATTTCAATATCTTTATCGTATACTTTGAATCTCTTCTTCCATATTTCATGCGATACTTCTCTTGTTTGACTTGCACATCCATAAGATATAACTACACTATTATCTTTTGCTTACTCAAAAAATTCTTTTGCCTAGTATCCTTACTGGTCCCTTTTTTGGCACTGCTGCATATCACACAATAACTTGCATTGTCAAAAATACAGCATTTATACGCTTCTTAAAGGTTTTAGACACACCCGTATCTTTTTAGTTTAGTCATTTTTTAAAACAGGCGACCAAGATGGAGTATAAGATGAGCCTGACATTTCTACAAGTTTTCTAACTCCAGACCCATCTATTGCCATTATATAAATTTCACTCTTGCCGAATCTTGTTGAAGAAAAAACAACAAACCTCCCATCAGGCGACCATGTTGGATTTTCATTTCTTTTTTGATTATCTGTTAGTTGAATTATTTTACTTGTAGGCAAATCATAAACGTATAAATCGTAATTACTTTTAGATTTTCTCATTGTAAAAACAATTTTATCTCCTCTAGGTGACCAAGCTGGAGAATCACAAAATCCACTTGTAGTAAGCCGTCTTACATTGCCACCATCAATACTCATTAAATATAGCTGAGGATATCCTGATCTGTCAGAAATAAAAATAATTTCTTGCCCACTTGGAGAAAAAGATGGACTTGTATCTATATAGGATCCATTTGTCATTTTTTGAATAATTTCCCCGTTAATATTTATTAAATAAAGATTTGGAAACTTTCCTCTAGACAAAGTAAGCAATATTTTTTTACCGTCTGGTGAAAAAGAACCTGTAACATTTAAACCTTGATATTTTGAAATAATACTACGTTTATTCTTTACAAGGTTTAAAGAGAATAAATCAGGATTTCTATAGAGATAACTAGTGTATATTATTTGTTCTCCATCTGGAGACCATTTAGGTAAAATATTAATTTTTTTATCTCTAGTTAATCTTCTAAGATTGTAGCCATCATAATCTACAATATACAACTCTTTAAATCTTGTGCTATCATTTACAAAAACTATTTTTGAAGTTGATATTCCAATTTCGCCAGTAAAGCGTTTAATAATTTCATCACTTACTTGATGAGCTAAATATCTAATTTTAGAAATTTGACTTTTATATTCGTGACTCCATATAGTTTCACCACTACCAACATCTAACATTTTTATATTTAAAATAATATTTTCAGTTTCAACTGCAACAGTGGCACAAACAAGAACAGTTACACCTTTTTGCTCCCAAGCAAGAAGCTTTTCTTTATTTTGGGTACTTAAATCTTCAGATTTATTTTTAATCACATTAAAATATCTACAAAGTACCAAATCATTTTCTATGGTACTTTGTAATGATCTGGCGTAACTAAAAGATCTTTCATTTTTACTAGTAATAACAAAAAAATCATCAACACCAATATCAGATCTTTTTGCTGTAGCAGAAAGCGACAAATAGACATCTTTTTGTGCAAAACAAATTGAATAAAAAAACAAAATGATAAAAATTAAATATTTATTGATTCTCATAGCTAGTTTCTGCTCCTAGTGCCAACTAAAACAATCAGTTGGCTACGAATTCAAAATATACTCCAAGAAAATCCTCATTATATCCATCTGGTAATTGAGGAAAAGGAGAAGCTCTAATTATTGTATCTATTGCAAATTTATCATACTCGCTATTTTTTGATGATTTTTTAACCGAAACACCAGAAACTGATCCATCTCGATGTATTTTAAAGTAGATTATGGCTTTTAATTTGCTATAGCTTAGTGACCAGCTCCAACTTCTTTTAATTTTACTAACAATTTGGCTTGCGTAATAAGAAAATTTAAAATTTTTATCCTCAAAAGCGAGACTCTCATATTGAGAACCTATCCCAAACTTGGAAGAATCATTGTCTTGAGCATTATGCGTTTGTATATTAGAGTTATTGCCAATACCAGTGGCATCTGATGTTTGTCT
Organism: Candidatus Endomicrobiellum cubanum; assembly: GCA_031269735.1. Lineage (GTDB taxonomy): Bacteria > Elusimicrobiota > Endomicrobiia > Endomicrobiales > Endomicrobiaceae > Endomicrobiellum > Endomicrobiellum cubanum. Next base: position 24,992 of record JAISYS010000003.1, on the reverse strand, counting down.
AATCGATTTAACTCCATCTTTTTTGGGCACCTTATTATCTGAAAGTTTTTTTCCATTTTTTGCTTGTTTCTGTAGATTTTTCTTAACAGATATTTTTTTTATTTTCTCTTTTTTATCTATGGTAACAATATCTTTATCAATAACAGCATCTTTTACAATCTCTTCTTTTTCTCCAGGAGACTCAAAATTATTTTTATCAAGAGAAGGATTTTTAATTTCTTCTTCTTCATGTCTACTGGTTGTATCAAAAAATTGGTCTGATATTTGTCTTGACTCAGAGTAAAAAACAACCTCTATTGGAGTAGATATATAAATATCCTTCTTAACAATACTCCACACAAAACATAAAATAATCGCATGTAGTATGGAAGAAATTAGCAGGCACGAAAAAAATCTATTTTTCTTGAGCATTATGATCAAACTTTTTCAATTTCTCCTTAGAAGTTACAGCCTCTTGACTTTTTGGAAAATCTCTAATTATAGATGTAAATATTTTCACAGCAGAAGTACGTTCAGAAATTTTTTCATAGCACAAAGCTATTTTAAGTCTTGAGGTTACTACAAAATTAGATTTTTTATAATTCTGTTCAACTTTTTTATATTCATCTATAGCTTCAACATACATATTACGAGAATATAAGCATTCTCCCATATAAAACTGAGCTTGGGCAGCAAGTTCTGCGCTAGGATATTTTTCTATAAAAGACTTAAAATTAGAATAGGCAAGTTCAAATTTACCAGTTAAATAATCAGCATATGCTCTTTGATATAAAGAAGATGGAATTAAAGTATTCCCAGACTTTGTTTGATCTAAATTTGTTTCTAGATCATTTATAATTTGACTTAAAAAAGAGATTTTATTTTGCAGCTCCAAAACACTCGCATTAAGAGTATCTATTAGATTGGAATAAGAATCCACTTTAGCATACAAATCAGCATGATTTTGTTTGAGTTCTCTATCTTCTATTTGCAATTGAGATACATCTTCTTTAAGGCTTATAATATCTTTAGATTTTAACGAATAAGTTGCACAGCTATAAAAAAATAGGCCAAATAATAAAAAAATTCCAACTAAATATTTCATTATCTTTTACTCTCTAAAACTTTTGTTACAGCCCTTCTATTTCTCAACCAAGCAACCTCATTATTTTCAAGATCAACTGGTTTTTCTTTTCCATAAGAAATTGTAGCTATTCTATTTGGTAGAATTCCAAGTTGCACATAATACTCTTTTACTTTCAATGCTCTACGCTGCCCTAAAGATAAATTATATTCTATCGTTCCTCTATTGTCTGTATGGCCTTCTACTACAACATTAGACCTGTTATTTCTTATTAGATAAGCAGCATTTTCTTTTAAAGTTTCCAAAGAGTCTTGAGTTAGTTCACTTTTATCAAAAGCAAAATATACTGTTTTAAGCTCTTCTTCACTTTCACTATCAACTCTTATTGATGGTTCATCACTAAAAGAAACAGTTTCAATAGTATTTTCTTGATCATTATTGTTAGGTTTTATGTCCTGCCTTTTACACCCTATTGAAAATAGAACTACTAACAAAAGAATGGACAACAAAATGTTCTTCATTAGATCTCCTTGTTTTAATAAATTATAAACTTGCAATATATGGATTATGTTTAAGTTCATTTGCCAGGGTACTTATACTACCATGACCAGGATAAATTATAAGAGACGGATTTAATTCTTTTAACCTCTTTAGAGAATTAAGCATTTCTTGATAATCTCCCCCACCAAGATCAGTTCTCCCTATAGTACCAGCAAAAAGAGTATCTCCTGTCAGTAAAAAACCATCAAATAAAAGACATATTCCCCCTTTTGTATGGCCAGGAGTACTTATAGTCTTAAAGGATGTAAACGAAAGCTTTATCTCTTGATTATCTTCTAAAAAAATTTCAGCATTTTTCACAGTTGTAGGTATAGCAACTAAAGAAGAACAGTTTTTATTTGCATCAGTAAGCATATAAGAATCTTCTTTAGCAATTGCTAAAGGAATACTAAATCTTAAACGTATTTGATCATCTGAAAGTACATGATCATAATGGCCATGAGTATTAATGAGCATTTCAGGTACAAGAGAATTTTTTTCTATTTCATTAATTACTTTATTGCCATCTTGGCCAGGATCAACAATAACAGCATGTAAAGTATCAGAATCGTAAATTATGTAACAATTTACTTCTAAAATACCAGATATTATTTTTTTTATCTTTATCACTACATTCTCCCATGCAACAATGGAAACAACATATTCTTAATTATTATCCATATTGCTACTATACAAAATCAAATATAAATGGTGCTATAAGAATATACGTCAAGCTTTTAGAAATACCAATTTATAATCTGTAATATAAAGTTTGCAAATATACCAGCCACTACATCATCTGCTGTAATACCTAACCCTCCTCTTAAATTTTCCATTTTAACTATAATCCATGGTTTTTTAATATCAAAAAATCTAAATAAAACAAAACCAAAAAATAAAAACACAAAAGTCTTTGGAAGAAACGCTAAAGTAAACCAAATGCCAGCAACCTCATCAATAACTATCCTCTTATCATCCTTTACATCGTAAATCTGCTCTGCTAAAGAGGAACTCACTATAGAAATAACCAAAATTGATATTATCCAATAAAGTTGTAAATTATATTGAGCAGGAGCATACAAAGCCCAAATAACAAGCCCTGCCAATGTTCCAAATGTGCCTGGAGCAAGCTTTACATAACCTACACCAAATACAGAAGATAAAAACAATACGATTTTATTTTTCATTTAATAAACCTCTATATTTACGCATATAATTTAATCCAGAAGTTACAGTAAAAACAACTACCGTAAAAGTTATCCAAAATGGAATTTTGTTTACAAAATTAGCATATTGCAAAAAATATTTATTTAAATAAACAGAAGTTGGATTAGCTATAAAATATTCATTTAGTATTAGAATTACACTTATTAATAAAATAGCTACAATTTGAAAAGTAGTTTTAAATTTTCCTGTCTTATCAGCTGGAATCATTATATTTTTATAGGCTGCTATGGAACGAAGTCCTGTAATTAAGTATTCTCTTGCTATTATTGCAACAACCATCCATGCTGGGACCCTTAAAAATGGAATACTAGTAAAACAAATAAAAGATGTAGAAATTAGCATTTTATCTGCTAACGGATCTAAAAATATACCTAAAGAAGTTACAGTTTTATTCCTCCTAGCAATTTTACCATCAAAAAAATCTGTAATAGAAGCAAGGGTAAATAAAAATAACGCTAAAGTTGTACCAATAAAACCACCTAACTCCATTAACAAAATATATAAAGGAACAATGCATATTCTTGCTAGCGTAAGTTTGTTTGCTAAATTCATAAATTTCCCCTAAAAACAATTCAAATCTTTGCACTTATATCGTATCCTATTAATCCTGTTACCGTAGAAGTATAAAATTTCCCGATTTGTAAAGGTTTATCTTGTTTTAATACTATATTCCCGTCAATTTCTGGTGATTGAAAATAACTTCTTGCTACAATGCAGTATTTACCAACTTCTTTTGTGCATTTTTCAACTAAAATATCTATTTTAGTATGTAATATTTTAGCAATTTTTGACTTAAAAATTTCATATTGTGTATTTTCTATCTCTATTTTTCTTTGTTTTGCAACAGAATTTTTTATTTGTTTTTTTAATTTTGAAGATTCAGATTCTTTTTGATTAGAATACTCAAAAACTCCAACATATTGAAAAACACCTTTATTTAAAAAAGAAATTAATTCACTAATATCTTTTTTTGTCTCACCAGGAAAACCTGTTATTATAGAAGTCCTTAAAACAACTTCTGGCAATTTTGTTTTTATTTTTTCTATAATTTTTGCTGTATTTAATGGCCTTTTCATACTCGACAAAATACTTTTACTAATATGCTGTATGGGAATATCAATATAATTACATATATTTTTATATTCATTAAATACGTCAAGAAGATTGTCAGTTATACTAGATGGGTATGCATATAACAAACGAATCCATTTTAAGTTATCAATCTTTGCAAGTTTTGCAAGTAGCTTATCTAAAACAAAAGTTCCATAAATATCTTTACCATAACTTGTTGTATCTTGAGCTATCAAAATAAGTTCTTTAACACCATGCTCAACTAAAGCTTTAGCTTCAGTAACTAAAGAATCTATTGTTCTGCTTTCATAATTTCCCCTCAAAGAAGGAATTATGCAAAAACTACATCTATGCTGGCAACCTTCAGCAATTTTTAAATATGTTGAAGGTACATTAGACGAAAGGATTCTAAATTTTGAATTATTAAGTCCACCTGGAGGTAAAAGGCCTTTATCAAATTTTTTATTTAGAATTAACTCAGGTATTTTTTTTAATGTCCCAGTACCAACAAAACCATCTATATCAGGGAATAGTTTCAATATTTTATCTTGTAACAGTTGTGGTAAACAACCAGAAACATAAACTAATAAATTAGTTGTCTTTTTTATATTTAAAATGTTGTATATTGCTTCTTCTGATTCTTTTTTCGCTTCTTTTATAAAAGAACAAGTATGTATTATTGCAATGTCTGCATCATAAACATCATTAGTTATTTTAAAACCTTTACTATTTAGAATCCCCAGTAAGTATTCAACTTCTACAACATTCTTTGGACAACCTAAAACAATTACAGCTATTTTTTGCATAAACTCTTACCTTTATTAAAGACAACTATCTTAAACTATTTACTCTAAAATAATTGTATTGACATCTTGAACTGCATTTTTAGTAATGTCAACTTCTTTTCCATTGAAGAAAACTCTAAGCCCTGGAGCATAACCTACTTTTAATATAAAACTTTTATCAGCTTTCCATACTTTTCTTTGACCCTTACCTAAATTCCCCTCATAAACAGTTTTCCCATCTTTGTCTAATCTAATCCAGACAGTATCTTTTGCTACAAGTTCAACTTCTTGTTTATTTAACGGTGTCGCTTGCTGTTCATGTTCTACTAATACAATATCAGATTCTTGTTTATCTAACACATTTTCTTCTTCATTATTGGCATTACTATTAGCACTTTCTTCCAGAGTATCATTTTCAGCTTGCTTTGAAGATAATTCTTGATAACTCTCATCATGAGAATTTTCAGCTTCTTTTATAACCTTTCCACCAAAAGTCAAAATAAAAATACTTAAAATAACAGCGATTACTATACCTAAAATTATCAACAATTTCTTTATATCACTTTGATTTTTACAATTACCTTTTTTTATACTTTTACTTTCAGGATCTTCTTTTAAAGCTCTCTCTTTATTCTTAAGATTTATCATGTTTATTATTTCTTCAGGTTCAAATCCAAGAAATTTTGAATAAGACCTTACAAAACTTTTGTAGTATACGTCTGCAAAAAAAATAGTAGTATCGCCACCTTCAATTGCTTTTAGATACTTCTCTTGAACTTTTGTAGCTTTATGTGCATCAGATAAAGACAAATTTAACTTCTCTCTTTTTTCTTTAAGCATTTTCCCTATTTCTTTCATTATATCTCCTAATTAAGTCTTATTACTTCGACATCATTTGAGACATTTAATTTAAAGTTTTTCTTATCTAGAATAGGATTGACTACATAACTTTCAAATATCGTCTCTACTCTTACAAGAGAAGATCGTAAAATAGCTTTTACAGGATACATAGTAGTTTTAGAAATATATATTTCTACGACCAAATCTTTTCTTTTTATGGGGACAGCTTTTAAAATTATATACTTTTCGTTTTCCCCTGAAATACTTATAACATTTGTCTTCTTTATTTTTTCTAAATTATTGCCAAAATTTATAATAGTTGCAACAGAAAAATCTCCATCAAAAACATTTTGCCAACTGTCAATAATAACCTGAGAATTTTCTAAATTATATATTGTTATATTTTTATCGTCAATATAAATTTTTTGCTGTTTTGGAGTTTTGTGAGATATATAGATATTACTTGGGCTATAAAAAAACAAAGTACCTGAAACTTTTTGTTTTTCATTAGTAGAGTCAAAAAGAATATCTTCTGTATAGTCAATTTTTAAAGTATTTATAGATTTATAAACACTTTCTATTTTTGAAAATAATAGATTTAATCTATCATTTGAATCTTGAGCAAAAATATTACAGACACAAAACATAAATAAGCTTATTAGAGTTATGTTGCCCTTTTTCATTTTTTAATTACCAACATTCTCTAAATACTTGGATATTTTATCAAAATCTATATGCCACTTATTAGTACCCTCTGGCTTTGATATAAATCCTTCTACTTCCAAAATACTTAATATATTTGTAGCTCGAGCAGATCCTCCAAAATTAGCTTTTAATAAATCTTGCGATATTCTCTTTCGCTCATTTATTAATTTTAAAGCAGAAATTATATCCGATCCTTTTTCTTTATTTAAATCAACATTACTCTTAGCATCAACTTCTGTAATTATAGGTTCGTAAAATTTTGGAAAATTTTGAGCATTAATAAAAGAAATAATTTTTTCTGCCTCTTGTAAAGATACAAAAGCACCTTGAAGACGGGTAGGCCTTGCCTCACCTGGAGGTAAAAATAACATATCGCCTTTTCCCATAAGAGCTTCAGCTCCAAGCGTATCTAAAATTACTCTAGAATCTATTTTAGATGTGGTTTGAAACGATAATCTAGCTGGAAAATTGGCCTTAATAACACCTGTTATGACGTTAACTGATGGTCTTTGTGTTGCAAGAATCAGATGTATACCCACTGCTCTTGCCATTTGAGCTAAACGTTGTATAGAATCCTCTATTTCTTTTTGGACTATTAACATTAAATCTGCAAGCTCATCAATAATAACAACTATATAAAATTCTTTTTCTCCAGAAGTTTCTATCATTTTTGAATTGTATTCTTCAATATTCCTCACCATAAGCTTTGCAAATTTTTCATATCTTTCTTCCATCACTATAACTAATTTTTTTAAAGCAACAGAAGCTTCTCTTGGATTAGTTATAATATCTGCTTGACTTGCACTAACGCAGGGATTATAAAGATGAGGTATATCTCTATAAATTGGCATTTCTACACGTTTAGGATCTATAAGTAAAAACTTTACTTCGTCTGGTCTAGCTTTATATAAAATAGATAATATTATTGTGTGTATTCCTACACTCTTTCCAGAACCTGTAGCTCCAGCAATTAACAAATGAGGCATTTGCACTAAATTTGTTACATATCCTATACCATCCATTGTTTTTCCTAAAGCTAAAGAAAGTAAGGAACTAGCATTTATAAAAGCTCTGCTCTCTAAAATCCCTCTAAGGCCAACTACTGTACTTTGAGGATTTGGTACTTCTATACCAACAACAGCTTTTTCAGGTATAGGAACTATTCTTATTGATGATGTCCTCATAGCAAGAGAAATATTATCTGCTATATTATAAAGTACTTGTATTCTTACACCAGGTGCTAAAACTAAATCATATCTTGTTACTACAGGCCCTGGTATGATATCTTTAATTTCAGCATCAATACCAAAATCACGTAAAGTATTTTTTAGGAGTTCTGCTCTTTTAAGAAGATCGTCCTTGCTTGTAAAAAAATTCGATGTTGCATCGTTTTTTAGGAGTTCTACTGGAGGCAACTTATAGTTAAAACTTTTACTGTTAAGACTTTCTTGCTTAATAACAGCACTATTATCTATTTCTGTAATTTTTTTATCTTCTCTTTCACTCCTATTTACAATATTAGGTTTTATAAATTGGTCAAAAGTTTCTATTGTTTGCTTTTGTAATATACTTTCTGTATGTTTAGAAGCTTTTATATCTTTTATAAGTTTTTTTACAAAATTGTACAACAAACTAACTATAGAAATTCTTAAAAAACTAGCACTAATTATAAAAAATATAACAAAAATCAATATAAATGAAAGGGCATCTCCAAACATTTCACCAAAAAATGGATAGAAAGTTACACCTATCCAACCACCAAAAAGTCTCACTTTAAATACTAATCGCATAGATTCAAACAATATCGATAAAGAAATTAATGAAAGTACAGCAAAAATAAAATCTATTCTTTCTTTTATTTTTATAGATTGTCTTATGTATATAATAAAATACCAAAAAAATATAAATGATAATGCGTATGAAGCCATACCGAATATACTAAAAACAATTACAAAAAACGCATGTCCAATTATTCCAGACCTTTCTGGAACAACAAAAACATAAGTACTTAAAAAAGACAATAAAGCAAAAAACAGGGCTGACATCTCCCTGTTCACTTTAATACTTTCTTGTTCTTTTAATTTATTTTTTTTTCTTTTCGGCACTAAAATGACCTCTTTTTAAAACATAGAGGAAACTATTTTAAAGAAATTTTATAACTATAATCCATAGGTATAATATTAATTTTATCCTCTCTTGAAAGCCATCCTAAAGCTAAATATAACATAGTATTTGAAATGCCTAAACTAACTCTAATTTTTATTGTAGAAGAATCTCCATTTTCAATCAAATACTTCCAGATATCACCTGCTAACAAACCAATACTTGATTGCATTTAACTCACCATTATATCTTTTTAACTTCAAATAAATCCTGTGCCAAGTTTACAGAAGTAGCATTTTCAGTAAGAACTTTAACTATTTTAGCCTTGAATGTTGCTTTTACTTCATTCATAACTTTCATGGCTTCAATTATACAAATTGTATCTCCAACTTCTATAATATCCCCCTCATTGACAAATACAGGAGAAGACGGTGATGGAGATGCATAAAAGACACCAGTTATTGGAGATTTTATTGTTTCAGCTAAAGCTTTATCTTGCTTTTGCTCTTCTTTTACAACAGAAACTTCAGGCTCTACAACAGGTTTAACTTGCGACATTACTGGAGATTTATTACTTTTGCGCTTTATGGAAATACTATAATCTTTTGAACTTATTTCAAGTTCACCAATTTTTTCTTCCTTCATTATTGCGTAAAGAGATTTCACCTTGCTTTTAATATCGTTAGCCATATTAATCCTTTTTAATTTTGCAACTATGTTCTAAAAACAACCCAACGACATTCAAGCAAGTTAGTTAGTAACTGCTTTCATACTCAAATTTATTCTTCCCTGCTTATCTATCTCTGTAACTTTGACTTTAACTTCATCTCCTTCTTTAACAATATCTTCTACTTTTTTAGTGTGTCCACTTGCAAGTTGAGAAATATGTATGAGCCCTTCTTTACCAGGCAAAAATTCTGCAAAAGCCCCAAATGCCATAATTTTTGTGATTTTTGCTTTATATATTTTACCAATTTCGACTTCAACAGTCATAGACTCAACATACTTTTTTACCACATCCACACCAGTATCAGTACCAGATATAAAAACTTTACCAGTTTCTTCTATATCTATTTTTACATTGTTTTCTTCTTGCAACTTTCTTATATTTTTCCCACCAGGACCTATAAGTTCGCCTATTTTAGATTGAGGAATTGACAAGGTCGCAATACGGGGAGCATAATTAGAAAGTTTATTATTTGGTATAGAGATCGCCGCATCCATTTTATCTAATATAAAAAATCTTCCTCTCTTAGCTTGCGCAAGAGCTTGAGCCATAATTTCTGTTGTAAGACCAGAAATTTTTATATCCATTTGAAGAGCAGTAATACCATTTCTCGTACCTGCCACTTTAAAGTCCATATCTCCCAAATGATCTTCCATTCCCATAATATCTGTAAGAATTACATAATTATCTCCTTCTTTCATAAGACCCATAGCAACACCAGCACAACTAGCTTTTACAGGAACACCCGCATTAAATAAAGCAAGAGAACCTCCGCATACAGAAGCCATTGAAGAAGAACCATTTGACTCTAGTATGTCTGATACAACTCTTATCGTGTAACCAAAATCCTGCTCGCTTGGCAAAATAGCTTTTAAAGCTCTTTTTGCTAAATTACCATGGCCAATTTCTCTTCTACTTGTAAATCTTTCGCCTTTAGCCTCTCCCGTTGAAAAACCAGGGAAATTATAATGTAACATAAAACGCTCTTTATATTCTCCTACAAGCTCATCCATGATCTGCATGTCTCCAGGAGTACCAAGTGTTACAGTTACCAAAGCTTGGGTTTGCCCTCTTGTAAACAAACTAGAACCATGTACTCTTGGTAAAATATTTGTTTCACAAGTTATAGGTCTTATTTCTTCCAAACCACGCCCATCAGTACGTACTTTTTTATTTAAGACAAGTTCTCTAGCTTTTTTATAAAAAACATCTTCCAATATAACGCTTATTATAGATGGGTCTTCTTGTGGATATTTCTCAATCATTTTTACAGATATATCTTTTTTAAACGACGACCAAAAAAAGTCTCTTTCACCTTTTTCTTTTATTGTAACAGCTTCTTGTGCTTTAGAAATTGCTTCGGATTCTATATCTTTCTTTAAATCTACATTATATACAGGCTCTGAAACTTCTGTTTTAACCTTACTTGGAAGAGATTTTATAAATAAGCAAATTTCCTTTATTGTATCCTTAGCAAGATTTAAAGCTTCTAACATCTCTTCTTCTGAAATCTCTTGAGCTCCCGCCTCAACCATAGTTAAAGCTTCTTGAGTTCCACTTACTACTAAATCTAAGACACTGAGTTTTTGTTCTGAAATAGTTGGATTAATAATAAGCCTTCCATCAACTTTAGCTATCCTAGCAGAAGCCACTGGTATAGCAAAAGGCAAATCTGAAGTATATAAAGCAACAGAGGCACCTATAATGGAAAGCAAATCAGCATCATTCTCCCCATCATGAGAAAGCACAATAGCAGAAATTTGAGTATCATTTCTCCAATATTCACTAAAAAGAGGTCTAACACTTCTATCTATAAGTCTACTTACTAAAATTTCACTTTCTTTTGGTTTTGCCTCTCTTTTAAAAAAACCTCCCGGTATTTTACCAGCAGCATAAGTTCTTTCTCTATAGTCTACAGTTAAAGGCATAAAATCCACACCAAGCTTAGGCTCTTTTGCAGCAACAGCAGTAACTAATACAATAGTATCTCCAACTCTTACAGTACAAGATCCACTTGCTTGTTTTGCTACTTTGCCAGACTCAACAATAATTTTTTTACCAGCAATGTCCATCTCTTTTTTTAAATATTCCATTTTAACTCCATTATCTAACACCAACCACACAAAAGATCCAAGCAAACGCCTATACCATCATAAAGCGTTTCCTTGCATCCTTTGTGGTTTGTGCTAAATTTAATATACAAATTTACTTTCTAAGATCTAATTTTTTAATCAAAGTAGTATAACTTTCTTTATTATTCTTTTTAATATAATTTAACAATCTTCTTCTATGCCCTATCATCTTAAGGAATCCAATTCTTGAAGCAAAATCTTTAGGAAATTTTTTAAAATGTTCAGAAAGATACTTAATTCTTGTTGTAAGAAGAGCAACTTGAACTTCAGGAGAACCTGTATCTGTCTCATGTGTTTTATACTGTTCAACTACATCTTTTTTTACAAATGCCATCTTTTATTACCTCTTATTATTTAACTAATTTAATTACTATAAAAAAATATTAACTATAAAAATTATACCAAATATTTTTTTTTCTGTCCATAAAGTGTAGTAGTTCACAACATATTGTACTTTTAGACAAAGATAAAAACATGCATTTAATAAAGAGTCAACTGCTATGGACTTAAGTCCATAGCAGTTGACTCTTTATTATCATTCTAAAAAATTCTTGTATTTTTCCTTAGTCAAGTCAGGTTCTAAAATTACTTTCCTAAAATCTTCTATATTGCTTTCTTCTTTAAATCAACTTACTGTATATATTTTAGCGTACCTACCATTGTATTTTTGATATACGCTCTAAAGCCTCTTTGATTCTAGACACAGAAACTGTAAGAGCAAACCTAATATACCCTTCTCCACTAGAACCCATACCATTACCAGGTGTACAAATAATAGCAGCTTTATCTAATAATTTACTAACAACTTGCGATGAAGTGTATCCTTTATGTACTTTTGCCCATACATAAAAAGAAGCTTTTGGTAAATTAACTTCCCATCCCAATTCTTTTAAACCTTTTACCAAAACATCTCTACGTTCTTTATATATTTGCCTAACAGTTTTAACACAATCTTGACTTGAAGAAAGGGCAGTAATGGCCGCTTCTTGGACCGCTTGAAAAACTCCGGAATCGTAATTATCTTTTACTTTTGAAATGCCCTCAACAATTTCTTTATTGCCACAAACCCAGCCTATACGCCAACCAGTCATATTATATGTTTTAGAAAGAGAATGAAATTCTACGCCAACTTCTTTTGCTCCGGACAATTCTAAAAAGCTTAAAGGTTTTTCTTCTTCATCATAATATATTTCAGAATATGCTGCATCAGCTGCAATAATTATGTCATTGTCTTTAGCAAATTTTATAAGGTTAATATAAAAATTTCTAGGAGCTACTGCAGCCGTAGGATTATTAGGATAATTTACAAACATTAATTTAGCTTTTTTAACAATTTCTTTTGGTATAGCATCTAGATCTGGTAAAAAATTATTTTTTTCAAGAAGAGGCATAAAGTACGGTATGCCATCTGTAAAAATTGTACCTGTATTATATACAGGATATCCAGGTTCTGGAATCAAGACAACATCTCCAGGATTTATAAAACCCAAATGAATATGACCAATACCTTCTTTAGAGCCTATTAAAGAACAAACTTCATTTACTTCTAAATCTACATTAAATCTTTTTTTATACCAGTCACACACAGCTTTCCTATAAGAAATAAGACCTGCTCCAAAAGGATATTGATGATTGGCCGGATTTGCAACAGCAGCTTGCATGGACTTAATTACATGTTCTGGAGTTGGAAGATCAGGATCTCCAACACCTAAAGAAATAATATCAGCTCCTCTATCTATAGCTTCTTTTTTCTTTTTATCTATTTCAATAAAAAGATAAGGAGACAACTTTTTTAATTTTTCATTATAATTGATTTTCATAATATATGTGCTCCTATGTAGGATATACTTACATGTCTGTCTAAAACGCTTATGTTTATTTTAAGTTTAAAACATCTGCCATATCATAAAGACCAGATTTTTGCTTTACAAGCCATTTTGCAGCCTTTAAAGCACCTGCTGCAAAAGTATCCCTGGAACTAGCTCTATGAGTTAATTCTATTCTTTCTCCTTGTCCAACAAAATATACGGTATGGTCACCAACTATATCTCCTGCTCTTATAGAAAAAACCCCTATTTCTTCTTTTGCTCTTGTACAGAAAGAACCATGGCTTCCATAAACAGCAATATCTTTAATATTCTCACACTTTGCAGACGCTGCAATCTCGGCAAGTCTTGCCGCCGTACCTGAAGGAGCATCTTTCTTTTTGTTATGGTGAAGTTCTAATATTTCAATATCATAATCAGGAATTTTTTTTGTAACTTCTTTGACAAGTTTAAACAAAATGTTAACACCTACAGACATATTTGGAGAAAGAAGGATGGGTATACTTTTTGAAAATTCTTCAATTTTCTGTCTTTGCTCAACGCTAAAACCAGTAGTACCAATAACAACAGGAACATTATACTGTTTTATGCGCTCTAAATTGTTTAAAGTGCTTTCTGGATTTGTAAAATCTATTACAACATCAGCTCCCTTCAATACTTTTCCTAAATCATTAATAGAAGAAATAATAGGATCTCCTGTACCTATCGCTTTATTACCCTCATATTCTAAAGCAACTATAACTTCAAAATCAGAGTTCTCTATTGCAAGATTAATTATAGTCTTCCCCATTCTACCAGCAGCACCACAAACAACTATTTTCATTTCCATCCACCTTTATACTTTCTTTAACCTAATACATATAATTAAAATATACATTAAGATTTTTAGAAAAACCCTTTACTTAATTAAACCAAAAGATTTTAATGCATCTATCAATTTCAATTTATTTTCATTTTTCATAGAACACAATGGAAGTCTTAAATCTTGTTCACACATTCCTAAAATGTTAGCTGTAACCTTCACAGGTATAGGATTTGTCTCAATAAACATTGCCCTTGCCAATGGAAGAAGTTTATAGTGAATCTTTTGGGCCTCTTTTATATTCCCATTATTATAAGACTTTATAAGAGCATTTACTTCTATAGGAATTATGTTAGACAAAACAGAGATAACACCTATTCCACCTATAGACAAAACAGGCAGTGTTAAAGCGTCATCGCCTGAAATAAGTTCAATATTTGTAACTAAAGATTTTATAATACTCATTTGCGATAATGAACCGGATGCTTCTTTTATACCAACTATATTTTTGCAATCGCTACAAAGTGTTGCTATTGTTTCAGGTTCAATATTAACAGACGTTCTTGCAGATATATTGTAGAGAACTATTGGAATATCACTATTATCGGCTATAGTTTTAAAATGTAAGTACAAACCTTTTTGTGTAGGCTTATTATAGTAAGGAGAAACAACTAACGCTCCATCGCAACCAACTTTTTTTGCAAACTGAGTAAAACGCAAAGCTTCATCAGTAGAGTTAGACCCTGTCCCTGCAAGAACTTTTAACCTTCCTTTTACGTATTCTGCACAAAACTCTAAAATTTCTTCATGTTCTTGATGTGACAATGTTGGAGATTCTCCTGTTGAACCACATGGCACTATACCACTAATACCACTCTGGCACTGATTATCAATCAATTTTCTAAGAGAATCAAAATCAATCTTGCCATTTTTGAACGGAGTTATTAATGCTGTATATACTCCAGAAAACATAAATCCTCCAATATATGCTAACTACTATGGGTTTTTCTAAAGGGTCTGTTTAGATATTAATTATACCTTTAAAAGATATTATAGTTGGCCCCTCAAGAACTACATTATTTATTTGTAAATTAGAATCTACATCAAAAGAAACAGATAATTCATCCCCGCCTCTTGAAACTATACTGACAGGAGATTTCGTAAAGCCTTTTAGTGCAGACACAATGCCTGAAGCTGTAATACCAGTACCACACGCTAAAGTTTCATCTTCAACACCTCTTTCATATGTACGTACAAGAAGTCTATTTCCCTCTAAAACTTGAACAAAATTGACATTTGCTCCCTGTGGACTAAAAGTTTTGTTATGTCTTATCAATCTACCATATTTAAAAACATCTACGGACTCTATATCATCAACAAATATAACTACGTGCGGAACGCCAGTATTTATAAAATCAGAGTTAAAAGTTTTACCTTCTACTTGTAATTTTATATTCTGTTTTAAATCTTTAGGAGCATACAAACTGAGCCTTACTCTATCTTGTGCTAAAACTTCTGCATTAACAACCCCTGCATCTGTTTCAAAAATCATTTTTGAATCGACAATACCCAAATCATACGCGAATTTAGTAACAGATCTGCCACCATTACCACACATACAAGCGCATGACCCATCTGAATTGAAGTATTTCATTTTAAAATCTTTGTTCTGACTATTTTCAAGTAAAATTAAACCGTCTGCTCCTATTGAATACTTTCTATCACAAAGCTTTTTTGCAAGAGATTGATAATTTTCTTTAGGAATTATATTATTTCTGTTATCTATTAAAACAAAATCATTCCCTGCAGCTGTCAATTTAGAAAAATTTATTTCCATTTATTTTACCTCTAGAGATTCTCTAAAAAAACTTTTAACATTCATTCGTTACTAAATCGTTGTAGCTTGCTCTTTTTCTAATTAAAAAAGTCTTATTTTTTGAAACTAAAACCTCTGCAAGTAATGGTCTAGAATTATAGGAAGAAGACATTGCCGCTCCATAAGCACCAGCACACTTAACTACAAGATGCTCTCCCTGTGGCAATATTGGAAGCATCCTATCTCTACCTAAAAAGTCTCCACTTTCACATACAGGACCTACAACGTCACTTTTAACTTTTTTAGCTAAAGTTTTTTTAATAGGTATTATGTCGTGATATGCACCATACAAAGTAGGTCTTATCAAGTCGTTCATTCCTGCATCTGTAATAAGAAAACTTTTTTCACCAGACTTTTTGCGATATATAACTTTTGTTAACAAATATCCAGCAGCACCTACTATTGAACGACCTGGCTCAAAAATAAATTTTTTATCTTTATCAAAAACAGAAAATATTTCAGACATAAGATTTTTCACTAATGGAACTTTTTGATTATTTTTATATTCTATACCAAGCCCGCCGCCACAATTTATGTATTCAATATTTATGCCTTGCTTCTCTACTTGTTCAACTATTTTTTTTATTTTTTGCGCCGCAAGTTTAAATGGGGCAACTTCTAAAATCTGTGAACCTATATGGGAATGTATACCAGAAATTATAATATTCTTCTTTTTTTTGGCCAACAAATAAGCACTTATAGCATCTTCATAAGGAATACCAAATTTTGTACCTTTTTTACCAGTAACTATATAAGAATGTGTATCTGGATCTACGTATGGATTTATCCTAAAAGAAATTCTAGCTTTAACCTTTAATTTCTGAGCTATCTTGTTTATAGCTTCAAGCTCTTCAAAAGACTCTACATTAAACATAAAAATTTTACTTTTTAAAGCATATTCTATCTCTTGGAAAGTTTTACCTACTCCAGCATAAACAATTTTAGAAGGGACAAAATTAGCTCTTAAACATCTAAAAATTTCACCACCTGAAGTTGTGTCTGCACCTGCTCCAAGGTTAGAAAGAAGTTTTAGAATTGAAAAATTTGAATTTGTTTTACATGCAAAACAAATCATTCCCTTGTTAACAGGTAATGCTCTTTTGTATTTTTCGAAATTCTCTATTATTTTATTTTGTGAGTAAACATATACACTTGTACCATATTTCTTTGCAATATCAATAAACTTCACTTGTTCAACACACAAATCTTTATCTTTAAAATTAAGCATTCTTAAAACCTCTGAAAATAATGGGCCTGTCTAAAAACCTAAGCGTTATTTTATCAAACCTTTCATATAGTGTCAAAACTCGGGAGCAATCAACTAAGCTAGACTTCATCCTCTCTGAGAAAGTATTTTAACAATATCTGCTATAGAAATAGAAGAATTTATTTTAATGTACTGCTCTAAAATATCTATATGTAGTCCTGATGTTTCAATAGATTCTTGTAAATTTGCATGAAGACGAGCTATATGCTTCTGTTTTAAAGATATTTCTAGATTTATATAGATTTGACATAATGTTTTCACTAAGACTTTTATCCTCTAAATAAAAAGAGTTCAAGACTTTAGATAAATTGGAACAAACAAGACTATAAATTTTTTGTATACCTTTTAGTCCTTCATTGGAAAACTCTATATTTAAGAAACTTTCTTTTTTGCAATGTGCATCAAATTTCTATTTATTAATGTACTAGGGGCATCTTTAAGCCAACGCAGGTCTTATATCTACAACTTGTAATTGTACCAATTTATTTCTATTCCTTTCTATTATATCAACGTAAAATGCAACATCTAATAAAGCTTCAGACTTTACCGCTTTAGCAAATTTAGATTTATTCCAAAAAACAGCTTGAACATTTTTGCTACCTTTATGAGAGACTTTAAATTTTAAGTGTTCTCCTTTATTACCAAAAACAGTAACTTCCGTAGGTGTTACATTTTTTATGTAAAATATTGGTTTAGCATTTCCCATACCAAAAGGTTCCATTGTCTGAACTTGTTCGTAAAAATCAACAGTAATATCAGATATTTTTAATTCATTTTCAATCAGTATTGTTTTATCATAACTTGTCTTTTCTAAATTTTTGTTTGCATAATCAGAAATTCTTCTTATAAATTCTCCTATTTTAGAGTCATTTAAAGTAAACCCTGCTGCCTGATTGTGGCCACCATATTTTATTAATATATCCTTTACACTTTCTAGAGCTGCTACTACATCAAATCCCTCAATAGAACGAGCTGCTCCTGTGGCTTCTTTCCCATCAGTAATGAACAAAAAAGCTGGCTTAGAGTACGTCTTTACCATCTGAGAAGCTATTATTCCTGTAACTCCGTGTTCTAGATTAGACGCTTTTACTATTAAAACTTTATCGCTTTCTAAATTGCATTGTTCTTTTAAAAGATGTTTAAATTGTTCAATATTTTCAGACTGCAAATACTTTCTATGCTTGTTCAATTTAAGAATATCTTCATATAATTTTTTTGCTTTTTTTAAGTCTTTTGTCATAAGAAGCTTAGCTGAAAGAATACCTTTTGACATACGACCAGAAGAGTTCAGTACAGGAGTAACATTCCAAGATACCAGCTTCGCTGTTATATTAGAAGTTCCTTTTGAAATTAAAATATTATCTATTAAAAGACCAAGACCTGTATGAGAATGCGGATTATTTTCTATTATTTCTAAACCATTTTTTACTATTGCTCTATTTTCTTGGACTAACGGCACAGAATCTGCAATTGTACCAAGACAACACAAGTCAAGATTATTTTCAAAAAAACTTTTTATATTTTTATCTTTTAAAATTTCTTTTTTGTATGCTTTTTCAATAGAATAAACATCTTCTATAATATCATTAAATACTACTATTCTATTACAAATATCTTGCAACAAACTGCTTTTCAGATTTTTTGAACTAACATATACTTTAAATACATTTTTAAAATTATGTTTTATTCCAGAAACAGAATCAAACTTTTTTTCATTCAATTTTATGCCATTTTTCATATGTATACATGTTATCAAAGATTCTTGGCAATAGCATAATAAAATGTCTTTATCATATTCCTCATGATAAGAAAATATTAAAGCATACATAAGTTTCAGCGCCACTGTACAACCAGCAATATCTCTAAAAGGATATCCAGAGTCAAAAATTTTAGGATTAATAACTGCGTCCGCCTTAGGTATACCTTCATAAGGAGGTTCATGATGGTCTGTAAGAATTACATACATTCCAAGCTGTATTGCATAATCAACTTCTTCTATAGCAGAAATACCGCTATCAACAGTAATTAAAAGTTTAACTTTTTCTAAAGCAAATCTTGAAAGTACATCTTTAGAAATACCATACCCCTCTTCAGCTGGAACATACCATAAAATATCTCCACCTAAAATCCTTAAAGTGTTTACAATAACATTTACAGAAGTAACGCCATCTACATCTTTATCACCATATACTAAAATTTTTTCTTTAAGCTTGAGCGATTTTCTTATTTTTTCAACTGCCTTTTGCGTGTCATAAAACAAAAAGGGGTTGTGTAAATTTTCTATTCCACAGTTTAAAAATTCTTTAACTTTTTCTACAGTATCTATTCCTCTGTTTACTAAAACTCCCGCAATTTTGGCGACTTTTGGCAGAGACAAAGCAATTTTGGCGACTTTTGATACATCTTCCTTCATTATATGCCATTTTCTTTCACTTTCGTTGCTCATAAATAGTTTCCTTTATTAATGGGTTTCAAAACCCTTAACGCATATCCTTACTGTCCCTTTTTGGGTACTGAAGCATTAAAAACTTGTGCTTATCGTGTGATAAGCACAAGTTTTTATCTTACCATTGTCAGAAAATTCACAGTAATTATACACATTAGGGTTTTTAGAGAAACCCCTTTTAATATTTTTATTTTCAGATATTGTATAAGAATCGTTTATCATAGCAACAGCCTCTTCTATATGGCTTGGACTATTGTATAAAATCTCAGCAATAATCTCATTTTTTTTAACATATTCGTTAATTTTTTTATAAAAAACAACGCCTGCTGAGTACTCTATAGTATCTTCTTTCTTTGCTCTTCCCGCACCAGAAAGCATTTCTGCAATACCGATTTTTTGTGAATTCATAGAAGAAATAAAACCTTCCTCTATAGACTTTATTTCCATTTTATATTTTGCCTTAGGCAGAAATTGTTGTGGATCTTCTATAGCTCTCACATTGAACCATTCTTTTAAATTTTTCTAAAGCTGCTCCGCTTTCTATTTGTTTTTGAGCAAGAATTTTTGCTTCTTGCAAAGTGATTGTTTTTTTTACATTATAGATCATAAGAGCAGACAAAAAAATTGAAAGTTCATATAGGTCATTTTTTAAGTTTCCCTTCAATATTTCTATTGCCTGCTTAATTTCCAAACTATTTCCTGTACAATTGCCTAAAGGTGCATCCATATCACTAATAACTACAGAGGTATTTACATTAAACTTTTTACCTATATTTATCATCTTTTCTGAAAGTCTTGTTGCATTAGCGTAAGTTTTCATAAAAGAACCCGTGCCTACTTTAACATCTAATACAAGGTTTTCTACTCCTTCGGCAATTTTTTTAGACATTATGCTTGAGCATATTAAAGGTATAGATTCTACAGTAGCAGTAACGTCTCTTAGGGCATATATTTTTTTATCTACAGGAACAATTTCTGTAGTTTGCCCGATAATGGAAACACCAATTAAATCCAATATATTTAAAAATTCTTTTTTATCTATATTTGTTCTAAATCCTGGAATAGACTCTAGTTTATCAAGTGTTCCATCGGTATGCCCTAACCCATGTCCTGCCATCATAGGAACACATATACCTAAATAGAAGCAACTATCAAGGATGTCCCATCGCCTACACCGCCAGTTGAATGTTTATCAGCAGATGGCATATTTAACATAGCCAAATCTAATTTCTCTCCGGAATTTATCATGGCATTCGTTAAATAAAAAATTTCTTCGTCTGTCATATCAACAAAAAAAATTGCCATTAAAAATGCAGACATTTTGTAATCTGGAATATCACCATGTAACAAGCAACAATAAAGTCTATTTCTTCTTTTGATAACTCTTGGTTTTGTCTTTTTTTATATATTATATCGTAAGCTCTCATTTATATAACCTTCTTTATGATTTTTGAGATTTTATCACTTACCTTTTTGCCATTCTTTAGTACTTCTTCATGAGTTAAAGCCTTACCATTAAACTTTGTTGAGTAGGCAATCCTAAAACATTTATCTTCATTTGGCTAGCAACTATTGCCTCATACACTACAGACATTCCAACAACGTCTGCACCGAGTTTTTGAAAGGCCCTTACTTCATTTTACCAAAATCTTCTAAATGCACGCCTATTAGAGGATTGCACCCACTAAAATTAAGATGATCTTTTATTAAAACGATATCACCTACTGAATATTTTTTATTTATTGCCCCAACGGCTGCTGTTATTACAAGAGTTTTTAGGTATAAAAACTCATAACCCTTATAGGATAAACAACCTCTTTTGGAGAAAAACCTTCATAGTAGTGAAATCTACCATTGAATATTAAAATGTTATTGTTTTTATAGGAACATAAAAGAAGCTCTCCTTTATGTCCCTGGACTGTTACTTTTGAGAAATGAGGTATTTTTGAATACTGTATTTTCTTTAGGATCGTAAAACCCTTCTCCATATTGCTAAGACCAGAACCTGCAACAATAGCAATTGTCGGCTTAAGACCTTTTAAAGAAAGGATGTACCTTGTTGTTTTTTTGATTTTTTCTAATACATTTTGCTCCACATTTCTCCCTTAAAAAATCAAATTTATTTTATCACTACAAAAAAATCC
The DNA here is from genome assembly GCA_031269735.1 of Candidatus Endomicrobiellum cubanum. Classification (GTDB taxonomy): domain Bacteria; phylum Elusimicrobiota; class Endomicrobiia; order Endomicrobiales; family Endomicrobiaceae; genus Endomicrobiellum; species Endomicrobiellum cubanum. The sequence continues at coordinate 3,438 of JAISYS010000003.1, read as the reverse complement.
GTAATAATTTATTTTTTATTTAATTCCCATTTATAGAACAATTCATCGTAATATTTTTGTTCATTTTTTGTCAGAAAGTGTTCGCGTATCATCAAACCGACAGAAGCTGTTAGCCCAAATGCTTTTATACTTAAATGTTTCTCCTGGCAAACAGTGTATATCTGTTCTACAAGATGATATATGGTCTTTCTTCTTGCTTCATTTTCTAGTGAACTTGGCAATTCAACTTCTTTAATTTCATTATTTTCCATTTTTCTCTTTTTCAACTCATTTATTTTATAAAAAAATTCTTTCACTTATGCTTTTTTATTTACTAAATTAACACATCTTTAAAACTTGTGCCATTATTCATTTTGGGAAGACCAAAAATATCAGCCATAGTTTGAGCTATATCTGATAGAGTATCTCTTACGCCTATATTTATATCTTTTTTTAATTTTTTACCATACATTAGAACTGGAACATATTCCCTTGTATGATCAGTGTGCAGCTTATATGTTGGATCGCAACCATGGTCTGCTGTGATAATAAGAATATCGTCTTCAAGTAAATTTTCTATGAGCTTTGGCAAAAAGCTGTCAAAATCTTTTAATCCTTTAGCATACGCTTCTACATTTCTACGATGACCCCAAAGCATGTCAAAGTCAACAAGATTTGTAAAAATTAACTTATTTTTTTCAAAAGATTGATGCAATTCATCTAGAGTAACATCCATACCATTAAAATTTCCTGTAGTATGAACAGATTTAGTTATTCCCTTAGCATTAAAAATATCAGGTATCTTCCCTATACCTACAACATCTGAACCAGAACTTTTAAGTTCATCTAAAATAGTTGTTTCTAGTGGAGTTAATGAGTAATCTTTCCTATTTGAAGTTCGCACATAATTACCGTCTTGACCTATAAAAGGCCTAGCAATAACTCTGCCAACAGCATTGTCTCCCACTAAAATATTTCTTGCTATTTGGCAAATTTCGTAAAGTCTTACAAGACCAAAAGTCTGTTCATGAGCTGCAATTTGAAAAACAGAATCAGCAGAAGTATAAACTATAGGAAAACCGGTTTCTTGATGTTTTTTTCCTAAATCTTTTATTATTTCAGTACCAGAAGCTACAATATTACCTACTATGCGCGTCCCTATTTTTTGTTCAAACCTTTCTATAAGTTCTTTTGGAAACCCATTTGGGTATACAGGGAAAGGTCTTTTTAAAATTATACCTGCCATTTCCCAGTGTCCTGCAGTTGTATCTTTAGCTGGAGACTTGGTCATCATCTTACCATAGCATCCTTCTACAAAAACATCAGGTAAAACATTTTTAGTATTTATTATTTTATAAAGCCCTAACTTTGCCATATTAGGCAAAGAAAAAGAGTTACCAATAAAGTCAAAAATATGACCTATTGTGTTTGTGCCTTTGTCTTTATATATAGCAGAATCTGGAAGTTCTCCAATACCTGCACTATCTAAAACAATTAGCACAACTCTTTTTTTCATAATTATTTTCTCTTTAACACTTTTAATGCCGCCTCTGCAATATTTATATCTTTTAATCCATATTTTACTATTAAATCCACTCCCTCACCTGATTGCCCAAACTTGTCGTTTACAGCTATCATTTCAACAGGTACTGGATAATTTCTTACTAAAACTTCACTAACTGCAGAACCAAACCCACCGGAAATCTGATGTTCTTCAGCAGTTACAATTGCGCCACAGTCTTTAGCTGCATCAATAATAGCATTTTCATCTATAGGTTTAATTGTGTGTATATTTACAACTCTTGCTTTAATACCTTTTTTCTCTAAAACTTCTGCGGCCATCAAAGATTCATAAACCATAGTGCCACAAGCTAGAATAGCAACATCTTTCCCATCTCTTAAAACATTAGCTTTGCCTATTTCAAAAGGAGTATTTTCTTTTGTAAATATTGGAGTATTCTCTCTTCCATATCTTATATAAACAGGACCATCGCAATAAGCACTTGCAATTACAGCTTTTTTAGTTTCAATTAAATCACATGGAGATATAACTTTCATATTTGGAATACATCTCATTATTGCAATTTCTTCCAAAGCTTGATGAGTTGCACCATCTGGTCCTACCATAAGACCAGAATGAGAGCCTCCTATTTTAACATTTAAGTTGGAATAACAAACAGTTGTTCTTATTTGCTCCCAAGGTCTACCTGAGGCAAAAACACCATACGTAGCAACAAAAGGGATAAATCCCGCAACAGCAAGACCTGCTGCCATACCGACTAAGTTTGTTTCTGCAATTCCAACATTTAAAAATCTATCTGGAAACATTTTCTTAAAACCATCTATCGCAACGGACGAAATTGTATCTGCACCTAAAACGAACACTTTGGAATCTTTCTTTCCAAGCTCAACAAGTCCTTCTCCAAACCCAAACCTCGTAGCTTTTTTACCAAAAGTTTCCACCATATATTTTCTCCTAAAAATACAATCTATTTTATTGATTCGTCAATTTCTAATAATGCTTGTTCAATTAATTCTTTAGATGGAACCTTCCCATGCCACTGAGTCTGATTTTCCATATACGAAACGCCCTTACCTTTAATTGTTTTTGCTATTATTACTGTAGGCTTCTGCTTTTCCGTTTTAAATTTTAAATAGGCATTATCAATTTCATCTAAATTATGTCCATCGACCTCTATCACATTCCAACCAAACGCTTTATATTTGTCTACTAAAGGTTCAACATTCATAACATCTTTTGTTAAACCATCTATTTGTAACCCATTGTCATCAACAATAGCGCAAAGATTATTTAATCCATAGTGAGATGCCGACATAGCAGCTTCCCAAATGCTACCTTCCTGTTGTTCTCCATCTCCCATAAGAACATAAACTTTATTATCCCTTTTTGCCTGTTTCATTCCTACAGCAATACCTGCGCCTATTGATAAACCATATCCCAAAGAACCAGTAGAAACCTCTATACCTGGCAACTCCTTATCTTTTGCAGGGTGACCTTGAAGTCTACTTCCAGCTTTCCTTAAAGTACAAATTTCATTTAAATCAAAGCATTCAAGTTGCGCCAAAACTGCATACAAGGCTGGACAAGCATGCCCTTTAGACAAAATGAAATAATCTCTGTCTGGATCGTTTGTATTTTTAGGAGAAAATTTCATATGTTTAAAATATAAACTTACTACAAGTTCAACAGACGATAAACTACCGCCAGGATGGCCAGAACCTGCAAACTCAAGCATTTTAATAATATCTTTTCTTACATTAGCAGACACCAATTTTAAATTTGTCATATCACAAAACTCCTTTTATGGGCTCTTAAAAATTCTAATGAGTATAATTGCTATAAATTTTTGACAAAGCAAAGAAAAAACGATAAACACAAGTTTTTTAACACAGTATAGCAAAAGGATATTCATTTTTTAGAGGAACTCTTTAGCAACT
>JAISYS010000058.1 GCA_031269735.1 Candidatus Endomicrobiellum cubanum | reverse complement strand
CGTGGCGCAGTTGGCTAGCGCACTCCCTTGGGGTGGGAGAGATCGCTGGTTCAAGTCCAGTCGCCCCGATTTTATAAGGTCTGCTTTGGGAAACTTTATTTTTTAATTTTTAGTTTTAGATGATGACAGATATTTATGGATATATTTATTTAAGATGACTGAAAGTAATTCAAAATAATATTACAAGACTAAATTAAGACTAACTTTTGAAGATTAATAAATCTTTATGGAATTTATTTTAAATGTTTCTTTGTTAAGTATGGCGTGTATTGTTGCGGTTTTTATATCACAAATACCAATAATTGGCTTATAGTGTAAAGGTTAATGTTTGCGTTCTCTCGCCCAACACAGTTCTGTAACAAGTCTCAGTTGGCAAACGTATGTCATCTCAGCGTATGAAACAGTGTCTTAATGTTTGTTTTTTTAAAGTTTGTTTAATTGATGTTTGTAATATAGACATAAATTATCATATTTTTTTATCTTTAAATAAATAATCATAACTTATTTTTTTATTAAAAGACTATGTGTAATTCATAGTTTTTTTGGAATAAATCTATGTTTTTGATTTACAGATATAGTTATTTTTGTTAAAACTGATATCTTAAACTTATAAATTTTTAAACACTTCAGACAATCTACAGTTTTTAGCTTCTTGCTTTAAACACAAAAAATAAAAAAATGGTTGTCTTAGCGTGTGAAATTAGAGAGACTTGATAAGAAACTTTATTAGATGGAATGAAAAATATTTTTGGGTGGAACGAAAGAAGATGTAAAAATCTAATTGATGAATTAGATTTGTTAAAATTTTAAGTGTTTGTAAAAAAGAAGGAGTTAAATTAACAAAAATATTGGTAAAAAGAATAAGAAATAATTTTCTTCTATTGAATACAAAAAGTAAAATATCTCTGCTACTATAAAAATGTTAAAAGTGTTTCATATGATCAATTTTTTCAAAAGGTTTTTGGGGAGTGTAGACTTAGTTTTTAGCAGAATAAACAGAAGTATTAAATGTTTGTATTACAAATTTAGATGAAAGTAAAGTTAATATTTTCAATATATTTTTGAAATTATTAGTAATATATGGGCAAGTTCCAAATGTTTTACAAATAATATGATGGCTTAAGGCCAAGATAATATATAAAATAATTTTTTGGAAAAAATTCATGAAACTTATAAACTTTCCAATAAAAACCTGAGTTTATATTATTTTTAATATCTGTTCATTCTTACTGGAATTATTTTATTGATATTTTTTGTTACGAAGAATAATCATAAAATTATTTTCTGTTTATAATTGTATATATTCATATTTTCATCTTTTGTATCTTCTATTATAGTTTTTATACAGTTTATCTGGGGTGTTGACAATCAAATAAAGTTGAATATTTTGTAACAAAATCAAAGAAGATTGTGTTAAATCTGTTGATGGATTGGAAAAACTAGAATCTATTAGCTAGAATAATATTTAGTTGTAATATGCAGTTTTAAATTTTCGAAAAACAGCAATGACACCAATAACTAGAGGTGTACAGTAAAATATTTTTTTCTGTAAGATATTCTATATCTTAGGGGGATATAAAAGATTCAATAGTAATGAAAACTAACTTAATAAAAATTCTCTTTTTTGTTATTTGATTTAAAGTCGGATGTAATGGATCTTTAAAAATTCATAGTTTTATAAATGATGTTGATAAAATAGATTTAGAAAAAATTAAAGGAATTACTGAAGCCCATATTATTTGATGGTATGAAAAGAAAATGCATATTAATTGTGTAGATAAAAACTTAAAGAGAGTGGTATTTTTTAGTGCTTTTTGGCAAGAATTTTTGAGTTAAATACTTTTTTTACTATTCTTGTTGGTACATAGGCAATTTTATCAGAAAAGGAAAAGAAATATATGTCACAATGCAAATGATAGACATGTTTTTTAAAAGATATCGTTTATACTAAAGACTCTTTTTACAGAAAAATTTTAAAAACAAGAGTTAATTAATAGAATTAAAAAATATTTACTCATTATGTTAATAAATGCGCTTGCTAACCATGATACTAATGATGTTACTGTGACAGATATTATTTATAAAGAATCGGAGAAGGTAAATGAAAAATATAAAAAATTATAAAGATTCTTCGTGTATTGAATTATGGGTGATTTTTCATCTATTGTAAGAAAGAGTATATTGGCGATTACAAGAATAATATTTTTTGAATAAATATTCCTTACAACAATAATTGCTTATTTTTTCTTAGGCAGTCGGGTGTTTAATATTTATTATTTTTCTAACGTCGCCAAAAAGTTTATGATTATGCATATCTATTTTATGTATATTTTTGATTTAGTTTAAATTTAATTACATTGATGGTGTTTTATATTGAAATAGATTTTAATAGATGGCGTTGTAAAAAAAGATATGGATGGTATGTTTGTGAGTGCGTAATAGTTATATCGTATATTTTTTCTCTATTTTTTTCACTTTTATAGTTCTCTCAAATCTATATGAATCTACGTCTGTTTTTTTTGTCAACTATGACTTTATTCTTTTAGTAAACAAAGGATAGTGTTTTTAATTTTATTGTTTTGTTATTTTCTGAAATTTTTGAATATATTTACTCTTTAGATGCGGCTGTATTTCTAAGAACAAAAAAGACTGGTTGGTTAATTGTTCTATTGTTCTGATGAACAGCTTATAGTTTTGTGGCAAAAATTATAATGTTTGAAATTAGCTTATATTGAAAATTTTTTGATACAATGCAGGTTTGTTATGGACATAAAGAGGATTTTTTTTATAGGAATACTTTTGTTTTTAAGCCTAACTTCTTTTAGTGCTGAAAACAGGTATATAGTTTTTTTTGCTGAGACATCAGACATATTAAATGCAGTAATAGATAAAATAACTTTATCCAATCGTTTTTGTATGGTTGTTCCTCAGGATTCCAGAGCAATAATTCCTGAAAATTTAGAAAAGCTTGTTTCAGTTGGAAAAATTGAGCTTGCGCTTTCTCTTGATCCTGAGCCTATTTTGCCTGTTCTTGCAGAAATTTCAAACGCAAATTTA
>JAISYS010000059.1 GCA_031269735.1 Candidatus Endomicrobiellum cubanum | reverse complement strand
GTAAAGAATTGATGGAAATATTTGATAAGCCAGCAGGAAAATGGATAAAAATTGTAAAAAATAAAATAGAAGAATTGCAAATAGAAAATCCGAAGATTACAAAAGACAAAACCATTAAGACTATCAAAGATTTAAATATTCTTTAATACATCTGAGATAGCAAATATCAAAAAACGACATATAGATTTGACCATCAATTAAAGTATTTGACAGGAAGATTAAATATATTAATATATACTACATATATATATTCATGTATAAGCACATGTATATATATATATATATGTATATATTAAAAATCGTGTTGTATATTATATATAAAAAGAGAGTAAACTTTTAGATATTGAAAGAAGTAGTAGCTCTTATAAATCAAAAAAGATAGAGCAGTAAAAAACTACAACAGCACATGTTATTGTGGGGTTTTAAAAAAACTGACATAATGCGCGGTGATAAAAAGCAAAACTAAGAAACTAGACTTGTTAAGTAAAAAAAACAGGCATTAACGAAATTATACAAAAAAATCTTTAGATGAAGATATTTTATCTGGTCTGAAGATTTTTTTCAAAGTAGATATAGCAATGAGACGGAAGTTGGATAAAAGAATAGTTTTATCCGTTTAAATAGGAAGCTCTAAGCAAAAAATATTAAAGAACAGTATGAAAAGCTATATCTTCGTCTAGAGAAAGACCAAAACAAAACCTACTTCAGGGGATACTAACTATCCTCAAAATTTGTAGTTATCGTCTTTACAAGTATAACGGTTCAATTTAAACGGAAATAAAGCATCATCGAAAAAATAATAAAAATTATACGCAAATACCGCAATAAAGAACTGACAGTAAAAATTTATTTTGCTAACAAGATTTAAAAAAAGCAAGATTAAATAAATAAGGATTTTGCTGGGTAATTCAGGAGTTTTCAAAAAAATTAAACACTAAGTTTATAAAACAAGCATAAGAAATTATATAGTATAATGCAAAAAAATCAATATTTGACTGTGCCATAAAGAGCAATTGTAACAACTAAAACTGTGAGTTCTTTAATATATAGAGTTTTGCAAAAATAATAAATATAAAACATGCAAATGATTAAAAATAAATAGATGAAAAAGTTTTGTATAAAAAACAAGAGGTTAGATAGATCCAAGCCGGCAGGATTAGTTTTTATTAGCATCATGCCAAAATAAACTAAAGCTAAAAGAGAACAAAAAAAAAGAGCATGGTACTGCATTTTATCTGTTATATGGCAAGAGATACAATAACTAACAAAAGCTGTGAGTAAATGGTTTTTTCTAGAGATGTAACAAAAAAAATATAATTAATAAAACGGAAGTTCAAACTCTCTTTGGTGATCTGGGCTTTTAAAACAATCTTAAACTCTAAAATACAAGTACTTGCAAGATGCTAGGACGGTTTTTATATTAACATGGTTTCTGTTCAGTAGTGTTTGTACAACAAAATACAACGCAGTTAATAAAGTCGGAAAACAAAAGTTTTTTCCAAAGTTTATATAAAAATGCACTGGTAAATGATGAGAGGAATTTTGGAATTATTTCAAGGAGCAAAAACAGAAGAGGTTAAAGTTAAAAGTGGCTGGCATATGTTATAAATCTTCCTATTTTTTTCATCGCAGAAAAGCGATATTAATGTTATAAAATAAAAGAAATATTAAAAATTATTGCAACTTTCAACTATCAAGTATTTTTTAATTTAATTTCCTTAAAACTTAACCTTATATCATAGTCAAATCAAATATATCAATTAATTTGTAATCTAAAAATTTATCTAAATTTCTAAACGGTACAATTATAAATGATATGTTAGAGTTTAGCAATGATAGTATGCTTTAGAGTTTTTCAACTAATTTAAAATAAAATATACAATCCAAGCTATAAGCCCAACTCTTACTCATCTAAATACTCTGATACTATATCATCTGAAAGCTTTCAACAAAAAGCAATTTATATTTATTTATACAGTTAGCAAACTGTTTGTCTATGGTAAATATCTATCAAAATAATAAGCACTCTTATTCTTAATGTAACGCTGTCTTTTTAAAATAATTAAATATCATAGTTAATGCAACACGATACTAATAAGTGCTAGTGTGCAAATAAAATATATAATGCATATTTATTTAGATTTTTTATATTTTCAACCATGAACAACATAAAATATAGACCTAGTTATTTAATCTTGTAAACTTTATGCATTTGTACTATAAAATAAATATTTGAATGCACTTTTCTAGCTTAATTATAAAATTTATAAAGGCCATATTACGTTTGGGAATATTTTGTCAATAGATAACTGAAGAATTAAATATATATTTCTTAAGGTACTTTTTATGAGTTAGGCTGATTTATTTATTTCTTGTAAATTAGTATTTTTTTTGCTACAACAACAAACGCCTTGTTTTGGGCAACCTTTAAAACTTTTCTACCATCTGTACGAAAGCTCTACCGCATTCCAAAGTAAATTTAAAATCCATTGAAACAACATCGCAGAATAAAATTTACTTTTTTTTAAATTTTTAGATAATGTTTGGTAACAATTCTTTTAAAAAATCAACATAAATCAATGGCTCACTCCCGTAATTGAAACATACGATTTATTAATTATCTACCGATTAAAAACACTTTTGTTTTTAGCATAAACGAAGCAAATCTTTTTTAATATTTCCATTTTCAGAGCTCAAAATATTTTACTTTTTGAAATACGGCCAAATATGATGTATCGCCACAATACCTACATTTTAGATTGCGACCTGTAAAGCGTAAAAACTTAAGGAAGTCCAAGTATATATAGTTTTCCTTTTTATCATATATACTTCATAAGGAAAATTTTAATTTTGTTTCAAGTTTTATTATTTGATATTTATTTAAAAGCATAACTTGAATCGTTATTTTTGTTTTTAAAGCTTTTAAAAGATTGTTTTGTACGCTTTATAAATCCGCGGCCGTTCAAGGTGGTCATGATAATTTGAAAAATCTACGGCATTAACACCAATAAAAAATTGTTTCTGTATTTATTGACTCTGTACATAAGAAATAAAGAACGTATTTCTGCCAGAAACATAGCTAAGAGAAACAAGTTTTGAAAAAACTTTATAATTGGAATTTTCTTATTTTTATTTGTCAAAGCATCATTAGACCAAGGAAGAAACAGATTTACAATAAAATACTCAGCTTTAACAGTTTCTGTAATTTTGAGAGCTGCTTTTTATCTCTTTCTTTGTGTTTTGTGTTTTTGAACCATAATCAAATATGACAACAACTGCATTTATATCCTTATTTATAGCGTAATATAAAACTGTTGTGGAATCTATAAACCACCAGAAAATAAAATTATTGCTCTTTTTACTTTTGCCATAACATCATGTCTCCATCGAATGCGACTGCTAAAAAGTACCATTATTTGGAAAAATCAGTTTATTAAACGGATTTTTTATTTATACGTATTTCAATCTCAAAAAATATTTAAATATCTAAAAATTCTACTAGAAATTTCAACAACATTCCATCACTAGTTCATAGTAGTGATGGAATGTTGTTGGCTAAAACCAACTTTGAAATCAGTTCCAAACATTCATTCTTAAAACTCTTATCTTTTTCATACAATTTCATACAATACTTGTAAGAACATTATAAAATTTTAGGTATTGTATTTCTGAATACACACAAAATTACTTAAAAAACTATCTTATCTTCGATTCCCAGCTTCTGAAAAGTTATTCAGAACAATAAAATACCTCATAACTTTATGTCTTAATTGTGCTATCATGTGATCTTCCTTTTCTTTTTATTTTGTCTCCAGAATATCACAACAATTATTTTTAAACCATGTATGTTGAAAATTTCTGTTAGAAATAAAATGCCTGTTTCTTTAAAATGGTCAAAAACTCCACGGAAAAAATCTTAAATTATTATTTTCATAATAACTACTAAATAAACTTACGCCAACTAAAACATATTCTTTTAAAATAAATTCTTTCTAATTCCAAAATTTACAAAACCTATACTACCTCTTCCACAACAACATCTGCAGTTTAGAATATTAAATATTTTTTACCAAGTGTTAATTATTTGTGTATTCTTTTTCAAATTACCGTATAACCAATACAAAAACACGACATAGACCCCCATCATCAATAACTTGTACTGTTTTTGACTATTTGAGTTTCTTTATTTTATTGCTTTGCTAATCCACAAACATCGAGCTGCAAATAAATACCATCTATAAAATACAGTGGTCAGTTACATACTAATGACAGCCGAAGAGAACTCACTTTCCCAAACTTCAACCTCGCATACTTTTGCAGTTTTAGTTTCTATTTGTTTTAGTTGTTCATAAATAAACGCTGCTATATTTTCCGCTGTAGGATTAATTTTATTAAAAGGATCTAT
>JAISYS010000042.1 GCA_031269735.1 Candidatus Endomicrobiellum cubanum | reverse complement strand
AGAAAATGTTAACAGATAAGGGGAATGAGGATATTGCTGCAGGTTTTATAAACGATTTGTTCGATGTTAATGTCAAGGTAACACCTTTAGTTCCATATGACGTACAAGTAATATATGATACCTGGAGAGAGTCAAAGCTAATAAGAACAGAAGTAGATTTTCTATGCGAAACTAGTGATGATGATAGATTTATTATAGAATTACAAGTAGCAGAGCAACAAAACTTTAGTGCTAGGGCTTTATATTACTTGTGCAGTAGATTTTGTAGTACGTATCATATAAGAGGTACTGCTTATGATGATTTGAAAGCTATAAAAATGATGTGTTTATTAGGATTCTCGAGAAATTTAGATAAAGAAGATGAGGAGAAAGAACAACCTTATGTGATTGAAAAATATACTTTGCAAAATGTGAAAGGTAAAGGCTATATTCCTAAATTATTAGATTTAAGATTTTTTGAATATAATCAACCAGATTTAGAAGGACGTTTAGGTTATATTTCTAAATTTTTATTATCTGGTAAGATAGAGCACGATTTTCCTGTATATCTACAAAAAGCAGCAAAAGTGGTTGAATATACTAATTTAAGTGAAAAGGAGAAAAGAGCTATGGAAATGTATGTGACTTTAGAACAAAAAATAGATGAATCCAATACAGATGTTGCATTGAGAATTCTTCAGTTAATTAAGAAGGGATATTCTCCAGAACAAGCGGTAGAAATTACGTTAAAAAAGAAGCTAGAAGATATTCAATGAAAAGGATGATAAACCCGTAGTTGAATTATTGGACAAGGGATATTATGAGGAACAAGTTTTGGACAAATGTTGCAAGATAAATTAGTTTAAGTTAAATAAACTAAAAGGAAGAGTGAAAAAGTGTATCTACCAACAAATGACTTGCTATTTAAGAAAATGTTAACAGATAAGGGGAATGAAGATATTGCTGCAGGTTTTATAAATGATTTGTTTAATGTCGTTGTTAAAGTAACGCCCTTAGTTCCATATGATGTGCAAGCTATTTACGATGCAGCTAAGGAATCAAAGTTAATAAAGACAGAAGTAGATTTTTTGTGTGAGACTTACGCTGGAGAAAGATTTATTATAGAATTACAAGTAGCAGAGCAACAAAATTTCAATGCTAGAGCTTTGTATTATTTGTGCAGTAGATTTTGTAGTACGTATAATATGAGAGGTTTTGCTTATGATGATTTGAAAGCTGTGAAAATGATGTGTTTGTTAGGATTTTCGAGAAACTTAGAAAATGAGTATAATAAGGACGATAAACCTTACAGAATTGAAAGATATACTTTGCAGAATGAGAAAGGAAAGGAGTATGCCGCTAAATTATTGGATTTAAGATTTTTTGAGTATAATCAGCCAAATTTAGAAGGACGTTTGGGTTATATTTCGAAGTTTTTATTATCTGGTAAAATAGAGTCTGATTTTCCTGTTTATCTACAGAAAGCAGCTAAAGTAGTCGAATATATTAATTTGAGTGAAAAGGAGAAAAGAACTATGGAAATGTTTCAAACTTTAGAGGAACGAATGAAGGAGTCGAATATAGATGCTGTAATGAAAGTATTAGAGTTAATAGATAAAGGATATTCTCCCAGACAAGCTGCAGAGATAGTATTGCAGAAGAAAACAGAAGATGACTGTGTATGATTCCTTAGAGAAAAGGTTAACTGAGTCTAAACTAGATGGAAGGGAGAAAGGGAAAAATTTAAAATAGAAATATATGAACTATTGGATAAAGGTTATTCTGCAGAGCAGGTTTTAGCTAAGATAAAAAATAAAGTAATTGTGCTATAAGAAGAAAGTTAATTAAGTGAAAAGGAGAAGGAAGTAATGGAAATGTTTGATACTTTAGAGGAAAGAATGAATGAAGCAGAAAAAAAAAGGTATATGGTTAGGTAAAAAAGAAGGTAAAAAAGAAGGTATAGAATTAGCATTGGAGTTGATTAATAAAGGGTATACAGAAGACCAGATTAGAAATTATATTGCGCAGTCTAATAATTAACGTAAGTAAGCAGATGTCTTTGTGATATTTTTAGAATTAAGGGGTTTCGGATATCGTCTGAATAAGCACCAGAAAAAATGTTGTGAGATAAATTAATTTAAGTTAAATGAAAAGGAGAATTATTAAAATGATTAAAAGGTTATTAATTTTGGTGTTGCTTTTTGTTTTGGTTCCAATTAGTGTGTTTGCTGAAGAAGATGTGTTTACTGAGGATTTCCAAGTATATTCTGAGCCTGGCCCTTACCGTGGTTATGGTTGGTATGATTATCCTTTGCATGGTTCTAAGTATGAGTTAATGCAGGATTCCATTAGAGGAGCAGATAGAGTAAGCACAGGAGTGCATATATCGCGTGTTGGGTGGAGAAATACTGTTGATTCCGTGATTTTAGCGCCTTCTTATGAGTTGATGCCAGCATTATTAGTGGCGCCATTAGCAGCACAAGAAGATATTCCAATATTTATTACTAAAGCTAATGAGAATATAGATAAAAGAGTTTTAGATAGGATAATAGAGTTAAGTGCAACTACGGTGTATGTTGTGGGTAATATTAAAGCAGATGAGCTTAAAGAGTATAATGTTATAAAGCTAGGCAATAATGATAATTTTTCAATAGCGCAAGCTGTTACTAATAAATTAGGTGTTATTAATGGTACATTTATAGTAGGAGAAAATGCTTTACCCGATGCTTTATCGATAGCTTCTTATGCTGGTGCACATAAATATCAGATATTATTACAAAAAGATGGAAAATTAAGTGGAGAAATAAAAGGAGATGCTTATATTATAGGGGGAGAAAGTGTTGTTAAAAATATAGAAGGAATAAAACGTATAGCAGGAAAAGATAGATGGGAGACGAATAGAGCAGTTTATAATGCTTTCGAGTTTAGCAATAATGAGATTTTTGCAGTAGATGGAGTGTCGCTTGCAGACGCGGTAACTTTAAGTCCTTTTGCGGCTAGAACTAATTCTTTTGTTTGTCTGGTTGGCACATATAACTACCCTCCGGAGTCAGATTGGATGACGGAAATGTTCCCCTCATCGTACCAACCACCAGCTGGAAGTCTTGAGCTTTCTGACTTCGAATCACAAAGTAAGTTTTTACTAGATTTTTTTTTGTCTGATATTGAGATAAAAAAAACGATTGAAGAGTATGAATATTTTGATAAAAGTATTGTTAGAGTAGGAAATTTAAATAGTTACTTTACAACTGCAGATTTTAAAGTCGTGGCTGAGATGAGAGATGACTTAGATGCAAAAAATTTAGCCCTTTATGATTCTAAGAGAGACGAAAAGTATATAGCCAGTCATTTTATGACAGAAGAGGAGCAAAGAGAATGGTGTTATAAATTTATAGAAGCCACTAATAAAATGAAAGTAGAAAAAGCAGGAACGTTACCATCATATAGTTTCAGTGAAGAAGCTTTTCAATATGCAGTCCTTCGCTCAACAGAGTTAAGAGACCTTTTTGAGCATGAAAGGCCAAATGGGGCCAGTCCTGATAGTAGATTTGGAGAATTACTATGCCTTCAATGGGAAGGTGGAGAGTTTTCTTTAAATTTTCCATTAGGTAGTTGGTATGGTTCACTTAAAGGTCACAGAGAGGTTCTATTTGACAGTAATTATACTGGTTTGGCGATAGTACCACAATATTGTGGTTGGGCATGGACAGGTGCAGTATTTTATGTGGCTATGGTAGAGTGGTAGAGCATTAAAGCAAGTGTAGCGCTAGGACTAGCGCTACAGTACATACTAGAATGTAATACATTGTATATTAGAGGTGTAAGAAATGAAAAGAAAAATATTATCAATTATTATTTCATTATTGATGATTATACCATTTAATGTATATGCAGGAGGGTCTATAGTTGTTCCTGGTATAGGAGGAACTGGAACTACAGGGGGGACAGGTTATGCATCTTTAATGGCGACAGGTCAGATGGGCTTCAGATTGGGCATTGGCTATTTAAATGGGAAAGCTAATGGAGAAGATTTTAGCTTTAATATCAATGGTGATGAATCAAGTAGGACAGCAGCGTTTGATAAGATTAAATCACATGTAAAAGAAAATGTATCTCATGTTGAAAATTATATTTATGGATTACAGACAAAAAATCAATATGGAAATACGAATGATGTTATTTTGTCTAATGTGAAAGTGCCTGTACCTGGTACTGCTATGCAAACGATGTCTACTGTTTTAGGTAATGGCATAATACCATTAGGTGAATTCACTAATATGTCTCCACCTCCTGATTTATATAATAAAAATAAAATAGGAGAAAAATTATATCAGTTAGTAACAGATAATAAAGAGTATCCAGATTTCAATAAATTAAGAGATGATATAATTCCTAGCATAGCTACTGTAGGGCAAGCTAGGACTTTATTGCAAGAGATGATGAATCGCGGAAAACATTTTTCAACTGCTTTAAAAACGTTTACGTGGGAAGGACAATATGATTTATCTTCTAAGAGTGATGCTGATAATTTAAAGTATGATTGCTATGTGTTAGGTTTGTATATGTACATTTGGAGAGCAGGGGAATATGGCGCTGCAGGACAAACAGCTGGAAAAGCTTGGACTCCACTTGTAAAGGAGTTATATACGTATCGTACAAATGTTGAGACTAGAACTGTATATAAGCCTATTATAATATCAGTAGAATGTATAACCGCTCTTCAAAGTCCTGACGGCTCGTTTGTAGCCCCAACAGCTTGGGAGTATTATTCAAAAATATTAGGTATAGATGAAGGTAAATGGTATAACGGAAATGAGGAAAGCTTCGTAGGGTTTTCTTCTAATGAAGACGAACCTATTTATAACAGAATAGCAAGTCTGTTTGACAAGTATTATGCAGGCCAGACTAATCCTCCAATGAAGAATGACCAAAGTTGGACTGGTGTAATGTTTCCGTTCAAGATATTTATGAATTTCTCTTTTAGTTTTTCAGCTGGCAAGACTTTAAGAGATGGTTATAACACAGGTAGTCGTTGTATGACAATAAAACCAATGGATGATGAAGCCTGTGGTATGTGGGGTTATGGAGTTATAGGTTGGACTTTATTGGTAGAAAATCCAATACCTCCACCTGGGGGTGGTGACCCAGGTTCTTCGCCTTATACAGGCAGACAAGATATTACTGCTATACCTACATTGAAACAACTTGAATCTAATCCTTCGAGTGAAACAATTATTGTTGACTTGGAGATAAAGCAAACAAACAATGAATTGATAAAATGGAACAATTTGTTTCAAGGATTTGCGTCTACTGGACACACTAATCCCAATTTCAGGATTTTAGTGGACATAAAACGTGATGGTGCGGATACTGGCCTGGTTGGAGAAGTGGCACTTGGAACAGATGCGCCAATAGATACTCAGCATCTAAAAGACCTTCTTAATGGCAAGACAGAAAGGTCTATTATAAGATTTGCGGAATCAGTGAATGTGATGGCTCCTGCAACGTACAATTACACATCAGATGTAACAATAAAGTGGACGGAAAAAGATGGTTCAGAAATGTCATCTACTTTACGTCGTGATGATGGTTTAGCGACTTCTTCTTTTACGCCCCCAGGTGCCATTAAGTATTACAGCGAAAAAGAGCCAGCTTTTGCAGAGATAAAAGCTGGTACCTATTATCCTCACAAAGAACCCTATAACGCTATGCAAGGTACTGTAACTACGACAAATCTTTATTTTGCTTCAGGTGGAAGTGAGTTTGTTGTGGAAATGGATGCTGAAGTTGCAGATTTAACATACAGTCGTACGTATAGGTTTAGAGAAGATGCAAAAGATTGTGGACAACCAGAGCATGCCCATGGCAGCGACCCGGTTGTATGGGAGTCAGAGATGATACCCGCACTAGAGAGTATTTGGACTCAAGCTATAACTGGTGGTAAGTACCTAAAGATAAATAATCTAAAGGTATGGAAACTTGATAGAGCAAAAGTGGAAGGTGTAAAGAGTTTAATATTAGATTCAGAGGCTGGATTATCTTCAGAAGATAATGGGGGCACAATTTATGTTGATGAAGGAAGTGGTTTATCTATTATCTATAATATATCTGGTCTGGCTGATAATGCTGCTACAGGTAGAGTATGGCATTCATTCCAGTTAACTGGACAATCTGAAGATACTGTAACGATATATGATGGCGAGGGAAAGAGTCTTAATGAAGGTCATAGTTATTTATATAATGGTCGTCCCTATTTGATAGCTGAGTTAAATAAAATAATAAACGGTAATGAACAAAATATAAATCCTGTTACTGGAGCTTCAGGATACTCGGAATGGGAAGATAATCCTATTGTTGTATCTGATTTTTTGATTTTAAGAACCACAAATGGTGACCAGTCGATTATATATTATGAGCAAAAAGCGAAGGCTCCTAAGAGTATTGTAAAAGATAATACTTTTAAGCCTGGGCCTAATACTGCAGAAGCAATAGAGATGGAAGAAGCAGACGAAAATATCATGTGGACAACAAACACAAAAACGGCTGCTGGGCACAAGATGCATGCTGATGATATAACATATGGTGGATACAATGGTAAGTTTAAGGATATGGAAAATAAGTACATTTCGTCTGGCAAACCACAAAATATTGTAGTTGAGAATTTAATTATATCCAAAACCGGATATAACTTTAACCCTGCATCTGGTATGAGTAGTGGAGCAACAATTCCTCCTAAAGCTATAACAGAGCCCTTACGTTTAGCTGCCACAGATTTGAATCTATATGATTGGACAGATGGCGGTAATATGTATTTGATGAATGAAAATAAGATATATGAGCCGACCTATTCTAGTGTTTGGTATGAAGAGTTAGTTGATTACAGCAGTGGTGGCGTTTGGGAGTCAGGGAACAAATCTGTGTCTGGTGATATTTTTGAAGATGGTTTCTCTGGATATGGGTTTGAACATCTAACCAGGTATAGTCTAGAACATAATAAGATTAATGATGTTATTGTGTTTAATCCTGTTGTGAATGAAGAAGCCATGATTGTGTCGTTAGATGATGCGCGTGACCAAAGAACGGATGCTTTCAAGAATATTCAAGAGCCTCAAATTGAAATAGTTGAAGAGTGCCCAGAGATTGCAGAGGCTTGTGCATATGCTATACCAAAAGAACTCTGTGATTATGAACGTGATTTTCCAGGGCAGCACTCTTACACTAACGACGATTATACTGTTATTGAGAGTTCTGTAATGAATTATGGGCATCCATATAATGGTGGTACAAAAGTAATTGGGGGTACTGGGGGTGTAACGTATGTTGGTGACTTTATGCCTTTAGAGAAAAATGTGGATTATGTTTTACGTATATCTGCTGAGAATGGTTATCAAACTACTGTTAATTTCAGTGTAAAGAGCGTGCTTAATAGAATACTTGTGGGGAATAATGGATTTGACTTTGTTCAGTTCATAGCTGACAGTTCTGCCACACATGATTACGCTAAGTATAAATTAGACAGTGGAGGAGTTAGTTTACTGAGTAACCCAGTAAATATAGATAGTTATTTTAATTATATAAATTTCACATCGCCAATTTCACATACCTATGACTATCCTAATATTCAACAAGACGTTGCAGTTGGGTTCTCTAGTAGTTGGTCACTTGGTGCTTTTATGATTCCAGCTGGCAGTTATAACGTGAAGGTACAAATTGGAATGGTTAATTACATGGTTGGGGAATTAACCAATGATGCCCCATTGTATTTGTATTTGACTAAGCCGAACAATTTTGCTCAGCGGTGGAGTTTATGGGCAGCATCAGAGTACTCAGCTATAGGGACTAGCAATAAAGTAGAAGTAGCTAAGATTGGTAATAACGCGTATGATAATGGTATTAGACTTATGACAACAAATGATGGTCTAGTTAATATCGAGTTTAATCAAATTGCTGGAAAAATGCCGCTTGCATCAAAATATGTGCTAGAAGATGAAAGTGGTATACTTTATGCTGCTCAGGGTTGGTTAGTAGAACCAATAGGTGGTGGAGGTGGCTCTGGTTCCACTGTAGTAGAAGTAGGACACACATCAAATTGGATTACTCGTACAGATGTAACGACGAGTACTACTGATATTCGTAGTTATCCGACTATATCAAAAGAACTTAATCCTAATTTTGGAGTAGCTACCTCGAATCCTAATTATGACACAACTGAATCTCTTGGAACTCTACAACAAGGTATTTATGATATCGTAATTGTGGGGCAACATGCTAGTACTACTTCAAGAGTAGTAAAAGCAACAATAAATGTGAGTGAAACAGTAGAATTAATGGTACGTCGATTTGGTGAGCAGTATTACATTTATCAAGCTGATGCAGATTATACTAAAGCCATATTTATGGGTAACTCTAGTACGAATGCTTATGAGGTAAAAAATTCTCAAGATGGTGTAATAAGTATAAGAAACAATGAGTTACAGGCATATGCTGATAATATAGCCACAAATCTATGGAAGAACGGCTATTTTTGGGCTGTAAAATTATCCAATGTTTGTGAGTATAGTGACAATTCCTCCTTTATTATGACGCAGGATACTGGAGCACTTTATTTACCATCTGGAACTTACAAAGTAGAAATGCAAAGTGGTAGATATGGTGCACAATATGGTGACTATATTTCAGGAATTCTAAAAGTTGGATATAGTAGTGTTATATTCTCTAATCCTATTGGAACAGGTTCAAATACTAGTAAATTGTCTTTTGCTCCAATGATTTGGGATAATGGTGTTTATGGAGTACAACAATTAGCAGATGTAGGTACGTATGGGGCAAGTACAGGTAGTTCAGCTGGAGTTTATACAGAATGGAGTAATGTAAATTCGTGGAAAAATGGCCCAGCCTATTTATCCTCTTGGACGCCTGACCCATTGATTTGGCATCCAATGACTGAGTTGATAGAAGGTAGTGCTTCTTCAGGTGTGATAAAGGTTACGGCTCTAAACACTGGTTGCGCACCCAAACTTACAGCAGTTTTAACAAGCACAGAACCACATCGTACATTTGGTAATAATTATCAAGTGTATACGTTAGGAATGTATCATATAGATGGAGAGCCTTCTACTGGTATTGGAGATACGAATACTTCCCCAATTATATTCCCTGGAACAAATAAAGCTTATACGATAGCTGAAATATTGGCTACTGGAGCTTTGTATCAAAGACCAGATGGAATAGTTCATTTATCTATGAATCCAGATAAGTGTGATACTTGTGGTTCTTATTCCATAACACCACTTGAGACAAGACCAGGATATACTAATAAAGTAGTTAATGGTGGCACGCAATGGGTCACGGAATATGAGCATTATCCATTTGGAGATAGTAGATGCTGGGAACCTTGTTTGAATGATGATAATCACAAGCATTCTGCAAGTGAAGCAGTAGATGAAAATGGTGACAGGCTAGAAATGGGAGATTTCTTAAATCTCGATTGGGATTTCAGGTTATATTATCCAAATGTTGGCGATTTTTATGGTGATGGTGCCAAATATAGCTCAGAGGTATCAAAAGAGAATGGGTTTGGCTACGAAGATGATATGGATGTAACTGAATGGTTATTACAGAAATATGTAATATTCCCATTTGAAGTAGTATTTGAAGGAGATAGTTATTTAGCGGGGCAGCCTGTATTTTTGGAAGAAGCCCAGGTTTGGTTTGATTTCTATTTACCATTAGGTAATCAGGAACTCAATAATGCAATAGTTAAGTATCACAGTATAGGTATTAACAATCCTTATAAAGAGCAAGATAATGATGCTGAAACTAATTATCCAAAGGCGCAAGATTACAGTGCTAAGCATGCTGCATTCAAACAACAGCAAATTGATGTTGTAGGTCGTATTGGAGCTTTAACGATTGAAGATACTGGAGATTTCAGGTTTTCTAATTTGTTTAAGCAAACTTTAGTGGGTCAGTGGCTTGTTAAGAATGTTTTGTATAAGGTTAATTACAGACAACAGAATAAGATAGTAGCAGATGTTTATGATGTAAGAGGCGTATATCAATTCGGGAATACGCCAAAAACAACACCAATGGATACTGTAGGCCAATTATCAACTACAACGCGGTTAGATACGTATGGTACAAGTGGGGAGCGGAGAAAAGAGTTTATTGAGGCTCCCCTTACGCCATATGACAATAATGTACCATCATTGCAACGTCAACCAGTTAGGCTTGGGTATGATGTTTATATGGATTTGACAACTTTAGGTTTGTATTATGGAGAAAATGCTACTACAGATACAAATTATAAGGTACAGATAAAACCATATTACTATCATTTAGATTTGAATAATGGTAAGTGGACACCAGTAGATGTATATTATGAAAAGGATAATACTAATTTGCTAATCAATAAGTTTTATGATGATGACACTAGGTTAGTGCAGAATTATATGGTTAGTGTTAATTGGCTCGAGGAAGCTTGGAGAAGAAATCACTTTTCTGGGCCTACTATAGAAGCAGCTAAACGATTTTCAGTAGACGATGTTACTATGAAAGTTAAAGATGCTTACGATGACGCAGATGAAGCACATGTGGCTATGGTTGACCCAGTACTAAATGGAGAAACTGGAATACCTATAGCCACTAAACCGCTACCAATACCTGCTGGTGACAACATTTTGTTTGGTACGATAGATTCATTTCATTTAATGGAGAATCAAACAGGTATCTCGAGAACTTTTGTTGGCAGTGAGCTTCAAAACGAGATAAATCATGACCCTGGTTTTGATAATCCTGAATGGTATGCTGAAGCTGAGTTGCCAGTAGACACACCTTTTCCAGATGTATATAAAGATGTGGCAGCACAACGTAATGGTGTTCGATGGAATTTCACAGTAGGACTCCCTTCTTCTGCAACTTTTGTGGAGGCGAAAAAGCCCTATACTGAAGCGAATGTTAAAGCTTTAGCAAATTCTCATAGTGTCATAGTGTGCGCTGCTGATATCGTAGCACATGGTGTTGTTTGGGATTTGAAGTATGATGGCAATATTTTCAACATGGCATTTAATGTTGTGAAGAATGTCGGTGGAACACCAGGGCCTTTATATGATCCGATAACTGGTAAATGGAAGAGTAATCCGAGTAATCCGAGTTGGACAAATACTGGGTCAACAACAGTTCCCGCTGATAGGATAGTTTTGGCAGTATTTTATGCTGATAAGTCAAGTAAGGATGATTTGAGAACGGAAGGAACACAGTAATTTGGGAAGATAGGAGCCTGTTTTAAGGCTCCTATACATATTATTAAAGGAGTAAGTTATGGAAATTAAAGATATTTATGAGCAGTTAGAGGAGTCTTTATTAGAGTACAGTATAAGTGATGGTGAGGAGTACGCTAAAGGGTGGCTTCCTCTTAATGGGTTATATTCGATAGAAAGGCCTCTTGATGACTTTGTAGACGGGTCATTTGAGAGGTTTAAACGAAGAGTGTGTCCTTTCTGGGAGATATGGCTTGTAAATTATTTAGTAGAATTTAGTGGGCAAGAAGTTGAATCTAAAGTATTGTTAGAGGAGTTTAATAGTTTAATAGGTACGCCATTAGAAGAATGGTTTGATGGTATTCTAAAAAGAGGAAGTAGAGAAGGTATAAATAGGGTTTTGAAAAGAAATGTAGATTTTGAAAATGGATGAATATATGAGAATGGTTTACCAATAGACAAAGCTTATTTAGAGTGTGGATTGCCAGTATATTTACAAGAGTCGTTAGAGAAAATGAAAATTGCTTGGGAAACTTGATAATGATAAAACGAATTCTTGATTTTTCTCTGAAGTTTCTGTAAAATAGAGATAGTAAATAATAATTTTAGGAAAAAATTTAGGCTTATTTTTCATATAAAGTAGATAAAAGAAGAATTTATTATTGAGGGAGTAATAATTAGTGAAGGAAAAGAGATTTTTACCAACAAATGATTTACTTTTTAAGAAAATGTTAGGAGATGATTATGTTGCTATAGGATTTATAAATACTTTATTTCGTGCTTCTGTTATTGAAATAGTACACGTAGTTCCTTATGATGTGGTTCAGTTAAGAAGAAATTATGCTGATAAAAAGTTATCAAGGACAGAAGTTGATTTTATATGCGGCAGTAGCGCTAACGAGAAGTTTATAGTTGAATTACAGGTATTAAAAGAAGAGAATTTTGATATGCGGGCTTTGTATTATTTATGTACTAAATTTTGTGATGGGTACTCTAAAGAGGGTAATAAGTATAAAGGGTTAAAACCTGTGCGTATGATGTGTTTAACAGGATTTACTATATTTTCTAATACTAATGACAGTTTTCATAAGTACGCTATGAAAGATATGAAAGGCAGATATTTATTCAATAAGCCTACATTCGAGTTAGGAGTTTTTGAGTACTGTAAAGAAAATGTGCCTGATAATTTGAAGCAAATTGCTGAATTTTTACGTAGTGGTAAAGTTGAACTTAATTATCCATCATTCTTGAAAAGAGCGGCAGAAATTGTTAGGTTAGAAAATTTAGATGAAAAGGAGCGAGAAGCAATGCAGATGTATGAAACATTAGAGGAAAAAATGGAAGAGGCTAAGGAATTTGGTAAAAAAGAAGGTATTAAATTAGTAAAAGAATTGATTAGTAAAGGGTATACTTTTGAGCAAGCTGCTGAATTAGCTTTGCAATCTGAGTAAAAAAAAGAAGCAATGCAAATGTATGAAACTTTAGAGGAGAAAATGGAAGAAGTTAAAGAGTTTGGTAAAAAAGAAGGAGCTAAAAAAAGTTGTTGAACTTATTAGTAAAGGTTATTCTGTAGAGCAAGCTTTAGAGATTGTACTGCAGTCTGAATAAAAGAAAGAAGGGAATGCAGATGTTTATTGAAACGGGTAACTATAAATCTATATTAATGACTGGATTTCAGAGAGCAGGTAAGAGTTTTATATCTTCTGTTTTTGTAGCAGACAAGGAATGTCTTATTCTTAGGCGTGTATTCAGTACTCCTGGTCTTAACTTTACGCAATGTGTAGTAAAAATTATAGTTTCACCAGAAATTACAGAGTCGTATGTACAATTTAATACAGAGAGTAATAGACAGCTATGTTCAATATTTGAAGAGGAAAGGCTAGATAGTTTAGTCTATAAATTTAATCGTGTATTAAAGCAGAAACGTGAGTCAGGAGAAGGAATTGTTTCTTCTGAGTATATTAAGATATTTGTACCACCTAGTCAATTAGCAAGGGAGATAATACATGCAAGTAATTTATCCTATTTAGTTATTGTTGATACGCCTGAGGATACTATGCTAGTACAGATGGAAGAAATTAATCTTGTAATGTTTGTTTTTGGCAGTAGGGCTACTGACATAAATAGAGCAGACTCTAAAGAAACTATAGCAGGACTTATGCCTTTAAGCAAAGATATATTGTTTTTATATAATGGAAAAAAACTGTGTGATAATGAAAACGAGTATGAAGATATGCAACGAGATGCTTGTTCTGCTGTACAATGTTTTGAAGAGGAGTTTACTCCGCTTATAAAAAGTAGCATAATACCTATTTTAGGTGTTCCAAATATGCATGATAGAAAGATTATTGAGGTAGAAGAGATTTTTAGACAAAGACTTATGGAAATCGTAAAGGTCTATTTCAAATTTCAGAATATCTGATTTAAGGAAAGCTTAAAAGTATGAACGAAAATGATTTATTATTAATGCTTAGGATGTATGCAGATTTGGAAGACCAATTGAAGACGTAGCAAAGTATAGCGAACAAGTGGGTGTTAAAAAGGGGACTTAAAGAAGTTGTAGAGTTAATTAGTGACGGCTATTACGCAGAACAAGCTTTAGATATTATACTGGGTCAAAGCATCTTAATATCATAATAGGTGTAGGGAGGTTAAAAATGTGAGAGAAATTGATTTATTTACTAATAAAACAGGACGACCTAATTATGTTGATGCAGTTGCACGATATAGTAGAAGAGAAGAGGGCATTGAGTTACAAGCTGCTGAGTTGGTTTTTGAAGTTGATACTGTTAACTTAATATTGCAATCTGACATTATGGAAGAATTGATAGACAGCGCATAGTACTAGTAAGATAAAAAATTAAAGGAAAAAATGTAAGAGCATGAACGATGAAAAAATATTTTTACCTACAAATGATTTACTTTTTAAGAAGATGCTTGATAACACTGAAGTTGCAATTGGTTTCATAAATACTCTATTTGGTACGTCTGTTAAAGAGGTCGAGCATTTAACGCCTTATGATTTAGTTCAGCTTAGAAGTATGTATGCAAATAAAAAGTTATCGAGAACAGAGGTAGATTTTATATGTGGTAGTGATACAGAGGAAAAGTTTATTGTTGAATTACAAGTAAGACGTGAAGAAATTTTTGATTTGAGAGCTTTATATTATTTATGTGTTAAGTTTTGCAATGGGTATGCCGAAAAGGGAGCTAAATATGCAGGGTTAAAACCTGTACGTATGATGTGCCTGTTAGGGTTTCAATTGTTTAAGAACAAGGATAAGCGGTTCCACAATTACTCTTTGATTGAAAGGGAAGACAAGTCATATTTATTTAATATGCCAACGTTTGAGTTAAGCTTTTTTGAGTATCGTAAAAAGAATAAATTAAACGATAATTTAGAATATGTTTCTAAATTCTTAAAGAGTGGTATAGTAGAGAATAATTATCCTGATTTTCTTAAAAAAGCGGCGGATATTGTTTTAATAACAAATAGAAATGCAAGGGAGAGAGAAGCAATGCAAATGTATGATGATTTAGATGTAAAAATTGAGGAGGTTGCAAAGTATAGAGAGAGAAAAGGTATTAAAGAAGGCGCAAAGAGAGTTGCTGAACTAGTGAGTAAAGGTTATACAGTAGATCAAGCTGTTGAGTTAGTTTCGTCTACAGTAGATAGGACAGTAGATATAGAAGACTGATAATAGAAATGCAAAGGAGAGAGAAGCAATGCAAATGTATAAAACTTTGGAAGAGAAAATTGAAGAAGTTGCTAGGTATAGATAAAGCTTTTGGAAAAGATTTATGAATGTTATTAATATTAATTTTAAGGACACTGTTGAGTTAGTTTTGTCATTTGCTAAGCAATTATTAAAGGAGATTTGAAATGATAGATTTAGATAGGTTTATACCATGTGGCAGTTTATTGTTTAATAACGAGTGTACTACTATTTATTGTAATTCAAAAATTGGTGATTTAATTTACGAGGAACCGCTGGGTGGAGCGGTAATGCTTGTAGGTAACTTAATGATTACTAATCCGTTACACTTAAATAACCTATCTCCAATAGAAAAGGGTTTATACAACAATAAATATGCTGACGCTATAGGGTTAGTATACACGGAGATAGGGGATGTATATGCTATAATGGATGATTACATTGCAGAAAAAAGAGATGTTTTAACATTGGATAAACATTCTAACACTATAGTGGACATAGACCTTAATTATGAGTATGAGGAAGAGTAGATGTTGAAGTTTGAAAATGGTGAGTTGAGTATAAAAAGAATTGAAGTACCAGAACATGATGTAGATATGTACAAAGCACAAAGAGATTCTTATACAACTTATCTTACCAAAACAGTGTACGACGATGTAAATTATATGTGTAGTAGAATAAAAGATATTTATGGTTTAGAATTTGATTATACTGTTACAGTTGGAAAAAGATATACAACAGAGTATGTGCGAGAAGTAGAACGG
The DNA here is from genome assembly GCA_031269735.1 of Candidatus Endomicrobiellum cubanum. GTDB lineage: Bacteria > Elusimicrobiota > Endomicrobiia > Endomicrobiales > Endomicrobiaceae > Endomicrobiellum > Endomicrobiellum cubanum. The sequence goes on along the minus strand of JAISYS010000042.1, from coordinate 140,073 downwards.
ATGTCAGATTCTTATTATGCTGTGTATTTGAATATAATTATGAATGGAATGGTTTCAGATAATATAGAATTAATGAAAATACCATATATGGATGAAAAATGTATATTAAATATGCATGGAGATAGACGTGTTATTGTAAATCAATTAGTCCCTTATCCAGATATGTCTTATGATGATAAAAATAATAAGTTTATACTGAGTTTAGAGTATTTGAATAGTGTGGTTTTCTTCTTATATAGTGCCGGTATAAAAATACAGTATTTCAAAGAGAAAATGGATGCTTTTACATTTACGGCAGCATATTATGCACAGCAAAGCGTGGAGTTAGAGGAATTTAAGCAAATTGTAAATGCGTATTTACTTAGTCGGGGAGATGTTGAATATATTGACAGTTATGCAGCTGCTTTAGTATTAGAGGAGCATAAGGCTTTTGGTGATTATCAGAGTAGTCAGTATTCTTTAGGTAAATCAAGAGAATCTCTAATGCTTTATTTGTCTTTAGATAGGGCTTTGAATAAAACTTTAAGTCGTGATGTTTTGCAATACAAGGCAGGTACTATTGTTACTAAAGAAGTTTTGACAAACTTAAAGAGAAATTTAATAAATTGTGTATATGTGAGAGCTTTACCTGCTTTAAGTGGGTTTTACCCTAAGAATGATGTTATTATACGTTTTATACAAAAAGGGACGCGAAATTGTGTTGCTCTAAAAAGATTATTTCCTCAATACGTTGATTTATATACAATACCACTGGATTTGGATTTAGCAGACAACCCCATTGTTGTTAAAGCTGGAGTCAGGTTGTCAAAAGAAGCATTGGAATTATTGTACTATTTGGATTTTAGAGAGTTAGAATGTGCCAGAACAAAGAAAGATTTAATGTCGGCAAAGGAAGATGTCTCATCTTTACGCACGTACTATTTTGAGCAAGAAATTTTAGGAAATTATATATGTAGGCTAGGGGATGTAAAAACTATAGAAGGAAGAAGTCCAGAAGAACTTGTTTATTTTTATAATAATAAAGATTTAGCTCCTAATTTACCAAAACAACTTACGCCACATGATTTATCAGCTATATTATCCTTTATAGGCTATACTAGAGTTTTTGACGATTATAAGCCATTAAATAGAGATATATCTTTTAGGAAAAGAATATTTATGTTTAATGAACTATTCTCAGAAGTATTTAGGAGTGTAGTTACCTCATTTTTGACATCGAAGCCTACACATATTAAATTTTCTAAGATTGCAAAAACTTTTTATTTTGAGAGAGATATGTTTTTTGGAGTTGGTAGAGACATACCTGCAAAGCTGTGGAGCTTAAAGTATATAAAGGCCGCTGATATATTAAATCCGTTAGCTAATGTTACACAAATAAATAATGTAGTTTCACAGTCGAAGTCTGGAAGGTATTCAGATGATATAAGATTAATACCTATGGGTCATTTTGGCAGGTTATGTCCGTTTGAGACTCCTGCTGGTCAAAAACTTGGAGCAACGAATACTTTGACTGTTGGAGCGAAAATAGATGATACAGTTATAAAAACTCCGTATCGACGTGTTTTAAAGCATGCTAATGGGGAAATAAGCATTACCAGTATTATTGATTATTTATCTGCTGATGAAGAATTAAGGTACGTTATAGGAGATTCTTTATCAATATGCTCTAGGCATAAGGATGACCATGTTTTAGCTAGAGTGAATGCTGGTAATGGAGCTATGACCTTCGAGACTGTAAAAACTTCTGATTTGGATTATGTCGAAGCTTTTCCGGAACAAATACTGTCTCCTTCTGTGATGTTAATGCCTTTTGCCAATACAGATGACTCAATACGTATTACGTATGCTACGAATCAATTAAAGCAAAGTATACTATTGCAACGTTCTGAGAAGCCGTATGTTTATACTTCTTATTATAAGCAGATAGCTAGTGGCAATAAAATGGTGTTAAAAGCAGAGGCTGATGGAGAAGTATGGGGTTTAGATAAAGATTTAGTACAGGTAACATACGAAGATGGTAGAGATGTAAATTATGAAATAGAGGAGACTGTAGTTTATAATGGGTCGTTGTCATTAGTAAATATAAGAGTATCACCTAAGCAGAAGTTTAATAAAGGTGATATATTAGCTGAAACAGCTAATTTCAGAGATGGTGTTTATAGTCCAGGTATAAATTTATTGACTGCTTATATTCCAACAGGATATAATTATGAAGATTCAGTAGATATTTCTAGGACAGCGGCTAATAAGCTAACATCAGTGTCAGCGCACACAGTTACTAAAACTATAACCTTGGGACGAGGCGAGTCAATAGAGGTAAGAGAAAGTAACATAGGGGAGTATATAAGTGAGGGTGAAATTATAGATACTATATTATTAAAAAGAGGAAATTCTTTAAGTAGAGAACCTGTTCATATTATAGCTAAACGTGTATCTGGAATTTATAATAATTATGATATAGTAAGAGAAGATAGTATCACTGTAAAGATTAAATTTCATTTAGTGGGAATTAACGCGACTACTAGAGGCGATAAATTAGTAGGCAGACACTCTAACAAAGGCACGAGTGCTAGGGTTTGTGATGATAATGAAATGCCAGTTTTTAAGAATGGTGAGGCCATAGAAATTGTGTATAATCCTTGCGGCGTATTATCAAGGCTCAACGTAGGGCAATTGCTCGAGTGTGCCCTAGGTTTTGTTGCTTATTTGTTAGACATACATGTAGAAACAGACCCTATAAATGGAGCAACAAAGGAAGAGGTTGAATTGTTATTGAATTATGTCTATGATTTAGCTAATACAGAAAATGTTGAAGTTGTTATTAGTAAATATACAGGATTACCTGTGGATTTACACAATGTAGCAAGAGCTAGGTATGAAGAGCTAAGGCATTGGAAAAATTGTTTTAATAGAGATGGTACTGCTATATTGTATGATTATACAACTAGGGAGTATTTGAACTCTCCAGCGACAATTGGAGTGTCTTATGTGTTTAAGTTAAAACAAGAATCTGAAGGGCGCATTCATGCAAGAGCTGGAATTTTGGATGAAGAGACCTATAATTTGGTTACTAATCAACCCACAAAAGGTGCTACCAGAGGTGGTGGGCAAAGAATAGGGGAAATGGAGTTAGCGTCTTTATTAGCACATGGGGCAAGTGCTACTATAAGAGAAATTACTAATGAAAAGTCAGATAATATTAGAGCCAAGTTAAATCACTTAGCGGAGCTAGTAGGAAGAGAAGATTTAGTAGTTGATGGCTTGTCAAATCCGTATTCTGTTTTAGTATTTCTTTACAAGCTACAAGCTTTAGGAATAAAAGTAATAGATGTAGATGGTGATATTTTAGAAGATATATCTATAGCAGCGAGTAGACACAAACCTACACTAAGTGATACAGATGTTATTACAGCTATTACAGCGAGTTAAGGAGCATTGAAAAGTATGAGTGAGGAGATAGAGGAAATGGTATGACAGGTAAAACACATGCCATATGTGGAACAGCTGTGATGGCTTTAATAACAGTTAAATTTCCAGAATCATTAGTGTTATTTGAACAAGATTATACACCAGCAATTGGATTAGCTACTGCGGCTATAGGTTCATATATGCCGGATATAGATATGGTGCAATCTAAGCTAGGCAGTAAGCATAAAATTATAGCTTCGTTGTTGACACATAGGGGTATAACACATACTTTATTTATACCTGCTATATTAGTATTATTAATGTATTATGCTAGTTTGAATGGTTTACCAGTTATTCCAGAATTAATATTAGGTTTGAATATCGGATGGGTAGCACATATTTTAGCCGATATGTTTAATAAAAAAGGCGTGCCGTTATTATGGCCAGTGTATTTAGGTAAAATACACATTGCGTCTCTTGTTACAGGTACTTGGCATGAGGCGCCTTTCATTTTAATATGGATGGGAGGGATTGTTGCGTGCTGGACTCTGCTATAGTACAAGGGAATAAAATTATTTGTACTAGTGGCGATGTAAAACAAGTCTATGACGAAATTGTTAAGTATGTATTGACAGGTAATATACCTGTCTATAAAGCCATAGGTCTTCAATGTGGTAAAGGCATAGACTTGAACCAGCTTTGTGTGAGGAACGAAAAGTGCGTAGAGATGTATCCTGAAATAATGGCTAGTGTACAGGATATGTTATTTTTTGGTAACATATCCAGAAATAAAGTCCGAACGGAGAAAAAAGAAGGCCCAGTAGAAGTCGAATCTTCATTATTTCTATCTGGGCCTGATACTAATGAGATAAAAGTGTTAAATACTAGAAATCATATTATATCGGTTACTGGTCACGTAAAGTTAATCTTTTATGTGATTCAAAGTACTGGGTTTTACTCGGTACAAGATTCTTTTCTAGCTATGAATAAGAATAAGTATTTTTTACCTTTAAATACATCTTTTTATTTAACAAGGTACGTTAAGATTTTACCTTTGACTGGAGATGTTATAGAGGTTAGATATAAAAACGGTATGACAGCTTCTTTATTTGAAGATTTGATTAGAAAGGTTGGGAATAATGCCAATAAGGTTTGAGATGATGTCAGATAAAGACTTTGAACAATCTGATTTGCCAATGTTTATTAAGGCATCAGAGGCAGAGGAAAAAGTAGACGTTCAATCCATTCTTAATCCAGTTGGTTATTATGGAATGCCTACTGTGGAACCAGAGGTAAAGAGGTCTGTTAATTCTCACACACGTGGTTGTATACCATTGGCTAAGCGTATTATAAATCATGTAATAGCAGGTAGAGATGCAGAAACTCTATCTAAGATATTAGGATTTGAGCATGGTAAACAAGTAGCGAGATTTGAAAAGTTTTATCACAGACCTACAGGAGAATATATCTCTAATATAGATGATATAGAAGATAGTAAAACTATTCTTTGCGGCGCGGAAGCTTTTGGTCATGAAATTAGTAAGTTTGATTTAGAGTATGGTATTAAAGAAACATTAATGAGTATATTATTTAGTCCATCTTCACCTATGAGAGAGTTTACAAAGAATTATAGTGGAGAGTTCAATCAGCAAAAAAATGGTTTGTTATTAACGGCTGATTGGTATTTTGACCCAAGTGATAAAAATTTGTTGGATAAACAAGAGTATTGTATTAATATTTTTGCAGATTTTTTCAAAAAAGTGCCCAATTCAAGATTATCATTTTTGTTAAATTTGAAGAATAAAGAGATATTATATAATATGTTGCAAAAATATGTTATTGTAATACCTATGGCATTAAGACCTGACGTAAAGAAATTAAGGAACCCAATTACACAATCTTATGTAAAGATAATAAGAGCAAACATAAATTTAAGAGCTTTACAAGCTAGCATAATTGATGCTTATTCCTTAGTGTCTTACTACAAAAAATTAGACCAAACAGTAAATGACTATTTATATTATGATAAACCTAGTATTAAAGACCCAAAAATTTCTATGCTTAGAAGTATTCAGGGTAAAGAACATCATATAAGAACTAATATGTTAGGAAAAAGAGTAGATTATAGCGCTAGAGCAGTCATAACAGCAGCTCCTTTTATGAGTTTGAAAAATATAGGTATACCAGAAAAAATGTTACTTAAATTGTATCAGGCGCATTTAGCAAAAAGACGGCATTCTAAAGATGTGGATAGTTTAACAGGTAGGAAAGACATGCCTAAAGCTATTCATGATATAGCTAGTCGTAAATATGCAGAACTGGGTAATAAAACAATTTTAGAAAGTGTGCCTGTCTTACTTGGCAGACAACCTACTCTTTCTAAGTTGTCATTGCAAGCATTTGAACCAGTAGCTGTAAAGGGTAATACTATTAGAGTTAATCCTTTAATGGTGGAAGCCTTTAATGCTGATTTTGATGGCGATCAAATGCATGCAACTGTACCAATAGGAGATGAAGCTGTAAGAGAGCATAACGACCTTTTGAAGATAACAAATAATCTGTACTACCCTGAAGATGGGGAGTGTCAAGTACGACCTAGACATGAAATTTTGTATGGGTTATACAAATGCTCATCTGATGAAATAGAAGATATGGGTAAGCGTATTTTTGTTGATTTCGAAACTGTGTATAATTTAGTATTAGATAATAAAGTAAATGTAAAGGCGAAGGCTATATGTGGGAAGTACACGGAATCTTGTGGAAAGTTAGCTGTACGTCATTGCTTATTTAAGTATCAGCCGGACATTATAAAACAACTGGATAAAGATACTGTAAAAGAAGTAGTCAATGGTTTACTTATGCAAGGTAAAGATACTTTTGTTAATGGTATAGACAGATTAGTTAAATTAGGATTTATTGTAGCTAAGTTATATCCACCGTCGTTGTCTATTTTTGTTAAGGCTGATTTTAATGATAAGTTAGACGTTTTTAACGATAAAATAAGATTTATACATGAGAGGTATACTGATGGTTTTGAGTTAGCTAAAAATTACACTAAAGTATATTCAAAAGCCTATACTTCTCTTTCATCAGAAGTGAAGGATGTTATAAAAGACCGAGTAGGTAATAAATCTAATGGTTTTGTAGAATTAGCTACTTCTGGAGCAAGAGGAAGTTTGGGCAATATTACACAGTTGTTTGCATTGAAAGGTAGAATACAAAAAAATGATAGTGAAAGCTTACAAGTAATTATAGATAAGGGACACATAGAAGGGTTTAGTAGTCTTGAGTTATTTGCAACGGCTTTTGGTGGAAGAAAGGGTTATGTAGATAAAACACTTAGCACTTCAGAGGTTGGTTACTTATCTAGGGTATTGTGGCATTCAACACAGCCATACATTATAACTAGTGAGGATTGTGGAACGTCTAAAGGATTGCTTATAAGAAAATCAGACATAGCCGAGTTTTTTCATAGAGAGAAGGACGTTAATGATATATTTACAAAAATAATTACTGGAAGATTTACTACAGATGGAAGAGGGCCTATAAAAGAAAAAGAAGCCATAGATATATGTAATAATTTAGAACAAGTAGAAATGCGTTCGCCTATTACATGTGATAATCCTTGTTGTAAAAAATGTTATGGAATAGATTTATCAACGCATAGGTTAGTTGCTAAAAATACAGCAGTAGGATTTATTGCGGCCCATGCTGTTGGCGCTACAGGTTTGCAATTAACTTTAGATAGCTTTCACAAAGGTGGTGTAGTTGAAGGCGGTGGGCCTATGTCTAATTTTCATAGATTGGAGACTTTTGTTAGATTAAGGTCTATTGAAAGTTTCAGTTCATATGACCCCCTTGCTTGGGCTACAGGTAATGTAGAAGAAACTCAAGAGTATGATGGTAAGAAGAATGTATATATAGGAAATAGTCCGATAAATCGTACAGTGCCCAGTTCTGCTGTATTAAAGAAATATGTAATGCAAGGGGAGGGTATATGTTTAGTAAAAGGGGATTATGACCCTAGAGAGTTACTAAAATATAAAGGTGTCCGAGATACACAATTATACCTTTTATATTTATTATATAGTATATTTAGAAGTGAACGAGAGCTAAGTATGAAACATTTCGAAATTATTGTTTCATCAATGGAAATGGCTGTCATTGTAGCTACTGATAGAAGTGATTTGAAGGTAGGTAGAATGTATGATATGATACAACTAAAATCTGGTTCCTTAGCTAATACTATATATGAAACAACACTAGTTGGTGTAGGGGACGTTCCATTAAGGAGGCCAATGGCTATGTCTGGCGTGTTATTAGAAAGAGTTTTAGATAATTTAAGTCATTCTATACTGCTAGGTTTAGAAGATGCTTTGAATTATCCGTTGCAAAGAGTAGCATTTGGTTTAACCCCTAATAATGGCACTAGCTATGTTAATTATATAGAGGAGAGGTAATAGTGGATATTGATATTTTTAATATGATGTACGATGAGGTGGTCGCAAAGTATGGTGACAAAGTAAAGCAATTGAATAGAAATAACGCGTTATTTATACCTTGTGAGGAAAAATCTTTAGGTTTATTTGAAGAAAGCGATTTGTTGTTATTTTTTACAGAAGAAGATAAGTTATTTATTTATGTAGAAATTATTACTTGTCCTAAGTTCTCTAAAAGGTTTTATGAACTTAATGCAGAAAGATTCAAAAGAATAATTGGCGAAGATTTTGTTAGTCAAGTGAGAGATAAGGATGGGACAATAGATGTTATTTTTTATAAAGAGAAAGATTTAGAGATATTCGAGATGGTTTTCGAAATGTTAGAGGAGTTAGCCTCGTGAAAAGAGTTATTTGTTTATGTATGTTATTTTTATACTTACCAATTGTTGTTTATGGAGAGACATCTAATGTTTTGTACAAAATGTATAGTAAGGATTTGAGAACCGATGTTACTGTTCTAAAGGATGGTATAACTAAAGCGAAGCAGACTATTCGTATAAACGCTATATCATCTTTTTACAACAAAGGTATAGACAACTTGAATATAGACATGGTAGATACTACAATAGATAATTTATTATTACAGAAAGCAGAGATAGAGAAACAAGGTGACTTAGCTATAGATAAACCTTTAAGTGAAATCATAGCATTGGATGCCGATTATAAACATGTAGTAAGTAAGTTAAATGACGTACTAAAGATACGAGATTCTTACGGTAACTTGGATAAGATAGAAGCAATGGAAATAGATACTAGTGAATTATCGTTGTTTATACGAGAACAAGAGGCTGCTGTTAAATTAGCAATTGAGTTTGTGGAATTAGGTGAAATTACAACTGTACGTCATCCTTTAGATAATGAGTATAAATTAAATTCTCCGTATGGCAGTAGAGTCGACCCAACAGGACGACGAGGAGTACATTTTCATAGTGGTGTTGACTTAAATGCTAATATGAACACTAAAGTTTTGTCTATTTTCAATGGTGTAATATCTGATATAGGATATAATACTGCTGTAGGTAACTATTTACGTATTTATCATGGCGATGGTATAGAGTCTTATTATTGTCATTTGAACAAAGTAGAAAGTAAATTAGGTGATGAAGTTAAGCAATATGATGTAGTTGCCTTATCTGGAAACACTGGATATTTAACAACAGGCCCTCATTTACATTTTAATTTATATATTGAAGGAGATTTAGTAGACCCAGCTATTTTGTTAGAACATAAAAGTAATTTGGAAGGTTGATAGAAATGGCACGAATAAAATTTGATGGCACTTTTTATGATGTAGAGGCAAGTTTATTGAATCAAGTCTGCTCGGGTTATTATTATAAAAAGAATGTTTATACTGCAATGCCACAGAATACCATTTTGCAGGGTGTTATACGTACAAAGGAGGGTGTTATAGGTATATGTAAATTAAATCAAAAAGATACGATTATTCGTAGTGTAGTATTTGTGTTATGTTTGGGATTAGTAGCATCTGTGTTATCTTATATTCAACTTAGTGGGGTATTTGTAAATTATACAGCAAATTTTAATGATAAATTAACTGCTATAGATGGTAAGGTAGATGTTAATATTGTAAATGGGGATTTACCTGTTGAATTAGTTATACGGGGAGCTGGGTTTGCAACTAATCCAGTTAAAATAGAAGCTAATGAAGTTGTACCATATGTTAATATGTATAATGTGTTTACTGATTATGAAACAGAAGCGGAATTATGTTTTTACGTAGGTCGAATGAAGAAAGAATTTGTATGGCCAGTAATTATATATAATGGAGAACAAAGTAGTAATGATTAGACCAGAGACTATGACAGATTTTGAGTTATATGTATTAGCTAGATGGTGTTATTCTGTTGGTTTGCCGCTTATTTCTGATTCAGAGTATACTCTACTACACGATAGAATAAAAAGGGAGTTTCCTGATAATGAATATGTTAAGCAGTCTTGGTCAAGTGATTATTGCCCAGTAAGTTTACTAAGAAAATATAATTTACAGCAGTACATTTATCCTGTAGTGGTAACAGATAAAACAGAGAGTATAGAATCGTTGAATTCTTTGTATGCTGTAAAAAATGAATATTCAGATTTAAGCACTGAGGTTACTCTGTCGTATAAACATGATGGTTGGAACATACAAGCCTCTTATTACAATGGACAACTTATCCATGTACAAACTAGAGGGCGCACTAATGATGCTATAGTAATTGATAACTTTGATGGTATGATTCCAAGAATTGTTCCAATGGAAGGCAAAGTAACAGTTATAATGGAAGCTACTGTTACAGAAAAGGTGTTTCAGGAAATAAGTAAAATATTTGGTAATGTATCTCAAAGGGGGTGTGTAGCAACATTATTAGCCAATAAACAATATACTCAGGCTTTGTCTTTACATGCATTCAAGATTAGAGCTAATTCCAGTGTAGGTGACGATTTTAATGTTTTAAGGCGATGGGGATTCGAAACGCCAATGCATACGAAAGTTTCTAGTTATATAGATTTAATGCAGGCTATTGAAGCTTTTTCTAACTATAAAAAAGATTATATTTATCCAACGGATGGTTTAGTAGTAGATGGTGTATATACAAAAGCTATAAGAATATTAGCATGGGAAGAGCCCATATATAAGTCATATGTAGTTGGATATAAAGAAGAGTTTGGGCCTCATAGTTGTTCCATAGCTGTAAAGATTTATCCAATAAAATTACAGAACTCAACTCAATATGTAATACCAGCGACAAATTTAGCCAGAATAATAGGGATGAATTTACAGATAGGAGCGCCAATAGCTTTTAGAATAGCAGCTTCCGCTATAGCAGATTTAGATGAAAGTTCAACTATCTTATTGCATAAGACATATGCAGGTAAATGGGAACAACTTCGACAGGAAGTAGAGGGTGAAGAAGCCTTAAAAGGAGTAAAAAGCATTTGAGCAAGATACACATTTATACTGATGGTTCGTGTTTAGGAAATCCTGGACGTGGCGGTTGGGCAGCTATAATAGTTCGGGGTGAAAATATTGTTGAGATTAGTGGATGTGAAGAATTTACTACGAATCAGAGAATGGAGTTATTAGCTGCAGTTAAGGCTTTAGCGAGTGTTGAAGAGAAATCGCGTATAATATTGTATAGCGACAGTGCGTACCTAATAAATGCTTTTACTAAAGGTTGGATAGCTAAGTGGAGAAAGAATGGGTGGATAACTGTACAGAAGAAATCAGTTATAAATATTGATTTATGGGAAAGGTTGGTAGAGTTAGATTCTTTCCATGATATTAGTTGGATTAAAGTTGTTGGACATTCTACTAATGAGTACAATAATAAATGTGATAAATTAGCTAAGATAGCCGCAGCAAGAGGGTAGTATTTTTTAAAATAGTATATAATTATGAGTACTAAAGATTTATATGATTTACAATTATTGCACGATTCAATTCAGGAAGTTTTAAGTCCTACTAAAGTTTATTTACTAGTAAATGAGGGCAGTTGGGATGTCTTTATTTTAGTAGAGAGTATACAGTATAGCAATATTCATACTTTAAGTTTACAAGTGAGGAGGAGTTTATTTGTAAAAGGGTGTATGCGCTGTAAATTGTATTTACACATATATGCGTATGCAGATTTTATAAAATATGCACATGTAATAAATTCTCTTGGTTATGTAGTTATAGCTACAGGGTTGGAAATTGGTAATATATTGTTGGAAAGTAAAAAGGTGTCTTAATGATTTTAGATAATGCTAAGGCAATATTAAACACAATTCATAATACTGTAAAAGTGTGCTTACCAGAGTCAAAAACTTTTATTTGGCCATTGGACAGTTCAGAAAAGTTTAATGTCTATGCCATATGTGATAATCGCTTTAGTAATTATTTAGATTTATATAGTCATTTGATAATGGACTTGATGAAGCATAAGTTAGATGACGTCAGTAATATAAACTTATTTATGTTTTCAAGCTCCGAATTTGAAAAGTTAAGTAACGATAGTGATACCATTTACTATAAAATAAAACAAGAAGGTACGTATATTCCAGATATATTAGGATGTTTGTGAGGTTGTAATAAGTAATGTTGTCTACGTTAGATTACATCAATGACGCGACTACTGCATATGAAAGCTTAAAAGACAATAAATTTTCTATTTTATCAAAGCCGCAGAGAGTTTGCATATTTTGTAATTTAATAGCAGAAAAGTTACTTTTGGCCATTATAACTATGCACGGAGGGGTCGTTCAGAAGTGTTCAATATTGGAACTTTTGAATAAGGTTATGGAGAAAGAATATTATTTTTCGGATATTACGGAAGAGGTAACTTTCTTAAATGTGTACAGTGGGTGTGATACAGCAGTTATTGAGTGTACAGTCAATGATGCAAATACTTCATTAGTGTATATGACAAGAATAGTGGAATTTGTAGACAGAGTATTAGAAAGGAATTCAGTTGGGAATTTAGTACAAAGGAGTTAAGCATGGTTAATATTTACGGTATTGATTTAGGTACCACTTATTCTATGATAGGATTACGAGACAATTTGTTAAGTGGCTTAGTGCCTTCTATTGCAAATGTTAATACGAAGTTGGCTGGTGAAAAATTACTTAATGACGAAAAAGCCAAGCGTTCATTTAAGGTAAACATGTCTTTAGGTAAAGAGGGAAATATATCAATATATGCTTCTGCGCTAGTTTTACGTGAATTAAAGACTATTGCTGGTGGTGATTCCGTTACAGATGTTATTATTTCTGTACCTGCATATTTTTCAGATAACCAAAGGCAAGCTACGTTAAAAGCAGCCTCTTTAGTAAAATTGAAAGTGCATGCCCTAATAAACGAACCTACGGCTGCCGCTATTTATATTGGTCAGAATAGAAAGTCGTTATTTGTTGTGTACGATTTAGGTGGTGGAACTTTTGATGTTTCAATAGTTGATGGTAGATTTGGGTATTATGACGTGCAAGCATCAGATGGTTGTATTCTTGGTGGGGATAATTTAGATATTCTAATATTGAAATATCTAGTTAAAGCTGCTTCAATTTCCAGGCATAGATTAACAGAACGAGATAGATTTCGTTTAGCTATGCTAGCTAGAGATGTTAAACATGCTATACAAAAAACGCGTATGGATATTACAGTAGATTTAACAGGATATGGAGCAGGAGAAATAAACTTTACAGAAGATATATATATTGATTTAATGAAAATGTGTTTTGCGGATACAGTATCTAAAACAAAACAAGTTATTCATGAATATATACCAGAAGGCGATGACTATGATGTAGTATTAGTTGGTGGGTCAATTAGGTGCCCTTATTTACAGAAATGGATTACAGAAGAAATTAAGGCTCCATTAGAGATTAAATATAATCCCGATGAGGCTGTGGCAAGAGGAGTATCTTTATATGCTGACATGTTTAGTAAAAATTTAAGTGCTAAAATGTTGTCAGATGTAACTAAAGCGTTATCTGTAGAACTTTCAGATGGTACAGTGCAGCGAGTTATAGATAGTAATTCTAAAATACCGACAGAAGAATCTTTGTTGTTGGTTAATGATAGAGATTCGGATAAAATTTGTGTTAATTTATATCAGGGAGACTCTATACTAGCTAAAGACAATGAATGTATAGGGCAATTGATTTATAGCTTTACTGACCAAAAAAGAGCAGGCGAAGGAGAGGTAATTGTAACTGTAACCGTAGAAAATAATGGTTTAATTTTAGTAAAGTGTAAAGAGTTGCTTGGACAGGAGCAAAGTATAACACTTGATAGAACAACAGTAAGTATATGATAATAGCGACCAAGAGTATTGATATAGGGGAATTGAGGGATGCTTGTTTATCTAGTCAAACTTTATTAACTTATTGTGAAAGCTTAGTTCCAAAAGCATATCAGCATTTACATTTTTTATTAGATAATCAAAAGTATTATGTAGCATTAAGATTAAGAAAAATTAAGTCACTTACTTATCGTAAAAAAGAATCTTTATTAAAAGAGTTGTTAAAAGATGTAGCCATTTCAGGTGTAATCAATGACTTTACAGATATTAGTGATATTTTTGACGAAGTTAATGTTGAAAAATTGTTAATCTTATTGCGGAGTGGAGATAATGGTTATAGAGGAGCTTGAATGTGTTACTGGTAAACTGTTAAGAGGAGATATAACGACTGTAGTTTATGATATACTTAAGGACAGTGAAGATGTATCATTTATAATAAAAACATTGGAAGGAGTAGCTACTAATGCTGAGACACACGAGCCTTGTACGAGGGCCTTGCAAGCCGATGATAGTGGATTTAGTCTTGAGGCATGGGCGGCCACAAATGGACAGCTTATCTCCTTATGATGGTTTAATTATACATGTACTAGAAAAATTTCCTGAACGAGATATACTGTCAATAACTACTTTGATGCAAGATTTGTATGCCGATTATAATCCGGAAAAGCAGAAATTAGAACGTGATGGGTTATTACTTTCAAGGCTAGACGATATTGATGAAAAATATCCAAAAAAATATATAGACCAAATACTTTATGGATTAGATGCTCATAAGTACTTGGAAGAAGTAAAATTAGCTGGATATATCGAAAACGAGGACGATGGGGGAGTAGATTGGATAGCTGAAGAAAATTCTCTAGTGGAGAATTCTGTATTTTATGCTAAATCTGCTTTTAATATAGTAAAATCTTTATATCGTATTCATAAAAGAAGCAAAGAGCTTAAAATTCATTTGTTATCGATTTATGTCGGATATAAAAAAGCTGAAAAATTATTAAAAGATAGTGCTATTGATAGAATTCCAAGTGCTAAGGATATAGTAGCTAGTGAATGTTATTTTATGAGTTCGGAAGGTTATATTGGAAGAAGAATTACAATTGATGACAATAAGAGACAGACTTTAGTTGAGGCTATAAAAATAGTAACAAGAAGAGCAGCTGACCCTGTAATAGAAGATTTAGATACATTATACAGGTCTTGTATAGAAGTGAAGGGTTTAAACTTGTTAAGAGAAAACATGAAAATGTATAATGAGGATATAATTGAGGAATTGATTAATCATTATTTGGAATTTAGAAGGGATATAAAGATAAATAACAAAATAGCAGAAGTAAAAGAATCTCTGAGTACGATATCTATTGATGAGTATGTGAGTAAAGCTACTAGTAATGTTGTTGATGTAGAATTTATGATAAGAAATGCTAAAAAATTATTTAAGCATACTGTAGCGCTAAATAATGATATGAGCATTGACAGAACAGAGGACATATTATTGTGTTTGGGTAAATTAGGTAAGAAGTTAAATCAAACTGCGTTAAAATTTAGGAGTGGTTTTCTGCATTATAATAATGAGATGGAAGTTTTGGTGGATGTGTCTTCAGTGTGCACAGAACCCCTGTTGCATAAAATGGCTTTGGTGCATAGAAGTGGGTTTTTGTTTATTGTTTCTGATACAAATATTTTGTATTATAAACGCATAGATGATATTATGGCTTATATATCTGCTGTTGAATATAAACAAGAACTTACTGCACAATTTCACAATAATGAACTATTTGGTTCATGGAATAAGGTGTCATTATGTTAATAGACTTAAAAAGTCTTTCTATAGAGAAATTAAATGAGCTAATAGAGAAAGGAGAAAGATTTTATGTTATCGATATGGACGATGAAGGAGTTGTTGGAGAAGAATACAGTATTAACAGTATTTGGAGCAAAGAAACTTCCTGAATGGTTTATATCTCTATTGAAAGACACCAAAAACGTATATCTTAAAGTAGATACCTTATTTGGTTTATGGGGTGTAGTAGATAATACAATGTTTGAGAATAGAAATCTTTTATATCAGCTAGTAAGTGGAGATTGTGGCGATAGAGATTATAAAGATTTGATGATATCTTTTTACAGGCGACATATAAAATTTGCTGATTATGTAGAAAGACGAGTTCTATTTGACAGAGATTGTGAAGATAATTTAGTTCGTGGTTTAATTAAACCACTTCGAGATAAAATTGCAGTTTATGAGTACGATATCGCACTAAAAATGCAGAGAGTAAAGGCTACCTATATGGCTAATGACTTAGATTATTCTTACTTTTTACTGACTCAAGATAAGTATCCAACAGATATAAGAGGATGTACTGTCATATGCTAAAACAAGGAGTATTTGTAGACAAATCCGGAGAGGCGCACACGTTATACGTGCAAGAAACTAAAGGGTTTTATAGGTTAGATATAGTAAAACCTGGAGCTAATTATCATGTTGACGTAGAGGCTGTGGAATTCTCTGTAGTAAAAAAGCGTAAAACTCTCACTTTTGGTAATTTAGGCTTATATGAAGATTTTAGAGAGTTACAAAATATGTCTACATTTATACATGCGCCAATAAATAAGGAGTCGTACTGGAAAGATGGTAAGTTTTATACTGTCAGTATACAAGAACAAATAGATGTCTCATATGCTAGTAAATGTACTCATTGTAATGGAAAAGTGGAAGTTATTTCTGTGCAATATGGAAATAGAACATATACTTTATATATGATAGCTGAATATAATAATGTCAGTTTAGACCCCATTAATGTGATGCAGTATGCTGAAGATGTTATAAGTTTAACAGATACAATAGATGTAGATACTCCTTATTATCCTTTGCGTATATTGAGAGCTAAATTTAATTTATCACATTTGGAAAAAAGAGATGATGTTGTTGCAGATTCTATAAAAATAGCTAGAGAAAGATTACATGCTATTGATGTTGCCGAAAAAGAGTATATTGGGTTTGATACAGAGACAACTGGATTAAGAGTAGATATGTTAGATGATGATAAAATGGTGGGTGTAGTTTTAGCTTGTAATGAAAATCAATCAACATACTTCCCATTTAGGCACTCTGAAATAGATAATTTACCACTTTCTTTCTTGAAAGAAATAATGGATGTTGTTATCAAGCATCAAGATATTCTAATAATGCATAACGGTAAATTTGATAGAAAGGTTATGAAAAAAGAAGGATATGATGTAAGGTGTAAATGGGATTCCTTAGTTTTGAGCTATTTGGTTAATCCGGTGATGGAAAAAGGTGTTCATATGCTGAAGAATTTGATGTTTGAATATAATGGTCTAAAGTACTTAGAGCTAGAAGATATATTTGTATCAAAGCAGTTGATTAATTTTGGCATATTACCAGTAGACATAGTTAGGCTATATGCTTGTCCAGACGCGAGTAATACTATTGCTATATTTAAGTATTTATATGATAAGTTACCTAAGTATTCCAGAAATATATATGAGGTGGAATGTGATTTAGCTCATGTTAAAGCAGACCAAGAATACTATGGATTACGTGTAGACGTAGATTCATACTTAAAGAATTATGATAATTGTGAATATATTTTAGATATTTTAATAAGAGCGTTCAGACAATTGACTAGAATAGATGGAAATATAAATAGTCCTGCTGTTATTTCTGATTTGATGTACTATAAAATGAAATGTCCTGTACTTGTACGAACAAAAAAGACAGGAAAAGCTTCGACAGGAGCCCTTGCTATAAAAAAATTGGCAAAAATTAAAATGGATAAAGAAAGTAATGTAGCTGATGATATAGTGGATAAGTTTGGAACTGTAATAGTTAAAGCAACAGACTTAAATGTAGCCAAATATCCAGCTTTAGTTATTTTAGAAAAATATAGAGTGTATAATAAATTACGTAATTCTTTCTATGCTAGATTTGAGCGTACAATGAAAAGCGAAAGAATATTCTTTTGGATTAATCAAAATGGCGCTAGTTCAGGGAGACAATCTTCGCCCATGCATCAATTACCTCCAGAGTTGAAAGGTACCATAATTGCTGATAGTGATACTCATGTTATGTGGGACATAGATTATAGTCAGATGGAATTAAGAATGATTGCATATCTAGCAGGAGAGAAAGATTTAATTACCTCGTTTCATGACCCGGACAATGATATTCATAGAGTTATAGGTTCGTTGATTACGGGTAAAGAAATGTGGGAAATATCTGCTTCAGAAAGAAAGATAGGAAAGACTCGTAATTTCGGTGTCGTGTATTTAATTTCAGAATATGGATTAGCTAAGCAGCTTTTTGGTGCAGGAGCAGAAAGAGATAAATCACAATTGATGGCAGCTAAGCAGTCTTTAGATGATTTTTATAATAAATTCAAACGAATTAGAAAGTATGTAAAAAACAATGCAGACTTAGTTAAACGTGATGGGTTTATTACTACTAAATTTGGACGAGACAGATATTTTAAGGAGATATTTAATCCAGAGTTATCCAGCGGAGAGAAAGCATCCATAATAAGAAAAGCAAATAACACTCCCGTACAAGGGTCTGCTGCTGATTACTTAAAGATAGCGGAAACCAATTTTGATAGTTATATTCGGGCAAAAGGATGGGATAAAATACGAGAAGATGGATTGCCTTTTGTAAGATTAGCACTATCGATACACGATGAGGTCTTGTTGATGGCAGACAAGTCTATACCTTATGAAGAAATATTGTTAATGATACGTACTTGTATGGAAATACCAGTTAAGGATGCGCCGCCTTTCTTTTGTTGCCCATCTAAAGTACAATCCTGGGAAGAGCATGATGACGATAGCGTTGTTATGCCAGTGAGGCTAAGAGACAAATTGATAGCCGAATACGTGAAAACAGGTGTATCGGTGTTAAATGAAGAGAACTATTTAGGTATTATACATCAATATAGAAATGAACTCTTATTTGCATATATGGAATCGTTAATCAAAGAACATGGTAGTAATTTTAGCGATTATATACGACATCCAACGCTTACACATGAACTTTTAGCTAGATATGAATTACAAAAAGGTTCTGACATGTCTCATGAAGAACACATCAAGTATGCTGCTAAAATGTATGTAGAAGGAAAAGAAATTGATAAAGGAGAAATGAAGGAAGTAAAGATATTATCTGATGATTTCTTCGAGTCATTGGAGGCTTTAGTTAATTTTGACAATAATGGAGACATTATATATGAAATAGATGAAGAACAAGAAGATGTTTATGATTCTGTTACGCAAGAGGATGCCAATTTTATTTACACCATGACCAGTGGTGAAATAATAAAGGTTTGGGAACTGGGAGATGCAATGTGTATCGATGTCAATGGCCTGGATTTAGCTCATGTTAATGAAATAATACAGGAGTTATGGAAGTATAGAGAAGATGCTGGCTTTTTTAAGGTATTGCTCTATTTTAACCAAAGTATTATTGATGCCAAATTTAGAGTTGAAAATATTCCAAAAGAAGCTATTAGTAAATTGATTATAAGTAAGGCTGGGTGATATTATATGTTAAAACAAGGAGAAGAGTATAATCAATCAATGGAAGAGGAATCAATTGATAAAGAACCTAGCAGGTTAAATAAGAAGTTAGTAATTCTAATTATAGCTGGTATCTTTGTGGTTGTGATTTTTGCGGTATCTTTGAGATTTTTCAAAGCAAAAGAGGTGGAAGAGGTGCCTGTTGAAGAAGACCCTATAGTATGGTATTTTGAGTATTTTCCAGAAGAGGTAGAGCAATTGAGAGCAGTTGGGTATACAGGAGATGAGATAGAGTACCATCAGGCACAAGAAACACCTGCCCAATTGTTAATAGAAGATGCGAAAGCAGTACAAGAAGTAGAGCTTAAGGCTATATACGATAAGATTTTTGATGCTGCTAGTGATGAGTATAGAGAGTTGGAAAATATGACGTGGGTGGGGGGTAAAGCTATCCAGATAACTGATACAGGTAATTACACGGATTACTCTGCAGCAACTTTCAAAGAAAATGTGGATTTCGACAAAGTACCACCTCATGGTATGCAATTGTACATTAGATGTGAGTTACCTGATGGGCAGTATGCCTTTATGTCTATGCATCCAACTAGATGGGTACAGTTAAAGGATAATGGTAATATAGTGATAGAGTATACTATAATTGAATATGGGGGAGCAAAAGTTATTACAAGCATTAAAGAGGTGCCACAGTAAATGAATAATGGTAAATTTGGAACTAGTGGTATTTTTATAGATAGAACTAGATTAATGCTGGAGATGATAAAAGAAAATACTTGGTGTGTATTTAATAGGCCAGTTAGGTTTGGATATACAACTTTAATTAGTATGTTTAGGGAATACTTTTTAGGTAATGTTAGTAGTTTTGAAGGAACTGATATAGAAAGCGAAGTTGCGTCTCTTAAATCCTATGATGTATACATGATAGATTTTTCTTCTTACTCTTTATACACCAGACCCAAAATTCGTGTAGGTTTTGATTATGAGGCTACTTATGACCTAAAAAGAAAAATGTATAAAACAATTTTGGAACCAGAATTCACTAGAGTTGGATTACTTACGTGTAAAGTTTCATCAAGACAAGAGTTACTACATCATATAATTAGTAATATAAAAAGAAAATATATAGAAACTGGAATTAAAATTGTATTTTTATTTGATTTTTATGATAAACCGATTATGGATGTTTTAAGTTTGCGAGTATTTGAGGGTGTTGCAGAGGAATTGTTAGGGTTTTATTCAACCCTAATAGGTAATTGTAAAAAAGAGATAGAATTTGCATTTTTCGTGGGTTGTGGGGTATCTAACAAGAGACCAGCAGGGGTAAAGGATTTATCCGTAGATGTAAAATATAATACGTTATTGGGAGTTGCAAAGGCTGATGTCAGTCCACAAATAGCGTATTTTTTAGACGAAGTCGGGACTTATAATTTTGTTGCACAAGGTGAGCAAATGTATCCAATCAGTATCGTTGCGCAGTGTTATAAAGATGGAAAATACCCTATTAACTATGTGTACAGTGATACAATGGAATATGTATTTAGGTATATAATAAGAAATAATGGTATTGTGTTCACAGATTTGCCTAATAAGATAGGGCAAACTTCTGTTTTATATAAATTAGGATTTTTTACTATGAGGAGGGGTAAATTTGATTTTGTAGATGCTTATTGCGCTAAACGTTTATGTAGCGAGTTTATGTATGATTGGGGAGAGTTAAGGAACAGTCCGAATTTATTTAGACAATTATTTGAGAGTAATGTGCTGTCATTCAAAAGCGATTTAGATAAGTTCTACGATAGTTTATCACGTAAGATAAATAAAAAGTTAATAAAGATGACATTGTATGTGATGGCTAATCTAACACAAGGTGTAGAAGTATACTACGATGAAGGTACGACTTTAATTGTGATAAGACTACAGTTTATAAATTTTGTAGTAACTCAAGCTTTATTACAACATGAAAGGTCTAACGATTTTGAAGTAGTATACACAGATAAACCGTATGTTTATATAGATATGATTCTTGATGAGGAAAGAAGACGTATATCGTCTTTTGATTATAATATAAGTACAGCAACGGGAGGGGGTAGGCGGGTTTAATGTTGCATCTTATTGCAAAAGTGCTTGAATGTTCTACTTTAGATAAGACGCAGTACACATTCAAAAGACAAAGTCACCCAGATTTAGTAAGATTAAGTTGTAGTAATGGAGTGGATATGATGCATGAAGGAAAAATTGTGCGTGACGAGAAAATTTTTCAATCTTTACATCTATATTCAACTTTGGATTATGTATTAAATATAAGTAAACGAAGATTTGTGTCTTGTTTATATGATAAACAAGAAGATACGTATTCTTTATTTCCTGTATTTAGTTTTCCTGGAGCATTTACTCCAGTATATCGGATGACTTCACTAGAAGAAAAGTTTAATGATGTATATAATAAATTTGGCCCATATTTTACAGTAAACAGAGCAAAATTAGCTGAGTTGTTAAAAGGAGAGCCTGATACGATTGAGCTAGGTATATTGGTACAAAATATTATAACTTTTAAGGATATGTTTATATGATAGCGACAGAAAGAAATGAAAAAATTCCAAGTTGGTTAAAATTGAATATTTGGTTGAGTTGTCCTTATTGTGGGGGTGACATGGTAGATAATGAAAATTTAACTGTTCGTAAATGCAGTAATAATAAATGTAAAGGTCATATGGCAGAAAAAATAAATAAGTTGGTTAAATGGTTTAAGATAAAAAATATAGGCGCAAAAACAGCGTTAAGTTATATAGAGCAGTATAATTTAACTTCACATATAGAAATAATTCCGTATTTGTTTGGACAAAAGCCAGAATTGTATTTGTGGGAAATCGGAGAGCTCGCTATGATACAAGGATATGACAAAGTTTGGCGTAAACTAACTGGGCCTTGTAGAACAATGAGTGAGTTTTTGTACTCTCATTATTGTCCTCAAGATTTAAGGCACTACGCAGACATTTTATTGTATGTTTCTACATTTTTTGAGACTAGAGTTCCATTGGTTGGTAAGGTAGTTAAGGTTATGATTAGTGGTTCTATAAATAACTTTAATAATCGTAGTGATTTTATAGCGGCAATAAACAAAGATTATGGTAATTATGTAAATGTTATAGACATTGGTAAAAGAAAAACTGAAGTTGATTATTTAATAAAGGAACCGCACACAAAAGACCATGATAAGACAAAAATAGCTCTTGATAATGACATTATGATAGTATCTTCCCTTCAATTTTTGGAAAAAGTTATAGCTTATTCGGCATATAAAGAGAGGGAGATAAAAGAAAGGAGTTTGCATACTAATGATAATGACTGAGTTTATTCAGCAATATTGTCAGGATATTGTTGCTGTTTACAAAAAAAGACGAGAATTATTTGACGATGACGATTTTGCTTACGATGATATTATTTATGATGAGGACGGTATTCCAGTAAAAATTGTGTATGCTGGAAAAAATGAAATTCCTATTCAGGATATTCTAGGATTGGAGAGATTAGAATTTCAAAAAATGTATCCTGATTTATGCTCTCTCGACGTTTATGACACTTATATTGATTCTTATGTGTTTTTTGAAGGGGAGGATGCTTTACATCGTGTGAGGAAATTACTAGCTCAACAAAAAGAGGAAATGGATTTGATAATGCAGTTACCATTAGAGTTAAGATAATGGTAAAGTTTCAGCGATTAACAAAAGCAGTAAAAATGTATGGTGCAGATTATGTGTATAATGACATTGAGGATTTTTATACAATTTTACCCTATTTAGCACCAAAATTAAAGGGAGACTGGACAATATACATTTTAGGTAAATCAATAGCAGAGGTAAATAAGTGTTTAGAGGATGGGTTTATTCCGGAATATTTAGATGTGACAATATTTTTGGATGTAAACACATTACAAAGTCTTTTGTTGAAGTATCCTAGTTTAGAAATTAGTGATATTTCTGATTGGGATAAATTCATGCGCTTAATAGAAGAATTTCCAGTTTTGTTTGAAAAGAAAGCAATGAATGAACTTTATAAAAGAGTGGGCCCAAAGACAGATGATTTGGAGAAAGCACTTGATAGTCTAAAAGGTTTAGAGTATATATCCTATAAAGATATAACAAGTAGATTTTTAAGTGTAAATAAAGTTTATGCTAGGCAAGTATTAAGACTGTTCTTATTACAAGATATGCGGTATGCGTGGAAGCTATATAGCACATTAGAGGAAGATATAGGTATAGACATAGCTTTTTATAGTATGAGACGATACATGTACATGTTGTTTGAGGAAAAGCTTAATTATTTGTCAAATAAGTCATATAGGGATAAATTAGTACAAAAGGTTGATGCTTATACAATAAATTATGCTTATTATTTGTTTACACAAGCTACTTCTCCAAAGCAATTGTTATCTATTTTATGGGCAATAGAAAAGAGGAAAATGTTAGAATGTTAGTTTATAGTGATACTAGGTATGTTCCAACATATACGAATACTATGGTTTTAGAGGATAAGTTTAATAAATATTTTTATATACACAGGTCTTTATATGACCAAGCTGTAGTTTTATATGATTTATATAATAAAGACATAGGTATGCTCAGAAATATGATTGCTGGTACATTTAAGAAGAAAGCGGCATTGTATTTTTATGAGAATGCTCCAGTTCCAATAAATATACTTGGATTATTTTTAGATTTATTGGATTCTATGGAAGAATTAGAAGAAGATTTGGAAGTTTTATCAGGTATTATACATGTAATATCAACAACACTTGATTTTAGGAAGTTGTTGAAAGTAGATATGCAAATTAGACTTTCAGTAAGGTTTAGTATGTCAATATTGAATGAATACAGTCTATCGTGGCATAAGTTTTTTACAGAGTCATTTGAGTATGATAAATTATTTAAGGAGAGTAAAGAAATGATACAAGAAACCAATGAACCTGTATCTGAAGAGTTATGGGAAAAGTGGAATGATGACATCGATTTTAGTGACATTTTGAACCCAGTAGAAGAGAAGGTAGAAGTAGAAGTAGAAGAAGTAGAAGTTAAGACTTCTGGATTAGATGTCTTGAAAGGGTGGTAAAGTATGTCTGATGTCATAAGTGTTATTATACTTTCCTTAGTTGTGTATGGGGTACTTTTTGGCCCCTTAATCTTTCTGATACTCAGGGTACAGAAGGTGCTTGCAGTAAATACTTCCACTATAACTATGCTTAAAGTATTATTGCCTTTTTACAATATATTATATTTGAGAAAAATGTTGTATCAGAGGTCTCCTGTATTTACGATAAGTATTATAGCCTTTTTAGTGCTTGCTTTATTTAGAGTTGTATCTCTTATTTTATTATCGTTTGCAATACTTCCTGACTTAGTTATATTAAGTGCTGTGGGAATGTTTGTAGCGATTGTTGTATTTTATATTTGTTACATGATTAACGCTTTTGATATTTCTTTGATGCTGTCTTGTGGATTTTTACAATTTACTTTGTGTTTTGTGTGTCCGCCAATAGCCTTGTATTATTTAGGATTGCGTATAGTTCCTTATTATAAGAGCGTAAAGGACGAGATAAATGAGACTTTCGCTGGGTGAAGATTTTCAACATGAAAAAGTAAAAGCACAGTATCCGTGTATTAGGATACGAAGTCCAGGTGATGAATTCCCTATAATTATGTCAATATTGGAACCTGGAACTTTACGAGTTTTGATAGAGATGAACGATAAGGTTGTACAGCTAGATAAAACTATTGATAAATCACCTTTAACCCTTCAAAAGTTATTAAAGTTATACAATATAGACATTTTATTTAGCAAGGATGAAGTAGTTACGGTGAAAAGCGTAGAGGAGTTGTTAGATGTTGATAGATTTTGGGTAAAGGGGGTGTAATTCATGGATGCTGTTCTTATTTTGATAACGGCTTTAGTTTTCATGCTAATAAATAAACCAGATGAAAATGAATTATTAGAGACTAGAGATTTGGTTATGGATTTAGAAATGAAATTAAACCCCGAATTTATAGAAAATGAGCAAGCATTTATGAAGTTAGTAAATGAATTGGGTGTTTAGGTGGTTTCCGTTAATTACAATAATTCAGATAGTTTTATTGGGTTTCGGTTTTAGTATATTTATTGCTTTAATTGCACGAATTTTATTTATGTTACGTGTTGTTGGCAAAAGTATAGATATTAAGGTTTTAATAGGGTTTGAGATAGCAAGTTTGGCGTGTATTTTAATAATAATGGTAATGGCGGCCAGTTTACAAAAATTAACATTTTTGTTAGCCTGTATGGGGTTTAGTTTAGTTTGTAGCGTAATATATATAATAGACCAAAAATTTTATGTGTATGTCACTGAGGATTACAAAGAGGAGTAATTACAATGTCAATTTGTACGAAAATTGAATACATCAAAGCTTTAGATGAAAATGTTGACTTAATGAAAGTTGGAATAGACGACACCATCGAAGCTTATATGGTAAATTCATATGGAGAAGCTTTGAAGTTTGTAGATAAAGAAGTTGTTGTTACTTATAGACAAGATTTATTAGAAGGAAGCCTTGTTACTTTTATAAATACTTTTACTGAGTTATCCAAAATAAATGTGCTTTCTAAAACTTCGAGTATAAAGTTATTTTCGAAAGATGTGGATAATAATTGTACTATTTGTTTTAAGGATATAGCAGAAGGAGATGTAGTATTAAACGCAGTAGTTTTTTGTTCCGATGTTAGCTTCCAATCCTCTCAAAAAGCGCAATGGGCAGATTTAACTTGTGTAGATAAGATGAGAAGGGTTGCACATATAAGATTATTTGACCCAGACACCAGAGAACCAAAATTTAAGGGAAATTATGTGCAATGTGATATCAGGCGTTCGCAATATGGATTTTCTACACAAGTTATCTCTCCTATGCGTGACAAGTTTGCAATAAATCCGGAAGTGAATATAGCACAGAGGTATATTACGGATGTTTTTGCGAATAACGAGAAAGTGCTAGATTTTATATATAAGTCAAAACTGTTTGTAAAAATGGAAGAGTATGTTGATTATGAGCCTGGTTACCTTACAGTTAGAACAGCTATAGAATTAGCTATAGCTGGAGAATTAGTAAATATTTTTGAAGATGTTGATATAGCTGTGATAAAACAAGCTATACTAATGGATAAGATTTTTGTATTGAATACTGAATCGGTGTATTCGCGTGATGTAACAAATATTGTACTTTTGTCAAAATACGATATAGATAAACGAAAAGAAACTTCTTTAGTGCTTGATTCGTTAAATACAACTGTTAGTAGCGAGAGGCTTGTTTTCGAGGATATTAAAAGGCTCGCAAATACTATCCTGAAAGTAAAAAAGGGTGGTTTGCTATGATTTTTATAGAAATTGTGCATTTATATGTAGCGGGGTCTTTAATATCTTTAATAATATTTTATATTTTGACTTTAAGTATGCGTATATTTTTGAAGAAACGAAGTTTCACATTAGTAGATATGATAAATACTACTAAAAGACGAAAAATGAAGGTTACAGGTAATTTTATAGGGATATATCCTGAAGTTAAAGATGTGTGGAAGTTAGATAATGCAATTGATGTTCATTTAAAGCCTAAGATGTTTAACACTATATTTAATCCGAATGGTAATATATCTTTTGGCGACAGGGTAGTTTTGTATGGTAAATTAGGTCATCATCAAAACAGGGTGGCTATCACAAATGTTACGCATTTAGTTTGTTTGAATGAGGATATGATTAATAATTGGTATACTAAAAGGTTTCACAGTATTGCCTTAATAGTATTCAGTTGTGTTGTGGTTTATGGATTAGTGAGGCTTATTTTATAAATTGAGTATAATAACCGATACAACTATTTTATCTTTGATAAGTAAAGAAGTTCAGTTAGAAAACATACCAAAAGATTTAATTATACAAATGAAAAAATTTAACAAAGGAATTGGTTTATCAGCTATACAGCTAGGTGTGCCTTTGCGTATATTTAGATTGCGTAATCCTGACTTGATATTTATAAATCCAATGTTATTAAAAGAAAGTAGGTTTTGTTTATGTAAAGAATCTTGTATTTCTAGACCTGGTATTAGAGTTTACAAAGTTAGACCTACTTCTCTTGTAGTTAAAGCTTTTAACGAGAAAGGAGAGTTATTTTATTTTATTGCAGAGTATATTATAGCAAGAATTATATCTCATGAATTAGACCATTTGAATGGCATTTATTTAGGAATGGAGTGAAAATCATGTATGGATATGCAGACGATGGCTTACTTCTATTGCCAAAGGTGGAGTCTTATGAGCATAGAAGTGAGACATACCATTTAGATTTAAGAAAAGCGGTTAATAACTTACTTTCATTTTGTGAAATAAGAAAAATACAGCTTAAGTGCTTTGTTACGGATGAAGTTGCAGTTTTGCTAAACCCAAAAGGTGTAGAGTGGATTTTGACTGTACCAAAGGAAGATTACTTTTTTATCCGAACAAATTGTGATAATATGGGTAAAGAATATCCAAATTTAATAAGCTATAATGATTTATACACATTAGCTAGAAAAAAGTTTCCTGTTGAGGAAAAATTAAATAGAGAGCAACGATTTGATGTTGTATTACAAAGAGAGCATTTTGTTACTAAGAAAATAATAGAGAAATTTAAGTTTGTAATAAACATATTTACACCAAATAATGCTGCGTATAGTGTTGAGCCAAAAGAAGGAGACGATAAGATAATATTACATGTTCATAACGGTAATTTTATTATAAACGGATATATAAATGGCTATAGCACCGATATAATAGACTTATTAGATTTAGTTTATGCAAATAGGCCTTTGCATACATGGAAGGTGGAAAACGAAAATGAAAACATTTTATTATGATAATTTTAGAGTTTTACTGAAAGATAAAAAGGAAGTTGAATATGAATATGATGAACGACATCACATCTATTCATGTAATAATGATTATTCCTTACAGCAATATGTAAATTATTTAAGTGTGATTACAACCTTTGTTAATGTGAAAGAAAAAAATGGTTATTTAGATATAGGGTTTTTACCTGTCTTAATATTACCTAGTTTCTTTTATCATTCAAATATAACTTGGAATCAATATATTTTAGATAATCTACCGCTTGAAAAGTACAATAGGCCCCCTATCTCTTTTAACCGTCGGGAATATACAGGGGATACGCCAGATACTTGGATAGCCAAATATGATGCGGCTAAATATACGAATAAAGCTATACATGAAGTTAGAGTAAAGCATGTCTTGGAAAAATTGTTTAATATGAAATTTAAGTAAAGGTAGAGATATATGCATAAATTAAGTATAAGAGCATCTAGGATTGTAGATTATGCTATATACGTTATAGGAGGTAAGTTTATTCAGGAAGAAAATCATCCATTTAGAGCTACACAAGAAGATTTTAATAAATGGGTAGATATGATAAATTGTGACGAAGTGGCTAAAGCTATCTTGTATAGAACAGAAGTTTCTAAACAGTTTTTTGATTTTAATATAGATTTTAAAGGCTTGATACCTAGAAATGAAAGAGAAGAGATGTTTTATTCTCTCAAAAATGGGTTTTATTCTCCGTATGTTCCAGCAAAGTGCATTTTTTATGTTAAAAAGGCATACGATTTGTATAGAATTTGTAATTTAATTGTGAAGTTGATTCCAGAAGATGTTTTGTTACCTATGTTTTGTAAAGGATACTTCGTTAATAATTTTTATTTAATTGATGTTATTAGAACATTTTGTGATGAAAATTACGAGCCAGTGTCGAAATCAAATTTAATTAATAAGTATGAAGAATACAGTGAAGTATATGTGTGGAAAACTGACATGATAGCTTGTATTCCTACAAAAATAAGTAAAAGATTAAATTATCATAATGTTATGGATTTGGATGTTGATGAGCAAGGATTAAAGCTTCGTAATATCTATTTGAAATTTATGGAGGGTTATATAGGAGTGTGCAATTCTACGTATGATTTAAGAAGATTGGTATGATTTATGATTTATAAAGAGTTATTACAGACACATATATCTAATTATTTAGAATCTAACAAAACGAAGTATGAAAAATACTATTTACAGAATTTCGAACATTACGATTTAATTCAGTTAGTTGAAGAAAGAGACAGACTAAGAAGTATGCTTCAATCCTTGCAAATCAATAAACCTGCACCGCTTGTTATAAATTTGAATGATATTTTAGTAGAGTATTTTAATAAAGAAAAAATAGATTATGAAAATTCATTAGAACAACTTAAATGTGATGCTAGTACCAAAATGGATAGTAGACGTTTAGAATATGACAAAGAATTAGAACGACTTAACCGTGAAGCTAATAATGAAGTGTTAGGTTTAGTGAAGAAGCATGAAGAATTGTTAATGTATAAAGATAAATTGGATAAAGTGATTGATGTTTACGATGTATCCCCATCAGACTTAAAGATAACGGAAGATGTTTCAAAACAAGAGTTAGAGGTATTAATTGATACTGGGTTAAAAGGATGTAAAAGTTTAGAAAAGAGACAAAATACTAAATTTATGACTATTTTGGAGGATTTTATAGATGATACAGGAAATAAAGATAAATTTATGTTTATGTTTGGTGTTATTTGTAGCGTATTCATCTTTTCTCCTTTTGTTTTGGTATATTTGTTTTATAGGATGTATAAGTCTGCCTGGGGATTGAATAAAGCTTTAGATTCTTTGCGTATAGCTCAATCTGTTATGTTTAATATAAATTTTGATAAATATGTTGTTACTCCTGATGTTATTGAGTTAGATGTGAGTGACATTGAGCAAAGTTATAAAGAGACTTTAGTAGAGTTAGAAAAGAAAAATCCAGATTTGGCGATTCAAGAAGAAAAGAGATATATAGCCAGTAATATTGAAAGTATAGACTCGGATATAAATAAAGCTAATGAGATAGTTAATAGGTTATACACTTCTATATTAGATGTTATAACGGAAGGATATAATAATATAGAAGAGACTATCAACTCAATTATAAATGCTAATAAGGCATTTGGTACTTTTATAAATGATAAGCCAATATTTAATTTAGATTTCGTATTAGGAAAATATAAAGATGCCATAGAGTTGAAAGTTACTATGCAGCTAGCGAACATAGTATTTAACGTTAAAGCTGAGGGCATGCTAGATTTTGTTAAGTTAATGTTATGTAATGCAATATTAGCTGTGAAAGAGAAATGTTTACAAGTAACTATTTATGACCCAGATAGATTAGGTGCTGATTTCTCTGAGTTTTTTAATAATAAAATTTCGGATTACATCGAAGTAAAAACAAAAGGTATAGAAACAATAATAGATGAGTTAAGAACTTATGCACAAGAGAATGTAAAGATTATTGGAAAACAGAATATAAATGAGTATAATGAGCAAGCCTACGCTGTAGGAAAAGTAACACGTGATTATAAACTTTTAATATTATGCTCAGATATAAAAAAGGTGTTAGAGTCAAAAAGCATCTTAAAATTTATGGAATACTCCGCTAGATATGGAGTATTCGTATGGATTATACATGATTTTGGTTTGAGTAATACTATTTATTACGATAAACCATTTCAAGGTATTGATAATCCCTTACCTGTTACTTTAGAATTATTACATTCTTGTGTATCTACTTTTATCGATGCTGTAGAAAATAGCAAAGTAGATTCTATAGATTATGTAACTGGATTTTCTGATATATTTATACCAGAACAAAAATATTGGACATATTCAACTAATAAAGGTATAGGGTTAAATTTCGGGTTAGAAAATGGTGACCCAACTAAAGGTTATGAGATAGTTCTAGGAGATGGGAATGTTCATGCACTTATGGTTGGCACAACTGGAGCGGGTAAATCAGCAGCTATAAATCAAATGCTAGCTTCCTTATTACGTAAATATTCTCCAAGACAACTCGAGTTAGTTATGGTTGATTTTAAGAATGTTGAGTTTGCTATGTATGTGGATATAGAAACTGGGTTATCCAGATTACCTCATACTAAAATAATTGCAGGTACGAAAGATGGCGAATACGCAATATCTGTATTTGATTATTTATTGAGTGAGATGAATAGACGTACTGAGATATTCGCTAAAACTGGTGTTAAGAAGTTAGAAGAGTACAACAATAAGATGATAAATTCTAATACTGAGCACTTGTGTATTCCAAGAATATTGGTGTTGATAGACGAGTTTCAAGTTATGTTCACAGAAGTTGACCCAAAAAGTGTCGATAAAATTTCAACAGCCATAACTTCTTTATCAAAGTTAGCCAGATTTTGTGGATGCCATATGTGGTTTACTTCTCAGTCAATGAAAGGTACTTTGTCTAAGGATATACTAGACCAGTTCTCGTTACGGGTAGCTTTGAGATGCTCAAAAGACATTTCTACTAGTATAATAGGAAGTCCACAAGCTGGTACTATAAAAACTAAGTTTGGATATTTGTATACTAATACGAGTGGTGGTGAGGAGCAATCGTCTACTACTCTTTGGAGAGTTCCATTTGCATCAAATAAAGTGTTAGAAGATACTTTAGTTATATTAAACGACTTAAATATAAAATATGGTTACACTAATCAACCAGCTGTATTCTATAACGAGAAGAATTTACACTACGCAAGTGACTTATTTTCTTTTTATGCAGATAATGATGGGTTGGTATCTAAACCTAGATTATTTATATTAGGAGAGAGAACTGGTTTTTCATTAAATAAAGCGCCTCATAATTTTAATATGACAATAGAAGATGGTGAACATATATTACTGTATGCATTTGAGAGAGTTGATTTGATGAATCTTGTTATGACTTTTGTTGATAATATAAATATGCGTGATAATGTAAAGATGATTATACATTCTGCTGATAAAGACACACATATTCTATTAGGAGTGGAGGATTTAGTAGAGGAGTCTTTAGTTACTATGTCTTTACCTTCATTTGAGTTTGAGTCTTGGATTGAGGCGTTAGAAGGTATGGTGGATGCCAGAAAAGAAAGAAACAGTAAAGAACTAGTCCCTATTTATTTTATTGCCATACAATGGGAAAAATATAAAGGTTTTGGGCGTGAAGAAGTTTATAAACTAACTGATAGGTTTAAGCGTGTGTTACAAGCTTGTTCTCTTGTTGATATTCATTTCATATTCGCATGTAGAATAGCAAAAGAAATACCG
Source organism: Candidatus Endomicrobiellum cubanum (assembly GCA_031269735.1). GTDB lineage: Bacteria > Elusimicrobiota > Endomicrobiia > Endomicrobiales > Endomicrobiaceae > Endomicrobiellum > Endomicrobiellum cubanum. The sequence continues at coordinate 107,613 of JAISYS010000042.1, read as the reverse complement.
AGTAGTTTACACAGTTTATGTAACCATAAAATAGCAGCAAAGTGTGATGAACAGACATCATATAAATTTTTGGATAATGCTAGAGCGTCTAAATTACCAGAAAGTTTAGGTTTTGCTATTTATGCATATGGGTCTACTCAATATAAATTCAAAATATATCAGCATGAATTTACAAGAACATTAGAAGGGAGAGAGATTGTTTTGTGAAGGCTTTATTTCCTATATTCTTATGTCTTATACTTACAGGTGCAGGAGTAGGGAGTGAAATTAATAATTCAAGGATTATGATTACAGTAGCCCATATTTCAGAAGATTCTTTTAGTAGGTATAAGCTAATTCATAAAGATGTACAAAAAGACATAGCTGTTTATATAAATGAAAAATATCAACCTAATGTTATAGCAATAGGGTCAATAGTCACTTTTGAAGATGAAGTTGCAGAAGTTATAAAAAATGATGGTGATTATTTTTATATAGATGTCAAGAATAAACATGTAATTAGACGTGGTTTATCAGGGATAAAAGTTTTATATAAAAATAAAGCTATTGGGTTTATTTCATCATTAGAGACAACTGGATATTTAAGATGTGTATATTATTAAGGATGTGTGAGTTTTGACTTTATTTATTGTTATTTCTATATTGTTATTCGTTTTTCTATTTTTCAAAGTGATACACCTATCGCTCAAACTCTCATTGAGCCTAGTGATGCTAATACTTGCAGCCTATTTGCTAGTTTATTGGTTTTAGTAATTTGAGAAAAAAATTTGACTTTCATTTCATATAAAAAGAAAGGAAAGGAAAATGTCAAAACTTTTGAGTTTAGCTCTAGCAGCGTTAATGGCGGTTTTTAATGATTTAGAGTTAGTGTTACCTAAAGAGGAATTATTTTTTGATGATAATTATTATCAAGTAGTTGAATCAGAATCTGCTTTGGATTACAGAGATTTGAATACAGCTGTTTTTCAACATGGTATATTTGAGGAAGATTCTTGTAATAATATCCCATACGTAGCTAGTAACGTTAATGTAGAATTTGTAGGAGTAAAGGGATATGTATGGATAGAACCTAAAGTGGGAGATGTTAATAAATATGTAGATAGCTATAAAGGATTAGCATACGAAGAATGTGATTTCAAAGCTGAAGATAATAAAGAGTTAATTGCTCCCTTCGATTGTATTTTAATAACGTCTGCTAATTCTTCTGAATATAGAGATAATGGTATGGCTATGTCTTTAGAGTCAACGGGTGAAGGAGAAAAATATATTGTACAATTTGTTAATTTGAAAAAATGGTATTGTTGTAAGGATAGAGAGGAACCATTAGATAAGTTTTATGTGCATAGAGGGTCTTTTCCTAGAGCTGGACAAGAAATTGGAAAAGGACAGGTTATAGGCTTCTCTACCATAAATACAGATTTCATTTGTTACAAGAAGGAAGAGAATGGCAAGAATGTAAGAATTTCATACGATGAGATGTATTATAGCATCACTCAATAATATTCCTCGTTATATTATTGATAAATGGTCAATGCAAGGTTGTATTAGATGTAAGAGGTGAGTTGTATGAGCGATGTTGCCGTTTTCAACAAGGAGTTGACACTAAAAGCACAAACTGAGATTACGGAAGTTATTGACCAATGGTATTCTAGTACTATGAAAGTGCAAAGTAAGATTGATGAGGCTGCGCAGGCTACAGGTTTGGCGTCACTTTCTTCTACTGCGGAATTTTTCAAGAGTTTGCTTCCTAGATTGCAGATTTTGACTGAAGCTAATGCGAATATACATGATGCTTTGCAAGAATATATTACGCATGTAGATGAAATCGATGATGCTTCTGCAGTCAAAAGCACGTTTGAATAAGAAGGGAGTGAGATTATATTATGGCTCTTAAGGGACAAAAAGCACTTAGCAAAGAAATAATGGAAGGCGTTTCCACAGCTGTTAATCGTTATTATGAAGAAAGTGAGGAGTACAGTCAAACTATTCTTCGTAATATTAATATTCTACAGAATGAAGCTGAGACGCAGACAGCAGGTGGAGAAGGGGAAGCTATTGTAAATTCTTATGCTGCCATTAAACGTCATTTAGAGGAAAATAAGCGTATTATGGAGCAACTTAAAGTTAAGCTGGAAGAGAAGTTGGGCTTAACAATAGCTTCGCTGGCTAACAAAAAGGCGAATGCTCACGTGGAAACAATTGAGCAAGCTAGGCTTCGTAGAAACTAACAACAGTAGGTGCAATGGCGTTGTGGGTTTACACTCACAACGCCAAACAAATAAAAGGAGTTAATCCATTATGAATATTAATAAGTGTTTTATTAGGAATAGTAAAGTTTTTGCAGTAGAATTAGAAGAAGATGGAAACATTTATCCCTTATTTTTAGAATCATTGATTAACGATGTTATATGTGATAAATTAATAAACAGCGGTTGGAAGCTTTGTAATTTCCCTTATGACTTTAGAAAAAATGGAGTTAAGTTAAGTGACTTACCTTCTGTAGTTTGGAATCCGAGTGTAGAGGTTGAGCAAAGAATGTGGGATAAAATTGGCAGAGAATTAACTCGTGAAGAATTGCAAAGTAGAATTACACCTGCAGAAGATATTTATATGAAATTCCCTGAGGCAAAGTACACAATTTTTCAAAGAGAAGATTTTATAAAGTATTTGAACACACTAAAAACAGTAAGATTAGCAGATGATTATTTACCTTTGAATTATTTTGTGCATCCAAATGCCTTATTTGAATATTCTGAATTTAGTAATCCTGAATATGCCGAATATTTTTCTATTATTGCTGATAGAAGAAGAATGTCTTTTGATAAATTTAAGAAATTAGTAGCCTGGTGTTTAAGTAAAGGATTGAGTGAGAATTTTAGTCCGTTAGAGCTAGTTGATTTCTATTTTAGTTGGGGTATTGACGGGTTAAACTTAAGATATATATCTAAAGAGAAAAAGGAAAGAAATACTTATTTAGGTGCACCAATTGTAAATCCAGAACAGTTAGACACTCTTAGAGCGTATGAAACAGATTTGTGTTTTATAACTAAGCATAATGAGTTTTTACTAGAAGAGACATTAAAGGGTAAAGGTTATCGTCCGGTTGTGAGTGATGCCATTTTGAATGATATTCGTATGTCTTTAGGGGAAGATGAAGTATCAGTTATAGACATTCGTAAGGTCAGTACGCAAGAAGTTTATAACATTCAAACTGATGCTTGTTTTATACAGTATTCCAGTACAGTATTATATATTGGCAAGCAAGAAGTGATTTCCTTTTATATAACAGGGGATATAGCTAGCTTTGTTGTGCATCCTCAATATTGGAATATTTCAAATTGGAGACTGCTTAAAAATGATTTATTATTAAAAGCATGCACGAATTTAATACTTAGTAAAATGGAATCTAATTATGAGGTTTCTAGTTACCTAGCTTTAACTAGAAGTGGGTGTTCGCCTTACGTGGCCTTGTCTAAGATAAATAATACATGGAAACCAAAAACAAAAGAAGTTTTATCAGACGGGGTAGATGGAAATTTATCTACAATTGATGATAATGATATTAACGCTTACCTTAGAGGAGATGATTTTTCTGGAGAGAAGACCGAGAAGCTAGAGGACATTGAAGCCATTCTTAATGGAGATATTAATATTGATAATGTAGATGAAGGGCAGAAAGTAGATTTAATGGTGGATAGTAGTCAGTATTATAAAGCATTGCTGGCTGTTAATAGAATATTTAAGATTTCTGCTAGTGATATTTATCGTACTGTTAGAGATATAAAGGAAAATCAAGAAATTTTATCTTTTAATTTAGAAGATAAATTTTTAAGGATTAAACTTAAAAAATTGGATAATAAAGTTAACGGATATTACAAGGATTTATCCTTATACCGTATACAGCAAGCTCAGCAAGCTCAAGAGATTATATATATTACTAAGATAGCAAGGGAGTTAGGTGGGATTAAAGCTAAACGGCATATTGCTTGTTCGTTTATGCTAGTTAAACGGGATGCAGTGGCTACTATTATAGAAAAATATAAAGCTAGATTTATAGAAGAAGTTGAACTTAACGTTGTAGGAAATAGATTACAACAAGCTTATATTAACTCATCCAAGATATGGGCTTACACAGCCCTTTTTGACATTATAACGAAAGGATATGCTAAATTTCCGGATGAGATGGGTGGCGGTACAATAAGTGAGGAAGTATCTGTCGTACAGAATATGAACAGGCTTGTTACGGAGTATGTAGAGGATATTGTATCATTAGCAAGTACCAATATGTATCCAGGTAACGAGGAATGGCGTAGATTTTATGTAAATGCGACTGTTACGCCTGAGTATATCATACCGCATGGCATGCATCAGATTCCGGAGACATCTTTAGCTGCTGTGTGGGAGCCTACGCCTTTACAAGACACCTTGATTAAAAGGGGAGATATATCTCAAAATTTTGTGTATTGGACTTATTTAGTAGGGGCTAAAAGTTTAATTTATCGTCAAATAGGGGATAGTTACGCAGAGAAAACAACGTTGTTATATTATGTTACAAAAGCGTATGAAGAGTTGAAGTATTATCCGAAAGATAAAGAGTTTATAGCGGTAACTCACCCCCTGCATTATTTATATGAAGGATTAAAGCAAAATGATAATAATGTTGATACTATAGAGCCTACAACACACTCATTTAGAATAGGGGAGTTTAGATTAGTTAGTAATGAAGATTTCAAGAGCGTTGTAGATTTAGAAATATGGAATAGAGAAGTTTCTGGCTTTATTCAATTCAAAGGATTTGATGCTGATGATTTATTCTTCTCTGAGGTTATTCCTAGTTTACCTCAAAATGTAAATATAGATAAGTTAATAACTATAACTAATGGGGGTAAAACATTTTATACATCAGAATTTGGAGAATTACCTTATACTGAAATAGCATCTTTTGAAGAAAGAGGTTATCCTGTAAAAATGATTAGAGGGCGTAAATATGTTGTATGTGACCAGTCTGGATATAATTATGAGGTGACAGTATGATTAAAATTACAGATAAAAAGTTACCCTTAACCCCCGCTGAAGTTAGAAGTATCTTACAACAAGAAACTGATACGTTTGGTTGCTTTTTCGATTTATATCTTATTTTAGGGCATGAAGCAGATTTGCTCTTAAACATTCATAAAAATAGAAAGCAATGGATTTCTTTAACAGGCGACCCATATTTGAAAATAACGGATAGAAATAGAATTATGCAACTTTTAGTGCAGAGATTTAATGTACCCTCATATAAGTTGCAAGCTGATGACAGTGGGCAGAGATTTTCGATAGAAAAAGAGATAGTAGCATCTTTAATAGCTGATGTATCTATTAATGAAGATGCCAAAGAGTTTCTTAGACTGTTCCAAAAAATGAAAGAATGGTCTCAACTTGTTTCATATCTCGGTCAATATAAAGAATTACCAGTTAGTGTAGCAGAATCGTGCGATAAGCATAGAATGGTTATTGCACATCCATTATGGTCGCTGTTAGCCACATCTAGGATTTCAGCTAGCTCTCCAAGTTTACAAAATGTAGCGAGTAGTCTTTTAGATATTTATACAGCCCCAGAAGGCTATACTATGATTTCGTGTGATTCTAGTCAAATAGAACCTAGAATTACGTATTCAGCTTTTATCAGAGATGAAGACATAATACATTTAATAAAAATGTATGATGATGCTTATTATGGTTTGTTACATTACATTACATTAGGTAAAGATGCTGCTAAATTTGATATAAACGAGGAGGTGAAAAATAAGAGAGATAAATTAAAGACATTAGCATTGGCTGGAAATTATGGGTCTAGTAATTTAGCTAGTATAGATTATGAATTAGGGCCCTCATACACCGAAAAGATAGTAAGGCATCCTTTAAGGTTAGCATTGGAACGTAACGTTAGAGAGCGAGTAAAAAGTGGAGCGGATACATTTTATGGTATATTTGGTACACCTGTAAAACCTGAAGAGACAAATAAATATAAAAAGAATGGTACAGGTTGGTTCGAACATTTAGTTAGGTGTGGTGTAAATAATCCAATACAGACTACTGCTTCAGAGTTGATGTGTTTCTCTGTGTATAATGCTAAAAAGGTTTTAGGCAGTGAAGGCAAGATAAATTATTACAAACATGATGAGGGTTGTTTTTATGTACCGGAGGATAAAGTTGATTATTATGCTGGATTATTAAAGGAGTGTGTAGCATATGAGGTAGAGGGTTGGTTACCAATAGGTTCTGATTTGCACATTGGTAGGAAACTAACGGAATAGCTGGTGAGTGATATGCTTCAATCATTCAGAGAAGGATTACATTTAATGTTTTTGGACGATTTCAATGAAGTTGAAGCAGGGACTGAAGCACATGTCATTACTGTAGACCATGATACTGGTAAAATACTTGTTGGCATAGAAGTAGATGAAGAAGAAATACAAGTGTTATTGAATTACTATGATACTGTAAATGTCTTTAAAATACATCTGAAGTGTATGTCAGGGTATGAAGTATTTGATTATTTCGTCAAAGTTAGTGGTTCGTTAGAAGGAGCTAAGAAAATAGCTTTTAAGTTTTTGAAAGAATGTCCAAATACATTTGAATTCAAAGATTTAGCCAGTGAAGTTATTAGAGCCATGAAAAGATATACGGAGCAAGGACTTTCTGCATGATATATGCTTATACTGACAGTGGGATTAAAAATGGGTTGGCAGTCGCAACTACGTTATTTATTACAGACTCTTATTATTTAGATATGATAACTGGAGAATATGAGCATGTGAAATCATTAACAGAAGGAGAATTGTTAGGTATTTGGCAAGCTATAAATCATGCTGTCAGTAAATGGGATGTTCAAGATTTGATTGTATATAGTGATGCAAAAGTATTAGTAACACAGTTTAACAGATTTAATTCAAGTAAAATGTCAAATATGAATGTAAAATATTATGATATTTGGAAATTGATACTTGAGTTAATAAAGGGTAGAAATATTACTTGTAAGTATATCGAAGCACATCAGAACGAACATAATCCAAATAAGTTTTGTGATATTACTAGTTCTGTACTATTAAGTTTACATGAAAGAGATTTTAATGAGAAATTTCAAAGTTAGAACAAAGTTATTAGTAAGTTTCATAATCATAATGGTGTTGAGTATAGTAATTAGTGCAATTGGTATATACAGTATGCATGAATTACAAACTGAGAACAATGTGATGTATGCAGAGAATGTGGTGTCCTTAGATTATCTGTCTATAATGTACGATAGATTAGGAGTGCAACGTATTTGTATCAATAATATAGCACTTTTTTACGATGTAGACAATGAATTTGCATTAGGAGAAATTGAAAGTTTGCGAGAAAAAGAAGCAGATTTCGAGGATGCCCTAAAGAGGTATTATGAACTTTTGTCAAATTCGGAAGAGCTATCTATTTATGGAAATTTGGAAAGAGATTATACTGCTTTTAATAGTATAAAAGAAGCCGCTTTATATGCTATCGAAAGCAGAGATGAGGTTGCAATAGCAGATGCTATTTTAGAAGTAGACAGTGCTGGTTCTGGTTTATCGGATTACTTAGATGCTTCTTTTAACTTAAATTTAGATATAGCTAAAGTTCAGAATGAGGATAATGCTAAGTTGTATAAAACACACAGTACAATCTTAGTAGTAGTTACTATTGTAGTAGTAGCAATTTCAATCTTTTTGGTGTTATTTTTAGCTAGGTCGATTGTTAGACCTATAAGTTACATTAAAGCTTTATTAGACCAAGTAGCTGATACTGGTAAATTGGAAACTGATACTGAGTTAAGGAAAAATATTATCAGATATTCAGCATATAAAGATGAGTTCGGTGTAAGCATGGTCAGTTTAAGACATATGATTGAGCGTATACGTGAAATCGGTGAATATTTGGTTAGGGTTTCTAACGGTGACTTTGTATTCGATGTGGTATCGTTGGGGTCAGAAGATGTTTTAGGTAATTCTTTGCAGAAAATGCAGAGTGACTTAAATGGTGCCTTAGTTAATATTAATGAGGCTGCCTGGCAAGTAGCTACTGGCTCCCAACAGATATCTGCAGGTTCTCAAAATTTGGCACAAGGAGCCTCAGAACAGTCTGCATCAATTGAAGAAATTCAATCTGTTATGCAGGAGATAGAAGAAATGGCTAAAGAGAATGCAGTTGTGGCAACTGAGGCTTTTGAAGAGGTTATTAGCGCTGAACAGATTATAAATACTGTTATGGAGCAAATGAATAAAATGTTAGAGGCTATGCATGTTATAGATGATAAGTCTAAGAATATTTCTAAGACTACAAAAGTGATAGATGATATAGCTTTTCAAACTAATATCTTAGCGTTAAATGCAGCAGTAGAGGCTGCTAGAGCAGGTCAACATGGTAAAGGTTTTGCTGTAGTAGCAGATGAGGTTAGAAGTTTAGCGTCAAAATCTGCGGAAGCTTCAAAAGAGACAGCATTTTTAACTGAGAATAATTTAATTAGTGTCAAAGAAGGAAATGATTTAGTAAGTAAAGTTAGTGATGGGTTACGTGTAGTTGTGGAAGCAACTAAAAAGAGTGCTGAACAACTTAAAAAATTACAAGAGTCTTCAGTAAAGCAGAATACTTCAATAATCGATGTAAATGTTGGTATTGAACAAGTATCACAGGTTGTACAGCAAAACAGTGCAACTGCGCAAGAGCTAGCTGCCTCTTCTGAGGAATTATCAGGACAATCTACTGAATTGGATGAAACTGTTGGTAAATTCAAGTTAAAAGAAAAGAAAGAGCATGTGTGAGATGCAGAAAGTGAGAAGGGGAGAAAATGGAGACAATAGTCCTAGAGCATTTGGATAGATATTATGAGTATTTACTAGGTCTTTATGAACAGAAAATGATTTCGAGTGAGCTTATAATAGGGTTAATGAATGATTATATACAAAGCTGTGTGCTCGCGGGATCAGTTACTGAGAAGTTTGCAGCAAACGCAAGAGTGAGATATAGGAGTAAAATTAGGATAGCACATGGAGAAAAAGTACATCCTGAAATAATAAATTTACCGACAGAATATGGTAATTTTAAAGCTATATGTCATCGTATAGGCAATAATGAGCATTTAGTTATATTTAAAGGGGATATTTACAGTGATGAGCCTCTTCCAGTATATACACATGCAGAATGCTTGTTTGGAGATATCTTTCACTCTGTGAAGTGTGGTTGCCATAAAAAATTAGGTGCTATATTAGAGAAAATTGAATCTACTGGACGTGGACTACTTTTATATTTACGTGAAGAGGATATTGGATTGCGCATTTTGTATGATTTAGATATTAAAGAAATTGACTTAATGAAATACTCTAGTAATGGATTTGAAAGTTGTGACGGTGTTTTTAAGCTAACAGATACTCCAATAATTAAAACTTCATTTTGTGTAGAGAGTAGGAACTATTATAAGAAATATCTTATGGGAAGGGAGTCTGTGGATTTTTGAGTCAAGATAAATCTTATTCATTGTTATTTTCATTAATTGTTATTTTTTCCTGGTGCGACATTTTTATGGTTTGTGTGTGTAGGTATTGCGATGTTTTGTTTTGGGGCCTCTATACCATGGTATATAACTCTTGGCGTCCCTGCTATTACAGTACCAGCTGTTTATCTATTTTATTACTACTTGCCATCAAGAAAGTCAAACAATACAAATAAGGAGTAGACAAACAATTTAATAGAAAGGATAAGTGGTTTATATATTTTGATGAACAATATACACAATGTTTCGCTCAGAGTAAATGACGGTGAGGATTTTTATTTACTGCTTGGTGATTTTCTTGACGAGTTTTATAAAACACCAAAAGGTGAGATGCTAAGCTCCCATCCTGAGCAAATGAGTAAAGCGGAGCTTGTGCCATTTTTAGCAGCAACAGCACATAAACTCGCTAATGACTACGGATTTGTACCGCCGCGTTGGACATTTGAGCGTCGTTGCTATTTGCCAGGTGATGAACCTTATTTTGCCTGCAAAGCCAGAGGAAATCTGCGCTTGCTATTTATGTATAAATCACCATCAGAGTTTAAACATCGTAATTTATTTGTTGATGAAAATGTGCTTGTACGAATTTAGAGGGATATGATGCTGACTAAAGACCAAATGTTACGGTATCTAAAGCAGATTGCAGATAGGCTTGGTGAACAAGGATTATGCGGCGAAATTTTGCTCACAGGTGGGGCGGCGATGTGCCTTGTCCATGGAGCGAGAGATATGACAAAAAACATTGATGCACTGTATGAACCTAAAGACGTAATCAACAGTATTGCAAGAGATATTGCAGAACAAGAGAAGTTGCCAGAAAATTGGCTGAATGATGGAGTAAAAGGTTTTGTTGAACAGAATGCCACATTGGAGAGCTTCATGTCATTCGGCAGTTTACGTATTCAAACGGTATCTGCTGAATATTTACTTGCTATGAAAATGATGTCCGCTCGGTATGGAGAAAAGGACAGAGAGGATATTCTGTTTCTTTTTAATAAATTAGATATAAAAACAATCGAAACAGCCACGAATGTATTACTGAAATTTTACCCTCTTAATCGCATACTGCCAAAAACGCAATACGTCATAGAAGAAATTGTTGAGTGTCTTAGTCAATCATAAGGATGAAATGTTAAAAGGAGTAATTATGTATGCAATAGTAGCTTCTTCATTTTCTGGTATCTATGATAGATGGGAAGATGTAGAAAAAATAATTTGCATATATCCGTATCCAAAGTATCGTAAATTCAAAACTAAAGAAGAGTGTTTATATTTTATTAACAGGTACAAACATTACAGGGGATTAGATACTATACGACTTTATGGTAATGTTTTTGAGAAGCATTATATTACAATGGAGTATTTTATACGTGAGTCCTTGTACTATAATTTTGATATATCAAAACTTGGATATGTAAAGTTAGTAAGTGATGATGCCATAATTAAGTATACACCAAAAGTGATTCTTGCAAGAATCAATAATGTTGTGGCTAATAACGATTCACTATTTGGGCACATGGTAGCTATATTTCATGGATTGAATATTTTAGGTGATATCATAGATGTCAATATAGTCGTGCCTGACCATGCTATTTTTTATGCGTTATCACATTATAAAGGAGAAAATAGGATAATAAATCAGGTTAAGAAGCGTTTAAGAGAGAGATTGGGGAATTATGCCTTATCTTTACAAAGTAGGTTGTTATGAGTGTAAATACTATATTAAAGCAGATGAGACAGGCAGGCAGGCTACAAGATATTAGAGCAAAAGGTGATTTAGGAGAAGATGCTGCTCTAGCAGTTGTGCATTCTTATTACAATAAAAAAGGTTGTTTGTTGTATAAGGGATTTACTTATAAATACGCATCAGATAAGAGAAGTAAATCGTATATTGGCAATGTATTTTTACAACAAGATGGTAGTTATACTGCTATAAGTGAAAAATCGTTATCGGACGAGATAGATATACTTTACATTTCTAATTATAGAATTTTTCCGATAGAGATAAAATCTTATCATGCGAAATTAGATTTAACTGTAAAGTATCTAAAAAAGAATGGTGTCATTCAATATGGTGTGTCTGGCCATAAAAATCCAATTTGGCAATCTGAAAAACATGCTAGACATTTGTATCATAGATTATACGATGTCATACCTGACGGTGAGCCTAGATATATACAGCCGATTGTGTGTTTTACCGATAGATGTGAGTTACATGATGAAAGGTCGGATGAGCATAAATTTTATCTTCCATGTGTAATTTTGAATACATTAAAACAATGTCTATGTGATTTTGATGTTCCTCAAAAATATAGACTTAATATAGCAGAAATTGAAAAGAAATTAGAGAAAATCAAGAAAGGGTAGGCTGTGTATGTTTTATACTGTATTTGATATCGAAACTACGGGGTTAAATCCTAGGGTGGATAATATAATTCAATTAGCTTACGTGAATGTAAAAGAAGATTTAGAAATAGTTGAAAGTAATAATTTCTATTTGTACGAAGATAATATGAGTTGGTCGGAACAGGCAGAGTCTGTGCATAAGATTTCTAAATCGTGGTTATTTGAGAATAAATCTGATTTTTTCGAAAGTATAAAAGAGATTTATATAAAATTAAATAAAAGTATATTAGTTGGGCATAATATGCTAAGTTTTGATTTACCTTTTCTGAATCAGTTTTTAGCAAGATATGAGTTACCAATGGTAAGTCCAGTGTTATGCTTTGATACATTGAAACTTTTTAAGCCTATTTTTAAGAAAAGTATGAAGTTGAAAGAATTAGCTACGCAGTCTGGTTTTACTGATGAATTAGTATCTTTTATGACAGAAAGGTGGTTTGGAGTTAAAGCACAGACCCATGATGCAAGATGGGATGTTACTGCTACAGCGTTACTATTAATCAAAGCGAGGAAAACAAATGTTGCACAATTTATTTGAGGGGTGTGAAGATTTAGGTTCGCTGAATAAAAAAAGGCAAGAATTGGTAGAGCAAGGATTAGACCCCAAAGTGATAAATTCTGAGTACAATAGAATAAGAAGTACAGTTATAAACAAAAGAGATAGACGAAAATTAGTTCCTTATTTTTATGCAGATGAGAAAGAATATGGTGTGTTTACAGCTTTTCCTATTTTAGAGGTTAAAGATGTGAATAATGTAATTACTATTACACACGAGGGTGTTATAGTATGAGTAACATATTTGCAGAATTGCAGATGCAGATTAATGTAGAAAATAATTCTATGCAAGATGCAAGAAAGCAAATGAATGAAATTGTACGTATCTTTAAGTTACAAAATAATTACATGGAACAACTATCATATTTTGCGGAGTTGAGAAAAGGAATTAGTGTAAATACTTTAATAATGGCAGATGCCTTTATGGTAGATTTAGATTATCCTGTAATTATACTTCCTGAGGAGCTAAGGCATGATTCTTTAGGTATGTGTAGGGGAAACAGCTTTGTTTATGCGGGTAGATTTGTTTATCCAGTAAAAGATGTTAGAGGTGATGTGGCAGGATGGTGTGGGTACGATAAGTTTGAGGATATAAAGTATTTGGATAGTAAAAATTATGGATATAAAGCAAAATATTCTATGTTATATGGCATGGAGTATATGAAAAATTATTATTCCAATACTGCGCCAATTTTTATAACAGAAGGTATTGTATGTGCATTATGGTTAAGGCAAAACGGATTTAATGCCTTAGCATTATGTGGAAGTTATTTATCAACTTATGTTATAGCCATTTTACGTAGATTTGGTAAACGATGTATAGTTGTACCAGATTCTGATGATGCAGGAAATAAATTAGCGGAGATGAGTAAGCGTTACTTAAAAGATGCAAGGGTTATACAGTCAAGAATAGCAAAGGACATAGATGATTCTCAAAAAGTACACAAGAATTTAGTTCAAGAGTTGTTATTGTATACAACGCCATTTAGGTCAAGTAAATACTTTAAGGATGTTTGATTTTATGTTGTGCAAATGTGTATATTGTAATAAGGATGTTAGTATTTTCGATAAGAAAAGTATAATGATTCATTATATTGGTAAAAAGTTAGCTATTTGTGAAAATTGTAAAGCAGCAAGAGAACAATTATATGCTAATTATCATAATAAATATTTTTGTATAAGGGAAGCTATGAGTAAATGACTAATGTGAATTTATCAAAACTGTATGTAAAAGCAATCCATGAATATGCAGAAGATTCTTTTCATATATCAGAAACTGCATATAATCAAGTTGGTGATGTTTCAGAAGAAATGTTAGAACTAGTGGAAGCAGATAATGTTAGTATTTATAGAAAACACGAAAATATGGTACTTAAAATACAAAAAGAAGCATGGAGACTTAGGGCTTGGAATTTAACAGAGGTTAGACGTAAGTACAGCTTTATAAAAGCCTTGGTGATTTATTTAGAGCATAATAATATTGTATTAGATTGTCAATATTGTACTGATTTGAAAAAAGAACTCTATTCATTAGTTAATAATATAGACAAAGTAGAATTGATGGGAGGAGAGGAGAGTAATTTTTATAAGGCAGTAATGTTAAATGAGTTAGCCGAAAAATTAGAAATGAGGGAACGCGAACAATTTTTAGTAGACTCTTTAATGAAAAGTATACCTAGTACCTCTACTATAGCATGGAAAAATAATTCTTATGATGCTTCCTCTCAAGTTATTAAGGTTTTATATCCAGAGTACACTAAATCTATAAATAAAAGCATAGTAGAGATAGATAAGAAGTATTCAGACGAAGAAAATATAAAATATATAGTAGATACATTGCCTTCTTTTAGGGAATTGCTTTGTGATAAAATAGATTTATGGAAGCAGTTAAATGTAACTCCAACAACTGCTAGATTAAAATATGCGTTAAATAAAGATTTAACTGAAGCAGAAGCCAATACTATTTTAAGGGAAGTAAGTGCAGCAAAAGCATTTAGCAGTTCTTCTATTTATGATAGTGGGTTCAAAGAATCTTCTATTCAAAGGTATTATGTTGAGAATAAACATAAGAATGAAGCTAAATCTCAATTTAGGCATAATTATAAGACTGTAAAGACTAAATCTAATGACGACAGAAAAAAGAGCGGTTTAGTATTAAGATTTTGTGCTGTAGTTGGAATAGTGGCTGGTGTGGTTATTGGGAGTAGTACGTTATTTTGGTGTGCTATAGGAATTTTAGTTTTAAGCATGTTTTATAGCAAGTAAGGAGTAGATATTATGCCACGGTGTGTTATTTATGATGGAGTAATGAAACATCGTTGTAAGTGTAACGTGTTAGATATTAAGAATTTACCAACTTGTGAATGCATGCGTCGAGAATTAGAACGCAGAGCTGAAGAAGTTGTATTAGATGCGCGTATTGCTACCTTGGATTATGATAATTATACAGATTTATTGGTGAGAAGAAAATGAAGCGAAAAGAATTAATGTCATTAATGAGAGTAGCAGACACTGAAGTAAGGGAATCAAAGTTGATGTTATCACATTGTCCTACACCTTTTGAGTTAATTTGTTTTCATTCGCATCAAGCTGTTGAGAAGTATCTTAAAGCTTTTTTAATTTTTAATGATATTAAATTTTCAGAACAATCACATATATTGCCAGCCTTAAATGAATTATGTGAAAAAGTAGATTGTAAATTTGAAAATTTAATACCAGTTTGTTGGAAACTCGCACAATATGCAAATATTATTAAATACCCAAGGGATAATGATTTGGATATGAGGGCTGCTACAGAGGCGGTCGAACATGCCATAGAAGTTAAATGGTTTGTTCCAATTATACATTTAAGAAGTGCGATAGGGTATAACGAGTTAGATTCTGTGTGGGTGTGTAATAAATTTGGATAATATTAAGGAAAAAAATTTAGCTTTTTATTCATATAAAATAGAAATAGAAAATAAATAACATTTTTATTGGTAGTTATAAGGAATTTTCCTTATTTCTATATATACCTTGCGCAAGGTACAAATTTTAGACAAACTCCTCATCAAACAATGCAAAAAATGAAAGGTAAGTGGACAAAATGAGATTAACAGCATCTGGGGCTATGAAGCAGCGGGAAGATAGTATGAAATTAACTGCTTTTGGTAAGATGTGGAAAGTGGGAGACCAGGGAACAGTGTTTTATCCCGTTACACAAAATGAAGAGACTGGAAAACTGGATTTACTTGTTGCTGCAATATGGGGACACCAAGTTGATATGAATCAGTTGGGAATAAAGGTAACTTTTATTCCAACTCATTCTGTTATAAATGAAAGAGGAGAACCATTAACTCCTGATATTACGTTTCAATTCTCGAGGATAGCTAAATTATTTTTAGAAGGTGAAAAGGAGCAAAGGAAAGCGGTTGTTTCAGCTAAAGACGGGTGGGATAAAATGCCTAGGTCTGCTTATATTCAAGCTATAGAGACAATAGAGCATGAATATGATACAAAAAACAATATGAAAGCAAAGAGACCGGCAATAGGTATGTTATCTTTGTTGATTACAACTGAGTGCCTATATGTTCCTGTAGAAAATGATGTCCCACAACCAGATAAAGCTAGATTAGTCACACAATCTTTATCAAATGACCGCATAACTAAGTTACTAACTCTTATAAATAGTAATGTGTATGCGCCTAATTTAGATAAAGGTGAAAATTGGTTAGAAGTGACATACACATTCACTTCTGCTAGGCAAGATAAAGGAGAAGCGGGTAGAGCTGAGCCTATAGGTACTGCACCAGAATATCGTATGTCTAGTAGATTTCCAGAAGCTTTTGATGCCTTGCGTGGACGACTGTTGGGTCTCCCAAAAGATTCATCTACAATTGAGCATAGGAATTATTCTTACAGGGAAGTTCCAGAATCTCAAATTAAGCAAGCATTATCTTCATTTTGTGTCATACATTCTGATAATTTATCTTATTTAACACAAGAAGGGGAAGATATTCTTGTTAGGAATGCTGATATCGTTAATGATATGAGAATAAAAATTGATAAGGAGGAGTTAAAAGAGAGAATTGACAAAGCACTTGATGACAAGAAGGGCAAAGTTGTAGATATCGGGACAGAGTACAGTTTTACATCCGAACCGCCTACAGTGGAACAATTGATGAAAGATGTTCATTTAGTTCCGGATACTGACTTGACAAAAATGGACGAATTTGAAGGTGTAGAACTGTAATTATTATATTGTAGAGAGAGTATTTTTCACACCCCAATACTCTCTCTACCCACTTAAAAGATATGAGTATAAAACAATTAAAATTAACGAATATTCAATCCCATGTAGATACTGTATTAGATTTTCCGGAATTTGGTGTTATACGGTTATATGGAGATAATTCAAATGGAAAGTCTGTACTAGTTAAAGGGCTATGGGATGCTATTAGTAATGATATGTCACGACCGAGTAATAGAGTTTCTTTAATTCGAAGAGGTTGTATGTTCGGGGAACTTCAGTGTGTAAAATGGGACGGTATGGAGTTATTAATTCATATACACAAAGAAGCGGCTCAAACCTTTGTAGAGTTAAAAAGACAAGATTCTTCTATTACTAGGCGTTATTTGTCTGATAAATCTATTTATATGCTGATAAGAGAGTTTGGCTTTCATTATCACGATAAGCACGATGTGTCTGTAAATATTCACAAAGATGATGACAAGTTTTTATTCACAGAAACTAAATATGCCACGAATTATAGCATATTAGAATCTGCTGCTATTGATAAATATGCAGAAAATACTATTGTAGAGTTAGAAAGACTTCATTTAGATGTGAAGCGAAGAAAAAAAGAGACAAATGGACAAAAGTTGTCAAGTGAAGCTATATTAGATGCTATAGTTATATGTAATGTGGAAGAGGAGGCTGATAAACGAGATAAGGTTGCTTTCTTGTTAAAGAATTTACGATTATGTGAAACTAGACCTTTGTGTGAAATTGAAGCGGTACCTGAGATTAGGATGATTGAGAAAACAGGATGTATGCCAACATTGGTATATCCTAGAATATATAATAAAATGTTTGTTAAATTTCCAGACATCATCCCTATAGTTGATGATTTAATTAAACTGCAACAGGGTGTGTGTCCTGTGTGTGGAAGAGATTTTATTGAAGAGGAGCAACATAAACATGGGTAACTTTGATAGGTGTATTACAGAACAGGATATACGTAATAAATGGCATGAATTAGCTAAGAAGTTTCATCCGGATAATGTTGATACTGGAGATGCTGAGACTTTCAAAATAATTTATGCAGAGTATATTAAAGTTATTAAAGAGAGTAGCATTCCTCAATATGAAAACTATGATTTCAATGGTAAAGCTAAGGTTGTAGCTAATGAAATTGAAGAAATTCTTATGACATTGGGCATAAAAGAATGCACTTTAATTTTATTAGGTGACCGTATAATTTTACATTTTGTGAAGATGATTAGCTTAAAGAAAATGCTGGATGCTTATGCCATTCTAAAACAATTAGAAGTTGGATTCGGTTTGGTTCTGGATTTTACTGTTGATATTAATGTTACAGGAGATAGAGTACCATTTAGAGTAGATAATGGATGGGTTTATATAACTAAATTTAAGAATGCAAAAAGTTTTGGAAAAGGAGAGCCCAAATTTGTTGACAATAATTATATTTATTGTACAGATAACAGACATTCATGGGCTGTTAATGTAAAAGCGCAAAGAGTAGTTATATGCGAGGGAAGTTGTGAGGTATTAAAGAAGTTGATAAATAGGAAGTAATCATGTTAGCCAAGATTTTATTCGTTACGGATATGCATAAAAGAGATATTGATTTTACATCTATAGGAAATTATACTAAAGCTTTAGATGCAGTTCAACAAGATTTATTATCCTTTATTGATAACCAAAAAATTACTCATATGATTTCTACTGGAGATTGGTATGATAAGGGATATAGGAATGTTGGGAGGAGTCATAGCGATAGAAATTTCGATGAAGAATTTAATAAAGTATTAAATGGTAATTTTTATATGTGTATTGGAAATCATTTCTTCTTAGAGAGAGATGCCAATCCCGAAATGTATCTTATCCAACCGCATGATAAATATAAACCAATTAAGGATATAGTAGCGTTTACGCAAGTTATAAAAACTCCTGTTACATTTAAGATAGGGACAGTACAAATTTCTTTGTTCCATTACTCTAAGGATAATAAAGAGTATAAGATACAAAGAGATGATGATACAACGTTTCATATAGGGGTTTATCATGATGATGTAGTTGTACCATCAAATGTTAGAGCGTTAGCTGGGTATTTTGGTAATTCAGATTCTTTATATTTGAAATCTATATATGAAAATATAGATTTAGCTATTATAGGACATATTCATGTAGATGTAGGAGTAGAACATCTTACAATAGGCAATAAACGAGTTCCTTTGATTATTCCAGGGTCTATGTGTATAACAAAAAATGCTAGCAGGTATTTGCATACAGTTGTAAAATTACCTGTTGTCGAAATTTCTGACGCTTGTAATGTCACTTGTAACCTGTTCAAGTTTTCGACTTATGCAGAGTTATTGAAATTTTATAATAAAAGAGAAGCTGTTACAGTCTATGAACAGGAAACACCTATTGTAAAGGTTGAATCTCCAAAATCTCTGACGTTATTTGATTTTTTAAGCGCAAAGGATTATACAGCTGAAAGGTTAGAATTAATAAAAGCTGTTAATCAATCAGAGGTAAATTTATTCGATTGTGTTAAATTGTTAAACAAGGGGATTTAGATGAACGTAAAAGATTTAATTGAGTTAAGACAAAAAGAATTTATAGAAAAAAGGTTATTAATATCCCAATGGATAGATACTTTAATAAAGAATTCAAGAGAAATAGACCCTGAGTTATTTATAAAGTACAATATAGAGCCACTAAAAGGAGATAATGTTAAATCTTTACTTCCATCTTTATTTATTAAGCCATTTAATAAAGAGCAGTATTTAATGGAGAAAGAAGTTATAGACATATATCAGAAAAAATTAGATTTGTTAGCGGATAAATTAAATGAAGAAGCTCTCCAACTGCTAAGGGGCGTGCAATAATGTACAAGGTACTCGATTTTGATTGGGAACACACATTAGAGGTGGCATTGTTAGAATCTTATAATGAGGATAGGGCCAAGGCGTATATTTGTTCTCCATGTAGAGCTGAAACAGTAAAACATATTCTTAAGAATATGAAAATGGCTAAATTGTACATGTACTATTGTTATATGTATATGGATGTGTTACCAAAAGCTACGCATGCTTGTTTACCTCTTTTATTAAATGATGGAAGAGAAGATGAGCGTAATTTTGCTTTAGAAATAGGCAGGTTATTTCTGGAGACTACGGATGTTATTTATGTATGCGGCGATAGGGTTTCTGAAGGAATGCTACAAGAGATTTCTTTTGCTATAGGAAAAGAAATCCCTATAGTTATATTTAATAGTGATTTATACTGTGAAATTACAAAATTAGTATCATATAAAAACATTACACTTAATGCTAGGCATCCACTATTAGGTACATCGCATGAAAATTATTATTGATAATAGAGCCCTTAAATCAGCGCTAGATTATATAGCTTTTTTGTATAAAGGTAGAGATAAAGCAAGTGCTGTATGTTTTTCTGTAGAAGATGGAATATTTCGTATTATAGGAGAGCAAAGTGTTTTGTTTCAACATAGCATGACTGTGAATGTGCAGGAAGCAGACACTGCTACTGTTATGTTTATGGATGTATCTAGTTTATTACCAACAGATGGCTTTGCTGAAATAGAGATAGTTAATAATACGGTAAATATTTCATCTAGTAATTTTGGTGTGTTGTTACTACCTGCTTCTTCTTTGTTATACGCATATGCTGTAGATAAAGAAAGAGTTAGTATGTTTAATGCTATGAACTTAATTAATTTGGAATCTAAATTAAGGTATGTAAGTAGCATAGCTAAATTATTTAAGACTGATATTGAAGTATATTTTGATGGGGACTATGCTAATATTTATTTCTCTACTATTTGGTTACGTCACAGAGGAGTTAGTCTAAATACAACTCTGACTATAGAAAATATACGAAGAATAGCAAGGTTTAATCCAACAGGCAGTTATACAGAAGAAGATGCCTTAATTTTTACTAAAAACAGCAAAGATACTATATTAGTGATACCATTATCTAAGAAAAAGCAGAAACCAGACTTTGAAGAAGC
Source organism: Candidatus Endomicrobiellum cubanum (assembly GCA_031269735.1). Lineage (GTDB taxonomy): Bacteria > Elusimicrobiota > Endomicrobiia > Endomicrobiales > Endomicrobiaceae > Endomicrobiellum > Endomicrobiellum cubanum. Next base: position 86,846 of record JAISYS010000042.1, on the reverse strand, counting down.
ATTGCCACGTAATATAGCGATGTTTGACTGGAAAATAGGTTTACTGAGAAATGGACTAAAGGCCTTCAACAATACCGTTAAAGATGGAATTGTATCTTTAGCTTTAGATAGCGAAGGGGTTACTAAGATTTTAGCGGAAAGAGGTACTTTGAAAGCTTTCTACGTTTCTGGATATATGGGAGATATAGTATTTATGCTGAACATACCCATAGAATACATTATTTTGATTTTAGGGTTTATTGATACAGGAGAGGTAAAAATAGGAAAGGATGATAATAAGGTATGGATTCAGGGACGAAATACAGATATTTTGATGTCTGTGCGAGATTAGAAAGAGTAGTTACTGAATCAAATCTTAAAATTAAACAGTCTTTAGACAATAAGGAGAAAGTAAAAAAGATTAAAGATGCCATTATAGTATATAATGATATATTAGATAAATTTTCTTTTGTGGAAAAAGAATTAAAACAGATGATAGAGGATTTGACGGAGTATGTAGGAGATAAGAAAAAGGAATCTTTATACACTATAGCGCAAGTATTGCTTGCAGTAGGGAATATCGTTCCGGCATCTTCCCAGGATATTAGGTTCAAAATGGAAGATGGAGAAGCATGGTTTGAAACTTCAGATAGGATGAGTTTAGATAGAGTGGAGGGCTCAGGATATCGAGCGGTGCTTTCTATGTTTATGCGTAATGTGTTTTTGCAACTTAATCCCCAGTATATGCGAGTACTTATACTCGATGAGATATTTGCTAAGTTATCACCTGAAAGGTCTGCTGTATTATCTACGTATTTAGGTATGTTGGGAGAGTCTATGCAAATTATTTCAATCGAGCAAAAGCCTGAAGTTTTTACTAACACTGTGTGCGAGAGTTTTAATTTCTTTATAGAGGACAATAAAACAACCGTTATGAAAGGATAAAAAGCAGATGACAGGAGTTAAGTTAGTAGATTTAGTAGGCACTAAGTATTTAACAATCAATTTTGCAGGGAAAGTTGCTAAATTACTTGAGGAGTATAAAACTGTGGACTTTGCTGATGCAAGAATAACTATGGATGTGGCTAATGTTATAAGAATTGCTCAGACAGAGGATACTAATTATTATGATTCAGAAAATGCGTACAGAGATAAAATATTCAAAGAGAATATGCGTAGACTAAAAGATAAAGAATCAAGAGTACCGTTGAGAGCTCCTAATGTAAACGAATTATTATCAGTTTATTTAGCATCATTGTCTACTGATGTAGTTTATATAATAAAAAGGCAAGGACTGGAATTTTATCTTAATCCAAAGATAGAATTTGATGAAATAACATCTTTGTTGATTCCAACTTCGGTATTAGTCAATATGATGCGCCCTAATGTACAAATAGATTATGATATGTACTGTAATCATTTATTTAATTTTATCACAAGAAGGTTAAAGTTAAAGGAATTCAAAGATGAAAAAGATTGGATTTTATTAGTAGATGGAACTACCCTTAATGTAAGTTTTGAAGGGGATACTATTTATATGCCTTTTAGAGGCTACTGTACTTTTGATACTTTTATTGAATCGTATGAGGTTATTCCAGCACATTTTGGGCGTATTGAGTTACACAAAGACAAAAGGTGGGACAAAGTTTATGGGGATGCCATTGCTGCATATATCCATTTGAAGGAGTTAGTAGCAGGAAATATTATAGATTACATTAAACACTTGGGGGAAAGGAGACAACGCTAGTGGGAATTTCTATTACCAACTTTATAGATATGATGTCTGTAACGTTAAAACAAAAGCTTACTGATGAGCAGAGAAATTTCGTTAGTGATTTCACGTCGCCTTTAATTTCGTTCTCATTTCCTGGCACCGGTAAAACTACATCAGCGACAGTTGGATTATTAGTGACGGAATTATATCATCGGATTCCTGGTAAGAATATTTATGCACTATCTTTTACAAATTTAGCAACGTTAGAATTGAAAAATAGGTATGAAGATAGTTGTAAATTGTTACGCGTACATTCTACCATTAACTTTAGTACTCTGCATAAATTATGTGGAAAGATATTAAAAGATAATTTTAAGCTATTAGGTTTGAATACGCTTAAGATAGGTGGAGATTATGACATAGAGTCTACTGCTAATATGCTATTAGAGGCTAGCTTAGAAATGGGTATAAACATAGATAAACACAATGTTAAGAATGTAGTAGATGCTGTGCGTTCATTAAATTCTTCATTAATTTTTGACAAAGCGCATGTGGAATCAAAATATGACTTCAAAAAAGCTAGATTAAGTTATGTTGATTTTACAAGAATACGCAGTTTATTGTACACACATAGTAAATTGGTAGAAACAATAGCTTTAAGTGATATATTGTTATATACATTGGAATTAATGTTACGGTATCCGGAAGTATCAGCGCAAATGAAAGAAAAATGCAAGGTTTTAGTAGTAGATGAATTTCAGGATTTATCTTTGTTACAATTAAGAGTTATATCTCTAATTTCTGACAATGTTATAGCTATTGGTGATATAAAACAGCAAATTTATGCTTTTAATGGCGCTTGCCAAGAAATAGTAGAGCAGTATTATAAGTATTTCCCGACAGCTAGGCAAATTAATTTGACGCAATCGTTTAGATGTAAAAATGAGATTGTTGCATATGCAAAAGAAATTATAAAACCAAATGAGATGAATGAACAAGAGTTCAAAGGTACAGGGCCAGGTGGAGATATGAAGTTATTACTTAATATTGATATAAAGAAGATTTGTGATAACATAGAAGAAGAGTTTCACAAGAATCAAAGAGTGTTTAAAAAGTCCATATTGTTCTTATTTAGAAATAATTTTACAATCATACCTGTTGTAGAAGAATTATTCGTAAGGAGATTGCCATTCCGTGTAAATAAATATATGCAAGCAAATTTAATACCTTTAATAAAAGAATTATGTGCATTATGTGAGTTCGCTGTTAATCCTTCGACATTATCAAACATACTAAATTTAAGGTATTTAATTCCTGAATTCAGAGTATATGGAAATCTAAATAATCATCCTTTGTATAAGATTTGTAGTAAAACTGGTAAATCACCATTTGAGGTTAATTATCAGTTTAGGGACGTAAAGGTAGGCTCAACTGCTATGTCTTTATTAGTAGAAGCTAGAGATTTAATACTCAAGAACTCAAAATTGAGTGAAATATTTAATCTACTATGGCCTACATTCAAGCAAGTATATGTTGAGGGTAGAGAACACTTTTTGGATTATTCGGCAGATTATTACATTAAGTTGGTAAGACAACTTACACAAGAAAAATCATATATTAAATTCATTAAAGATGAAGCATTGAAGATGGAAGTAATAAGAGAAAGTGAGATGGTAAGAAGAGGTGTTAGGTGTTACACTTTTCATGCGGCAAAAGGTTTGGAAGCAGATGAAGTGTATATAATAGGTGCAGACGAAGGAGTAGTTCCAAATTCAAAGAAATTAGATGCTATGGAAGAGAAAGGATGTGCGATAGAAAAAGCAAGGGAAATAAGAAACGAGAGGTCTTTAGCTTTTGTTGCTTGTACACGTGCCAGAGAAAAGCTGTATATATCTTCAACTGCGGGTCTGTCTTCAATATTTACAGGTTTGAATGTGTATGAATCTTACGATAAATTATACAAGCAACACAAAATTATATATTCGGATGTAGAGTCATTCGAATCTTTCTTTAAAGGGGAAGTTGTTAATGTATAAGGAACAGTTGTCACCAGCGCTGGCTAGAACACTGTTAGGGGAAAAATATGATTCAAATTACCAGTATACTTTAATTACAAATGGAGATGGATTTACAGTATCTGCATATGATTCAGAAACTGAAAGTTATGTAAACACTAAAATTGAGTCTTTAGATTTAGATGGAGAACGTATAACTGGTTTATTTGAAGATGTTACAGAAAAAGTTAAAAAGGTTGATATTTTTAGAGTAATATCATATGTAGTTATAATTTTCGTAGTTTTAATATGTTTGTTGGTTGTATTTTATGATTCTAGCGTTATAAAAGATATAGTAGGATTTATGCAAAATTATGATTTTATACCAGAAAGATGACAGTAATATTATAGTATATGACATGCTTGATTATTGTGATGATATATTGAATACACTTAAAGAGCAAAAATGGTGTTTAGATAACCATTTAGTACAAGAGGTTTTATATTCAAATTTAAGTAAAATAATTAAAACAGTTGATATTTGGTATGAGTATAGATATAATAGAATATTATTGGATTTACATGCAGATGTGAAGAAAAGTAGAGCATGCATGTCAGATGTAGTATTTATGACGAGTACTGTTACAGCCTTAAAACAGCATTGTTTGAAACTTGGTGGATTTAGATACGTAGCAAATTATTAGGAGACAATAAATTGTGACTACTATACATGAGCGATTGCAGCAAGTGTTTCCTGAAGCCATGACTAGGTCATCTTCTGTATTTAGATATGTAAATAAATTGGGAGAAAAGAGTATTTATGTTGTCAGGGAAGATGACACATTAGCAATATCTGAGGATGATACATTTATAGTTTTATATTTAGAAGGCAATAAAGTAAATGTTGTGATAGGTAAGTCAAAGTTATTGGGAGAATGTGTAAATTTTTACGTTGAGGAAGAAAATGGGTGGATGCAAGTAAGCAATTATACTAAAGTAAATTTATCTGTTGGTATGATGATAGAAATGGTTAATAGATATTTGGAAGGAGTTAGCGGTTTTACATGTGTCAGCAGTAAAGCATGGGCGTGACTTATTATGGACAATTTATTAAAGCAAAGTTTAGATGATGTAAAAGATATAGCTTTGGAGCAGTTAAAAAGTACTTGGCAATATGGTATGCGAGTATTGAGTGTTGAGAGTCAGAATATAACTCGTTCTGTTCTAACTATATCATTGGCTAATTATAAGGATAAAATAGAATTGGCCACAACAAAACAGTTGGTAAATACATTATTGCAGGAGTTTATTGAGTATTTTGATAATGTGATGTGTGGTTCTGAAAAAGAAGCAGAAGAAATTTTAATGAATTTAGAGAGTTCTAAGGAGAGAGAAGGGGATATTGCCTCTGATAGTTATAATTATTTTGAGAGATTTGTTTTTGCGACTTTTATAGATGGGAAGGTGTATTCTGGGATTAAAAAGTCTATGGTATACTTCAAATCGTTTAACGAAGCTTTATTGTATTGTAATGTGTTAGACTTTAAGGATATTATCTATACATATCCAAAAAGTGTTGAGGATATGTGGCAAATAGAAGTAGACAATGTTTCGCATTCTGTTCAAGCCTCTAAGTGGGTTAAACAGCTATTGCATAGCTGTTTAATTTTGTGGTAGTTCTCCTTATTTTATATGATAGGTGATGCCTCGAGTCACCTATCATACTTTTTCTTAAAGGAAGCGTATGTTATGATTGAACGAATTATTGAGATTGTGAAAGTTGCCGGTGCATACACAAGATATAGGAGAGATAGTGTAACTATTACTGTAAAAGAGGATTCAAGTTTGATTACAAATGTTGATATGGAAGTAGATAGTTTATTAAAGAATGAACTTTCGAAAACATTTTCTCGTATTAATTTTTATAACGAAGAGGGTGGTGGTAAAAGAGAGGGGAAGGTGTTTATTCTTGACCCTATTGATGGTACTAATAATTTTATTAAAAATGTGGGCAGTTATACTATTTCAGTAGGATATGGTGAGTTTACGGAAAGTGGTTTTGTGTCTGAGATAGGAGTTGTGTATGACTGTGTTGAAAACAAAATTTATTATGCCCAAAGAGATAAAGGTGCGAAGCTTCTAAATCTTATAAAGGGGCAAATTAGTGATATATGTGTATCAAATAATTTTGATTTAAGCGAGTATGTTATAGCGTTTGGTTGTCCATATAATAAGCATAGAAACGATGAGATTTTTAGTTTGATTAAAAAGCTACAAGATAAAGCATTTGACATAAAGCGTATCGGCCCTGCTTCTGCCGATATTTGTAAAGTGGCAGAAGGTAGACTTGATGGATATATAGAATTTGATTTACATCTTTGGGATATAGCGGCGGCACAAATCATTTTAGAAGAAGCGGGGGGCAGATTGTCTGTGTTGGGTAAGAGTGCTGACAAGATAGATATTATTGTTGCTGGAGACATGGCGATTGAGTTTATTTTAGAAATGATTATAGAATAATGAAAACTGCACGTAAAGTTTTTGACAGTGATAGGGGTAAATACGTTAGATTACACAATTATAAGAAATCTTTTAATTCAACTAAAGAGCAGGTGATATTAGAACAGCTATATTACAGGGCAGTATCAAAAAGATACGAGTGCACAAAAAGAACAGAAGGAGAGTAAATTACATTTTTGAGGAAGGAGAGCAATAAGGGTATGCGTAGATTACCAATAGGAGTTCAAGATTTCGAGGATATGATTACTAGTGGCTATGTTTATGTGGACAAAACTGATTTGGTTTATAAATTGGTTACAGGGAGTAAACAATATTTTCTAGGCAGACCGCGTCGATTTGGGAAAAGTTTGCTCGTATCCACATTAAAAGCATATTTTCAAGGTAAACGAGAGCTCTTCAAGGGATTAGCTATGGAGAAGTTGGAAAACGAATGGAAATCGTATCCTGTTATTCATTTGGATATGGGAGGTGCAGATTGTTCTACCATTGATACTTTTAATGCCTGGTTAATGAGTAGGTTAAAAAGATATGAGAATGAATGGGGTTTACCAAATAATACTGATGGGATACCTTCTTCCCAATTTATTGACCTTATTGTCAATATTAACAAAAAGGCTTGTCAAAAAGTAGTTATATTAATTGATGAGTATGATAAGCCTCTAATAGAGACACTGGGTGATGAAGAGACGAATGATTTGTTTCGTGCAAAGTTGAGATATTTTTATGGTGCGCTAAAAAGTGCTGATGAATATTTGCGTTTTACTTTCTTGACGGGAGTAACTAAGTTTTCGCAAGTTAGCGTGTTTAGTGATTTGAATCATTTAGCGGACATAAGTATGAACTACAAATATGCTAATATTTGTGGTATAACAGCCGAAGAATTATTCAACAATTTTGAACCGGAGTTATTAGAGTTAGCACAAGCTAAAGGTATGAATATAGAAGAAGTTATGGGCGAAATGAAAGCACGCTACGATGGTTATAGTTTTTGTAGCAAAATAGGTGGTATATATAATCCATTCAGTGTATTAAATACGTTGGATATAAGAGAGTTTCGTAATTATTGGTTTAGGACAGGCACTCCAACATTTTTAGTTAAGTCGCTTGCCAAATCCAGTTTTAATTTAGTGGAATTCAATGATGGTATTACTGTGACTGATGATGAGCTTACTGATTACCGTGCTGGCAGTGATAATGTAACGCCTTTGCTTTATCAAAGCGGATACTTGACGATAAAAACATGTATTAATAATAAATATACTATGAAATATGTATTAGGGTTTCCAAATGCAGAAGTACGGTACGGATTTACGCAAGAATTGTTTAATTATTATACACCTAATACTAAGCGGCAGGATTTTGATGCAGAAAAATTTGTACAGGATTTGCATAATAGGGATGTAGATGGTTTTATGCACAGGTTTCAGTCATTTTTCGCTTCAATTCCGTATATTTTAATAAGCAAGTTTACTGCGGAAGCACATTATCAGAGTATTGTGTTTGTGATAGCTACGTTAATGGGGCAACATGCAGCAGTCGAAGTGTATAGCAACAAAGGACGTTCAGATTTGGAAATAACTTTGCCTGATACGCGCTATATAATAGAGTTTAAGTTGAATAAAAAAGACGCGGATACAGCATTAGCTCAAATAAACAATAAAGGCTATGCGGAACAGTATATGGTCGGTGAATGCCCAATTATAAAAATAGGGGTACTATTTGACCAAGAAAAACGTAATATTGTTGAGTGGGTATATGATACGGCAACGCCATATCCTTTGCAAAAGTTAGAGTATTAAACAGGTACCAGATTGTATCAATACTTCCGATATTGCGGATGGAATATATCAAGGCGTTACAGGCTGTGCAACGAAGTAAACTGCCAAGTGACAAAGAATTTATTCAACTTATAGTAGAGTGTGAGATTGAAGTCCAAAAGGATTACTGTAGGATGTTTCGGAGAGAGTTATAAGAGAACGATTAGTATTAGAATCAACAGAGAGGAGAATTACTCATGGGTTTTAAGTATTTCCCGGAAGGGCCTTCTTTGGTTTGCTGGACAGACCAAGATTATTTATGGGTTGAAAATCCATGCAGTGCCCATCCAATTAATTATAAGATTAATATTGGCTTACGTATTGATGCTCAAATAAATACTTTTTATTCTCAATCTGTTGTATTTGTATTAAAGCAGGACGGTATAATTTACGTTGGAAGAAGTGATGGTACTTGGACAGGGTATAAAGATGACCTTATTGTACGGTTTGGTCAGTTTCAACTACCTCAACTTGGCCCTTTTGAGTTTATTGGTATGTATGTTAATAGAGTAAATAACATGATTAGGGTGTTTTTAGATGTAAGCAACAAAAGAGTTTGCTATTTGATGAGGAATGATAAAATTTATGTGTTTAACAAAGAGTTTGATTACACTCTAGCTTTGCATACTTCATTAGGAAATGCTTTAATAAAAGAACAAGGGTTGCATATACACACAATAGAAGGGAAGGTTAGAGAAGATGTTGCAGGTAAATGGTTTGTACCGTCCCTTATTTGGAGCGGAGATAGTGAAGTCAAGTTACAATTACAGCCTGAATTGTCTTGAGGATTTAGGTTTTGTATCTCCAATACCTTATTTATTACAATATAATATATCTAGGCCTGATTTAGGTTGGACTAATTTATATAAAAGGTTACTTTATTCAGACAATATAGATGCAGTTTATGCAGTTAATAATACTTTTGTGATGAAAGTATTTAGTAATTATATAACAGCAGAAGATGTATATACATCTGAGATTATTATGTATGAGGTTGATATAAAAAGAAAGGTGCGAGATTTATACCCAGTTGGATATGTAAAAACACGACCGCTAAGTAAAGAGATAACAATATTGCCTTATCTTTTAGTTTATGATAGGTTAAATGCAGAATTGTTCTTACATGGTAAATGGATTTCAGTAACAGATGTAGCTAGTTCAGTAGATGTGCAAATAAAGCAGTATGCCAGTTTATTAAAAACAGACAAAGAGGCTATATATTTATCTAAAGACGGAGATTGGAGATTGATATAATATGATTACGCAACTGCTTACAACTATTGAATCGTTTGGTATTTGGTCAATTGTAGGATTTGCAGCCTTTGTATATATAGTATATAGGATGGTAGGTGGCGGAAAATCAAGTAAATCTAAAAATAACAATTCTTCTGTAGAGGAAAAGAAAACTGTGGTTTAGAAGGTGTGATTGTGATGGCTAAAGATATGGTCATTTCATTTTTAGAGGAAGCTGATGATGCATATATGTTATCATTCGAATCAAAGAACATTAATTTATTTTCGAAGTATGCTGCAAGTGATTTAACAACAAGAGTATTAGAAGAAGTAAATAGCGTAGATGAAGTTAATTTTGGAATACCTAAGTATAGAAAGCGAACATGGACTACAGTCGAAGAGAATTATCCTATGTTGGTTGTGAAGAAAGAGGTTACACACAAAGTTGTAAATGTCGGAAGGGGGGTAAGAATTGGATTTGCGGATAATATTATTCAGTTATGGAAAGTTATGAAGGCTGAACCGAAGTATGTGGTTGTGGATATAGCATAAACTATGGATTTCACTAGAGAGGAGTCTGGTAGTGGGTTTTCAGTATACAAGTGGCATAGATTACTCTCTAAGAGAGGAGAGCGAGAATATACAAAAAGCTTTTTATAGTTATATTATGGAGATAAAAGGCGAATTAGAAGATTATTATGTGAAATTAGAAAAAGAAGAAGAAGCTTTTAAGTATGCTAAATCATTAGGTGATTTAAGTGAGAACGCAGATATAAATATTGCAATGGATAATATCTATGAGCTAAAAAAGATTATAGATGAGACAAAAAATGAAATACAATTATATGAACAATTTCAATTGTCTTATACACCAACAGGGATTGTTGAAATAGGTAGTACTGTGAGATTGCAATATGATGGTAAAAAAATAGTAGTAAAAATAGCTGCTGATGACATCTCCAATCAATGGATAAATTTGATAGCCGCTAATTGTCCTGTAGGTAAGGCTATAATAGGTAAAAAAGCAGGGGATGAGGCCGAGGCTACTACACCCACACGAACTAATAGGTTGCTAATAGAAGGAGTATATTAAATCATGATATTTGCTGCATCAATAGCGTTAGTCGCTAAGAATGCCTTTCAAAATAAATGCCAATTAACAAATGTAAATTACATCATGCAGACTATGCCATTAGACCCTGACGTATCTAGTATGGAGATTGTTGTATTATCTCCACAAGATTTACAGGGCCCTATTAAGCAAAAAATGCAAGAAGCTATTAATAAAAAACACCCAAAAGTGTGTGTGATTTATTTATATCAAAATGATAAAGAAAAGGACTTTTTAACTAATGTGCATAAAAAATGTGTTAAAAAGGTAAAAGTACCAGACGTGAAAGACGCAGTAAGTGAGTTTTATGGTAACGATGTTGTTAAAGTATCTAAAGATTCACCTACTTCAGTGCATGATAGAGTTATAAATATTGATACAGTAGAACCTGTTATACCTGTAAGAGAGGTAACACCTGTAGAGAAAGTAGAATCTAAACCTGTTTTAGAGCCTATATCTGTAGAAGTCGAAGAACCTTCTACAGTTCAACCACAGCAATTCGAGAAGAAAGGGCCCAGTATAGAAGAAAGGATAGCTGCCATATCTGATTTTCGTGACTGGGAACTGTTCAAAAAGTCTTTAGAGAAAGATTCTGTAACACGTAAACTGATAGAAGAAAATACAGAGTATTCTGGTCTAGTTAATATGTTAGATGTGTGGGATGTTAGGATACGTGATATTTTTAATGACATAACCCTTAGCGCTAATGAAAAATTTGATAAAATAAAAGAATTTGGTTTACAGAGGTCTGTGTTAAAAGCTAGCGAAAACAGTATTTATTGTTCTAAACTACAATCTATTATGACGGCAATAGTAAGTTCTGCGTCTAAGACAGTAACAGCTAAAGTTAATGAGATGAAGGAGGCAGTTTATACATTAGCTATAGATAAAAAAGCTGTTATAGAGGGAGTAGAATTACAGCCTTTATTGAATCGTAGATTAGAAGTGCAACTTGAATTAATGGAGTTATTAAGGTCAATAATTGAACTTTATAAAGTTATGGATGGTACTGTCAGCTATCAAATTGAAAATTTGGATGCTGGTTTACCCTCTTCAAATGAATTTATATCTTCTATGCTTGGTACAGCAAAAACAATGTTTCTACCAACTAATTCGCCATCATTAGCTACTAGTTTAATGGATTCTTTACAAACACATAGAATGACAATGTCTTCTTTAGAAAATGAAGTGAATAACATAATTAAATTGATTTTTCAAATAGCAGAAGTAGATGAAGATATAATTAATTATCAACAGACTATGATTGCTATGTTGAAAGCCCAAAGAGTTGAAGATGTTGTGATTGTGGACAGTTTGATAAAAAATATTGTTAGAATATTTATTGGATTAGATGATACAGGAAGAACATCCACAGCTTTAGCTTATGCTGGTATGATGTCTAGGCGCCATAATACTTTGTTACTAGATTTTACTAAAAACTCTAAATTGAGTTCTTATGGTATTGAACCTATGCCTTTAGAAGAGTTCAAAGTTGAAAGAAGGCAACAACAGTTGTTGTGTGTAGCAGGTGTCTTGAATCAAGATGATAGTGAAGAAGTTACTCTATTTGTAAATGAGCTGAAAACTAGGATAGATTATTATCCGTGTATTGTGGTAGTTTTAGATACTACTCAACATAAGCTACTAGAAATGCTTAGTTCTGATGCTTTAACTGTATCATATTTAACAGATTGCAGTATAAGGTCTATTGAAGCTATGAAACAAGTTATACAAGAACACAAATATGATAATATAGCTAGAAAAATTGTAGTTATTGATGCTCCTGTTGATATTTTAGAGGTTACAAGACTATTGAATGCTGATTTTACAAAGGTAAAGATAGTACCTATTCCATATTTAAGAGAGATGCGTGGTTGTTGCTTGAAAAAATATCAACCTTTTGATAACGACACTATATTAACTACATTCGAAGAGGCTTTTAGGTAGTAAGTATGAGAGTGATGCAAAGAATGTTAAGTTTGAATGGAGTACTTTCTGCATCGGTTTTGGACATAGTAAGAACGCATACATTTTTTATGTTCAAGAATGCTGGTGAATTCAAAACGCCAGAAGCGCTAGTGATATATGAACAAAACTTGTTAAGCGAAGATGATTTGTTTGATTTATGTCAAAAAGAATATGGTTTGGAGTTATGTAAACCAGAGGTGCAATATGTGCCAAAAGATATTGTTAATCAGTTTGTGGGATTTAAGTGTGTTCCATTAAGGTATGATTTACGGGAGAAAGTTATACATGTTGGCGTATTGCCTGAATTCGATACGCATATTCAAGATGTTATGAATTTGAGGGTAGAAAAATCATATATCCCTATACACTATTTTAATAAGTTATTTATTAGATATTATGGTATGCCTTGGTATTTGAACAAGGTGCCAATTAGGGACAAGTTAGATTTGATAATAGAGGAAGCATTGCAGCTAAAAGCTTCTGATATTACTATTACAACAATAGCGTCTGGCGCTTTAATATATTATAATTGCAGGAAGAAGAAAGTTATGTCAAGGAGAGTGATAGAAACATCTGATGTAGAGGAAATTGCTAACTTATTAGCAGTAAAAGCGAATTCCCCAGTTACGGAAATTGATAATATGCCAAAATATTTATCTGTAAGTCTGGATAGACATACTAGAGGTAGAGTAGTATTAAATAGAACTTATTACGGACGAGCGATTACTATTCGAATTCTCCCTGATGATGTATTAACTCTAACCTTAGAGGAGTTAAACATAAATGACCGTACAGTTGCTTTTATAAGAGAGGAGATGTTAAGTGAAGAAAAAGGGTTAAGGTTGTTCGTTGGAGAAACGATGAGTGGTAAGAATACTACAATTTTATCTGCTTTGCAAGAATTGGTTAATAGAAGTGTATATAAAGTAGTTTCAATAGAGAGTCCTGTTGAAATTTTAGTTGATGGAATTGAGCAGATAAATGTAGAAACTGAAGAGGAGTATAAAGAGAATACTACTTCACTATTACGTCAAAATCCTGATATTGTGTATATTGGCGAAATTACTGCTCACACTGCTGTGGATGCTATCAATACTGCGAATACTGGAAAAGTTGTGTTTTCTTCTATTCATGCTAATTCTATTTCAGATGTGTTAGCTAGACTGCAAGATATAACTGGTATGTCATTTGATAGGCTAATATTATCGCTACATTCTTGTGTGTATCAAAAACTTGTAAGAAATGAATATGAGGACAAAGTATACCCTAAAAATAGGTGTGTATATTTTAGCGACAAGGTGAAAAATGATTTATATGGAAAATCATTAGGGGAGATTAAGCAGTATTTAATGAAGCTAGAAGGAGATTGGTAATGGGTATTATTGACTATTACAGGATAGTTAATAACAAATTTGTGCAGTTGGATTTTGATGTCCAGCCATATCAAGAGAGGAGAGATTCAGATGCCATTTTATTAGATAATACACAGCAAATTACGTTAGCGGAGTATAGCCCTTTAAGCAAAAATTTAATCACAGCGCATAGGTTAAAAGATTACAGAAGAAAAGTGTTTACTCTTGTAATGTTACCATTGATTACGTTACCAATAGATTATTTATTAGATAAAGACCGTGATGTTGTTTTCGTATAGGTTCAGAGCACAAGCAATAACTGGAGAGTATGTCATATTTACATTAGGAGATATACCTGTACGAATTACGCCCGATGCTTTTATTCTAGCAGCAAAACCAAATTCTTTAATATTGAAACTCAACACTATAGTTTGTGGTGCTGATATGTTGGATTTGTTTGAAGGTGATGTTGTTAGGATAAAAGATAACCTGTATACTGTTCGGTATATGAGAGGTTTCTCTTTAATAAGAAACGATAGATTTGTTCTTTATTACAATCAGTTAAATGATTTCACGATAGTAAAACGTAATAGTTTTAAAAAGTACAATGTAGTATTTAAGATTAATAAAGATTATTTTACATTCTCAGATATAATTGGAGTAAAAGATGGTTATTTACTAACAGCTAATATAAAAACTCCAATTGATATTTTGAGTGTGCAACAAGACACGAGAACATCTATAAACAAAAAGCGATTGTACTTTGGGAATGACTACAATGAGAATGTTCTGTTTATGAAATATGGACGTATTGTAGTAGAAGTAAAAAATGGTGTTTATGATGTTTTCAAAAAATTTACAATATGGGAGAGATAAAACAAAATGCTTAGAGCACTAGATGTTGGTGGGTCACAGACAAGGATAGCTAAGGCGCAGGATAATATTCGTATATTTGATAGTGTAAGTTTTGAAATCGATATTAATTTACCAGCAAAAACTTATGATGAAGATTTTCTTAATGATTTTATCATTAAAGCAGCTCCAAGAAGAGATTTAATAAATACTAGGTATGTAAAAGGTGCGGTCGGGGATTTGTATCAAGGAAAATTAATAGTTATTGATAATCAAAGCCCTAAAACAGAGCAAAAACCGACATATGTAAATGCTATTTATGCTATATGCAGAGAATTGATAGCGGAAGATTTAACTAATGTAGATGTAAAAATTGGTATTTGCATTCCAGTTGCAGAGTTTTTCTCTGCGCAGGTTGCGTATGATGCTACGATACGAGCTAATTTAGCAGGTAGCTATGTAATAAATTTCCCATTATTGGGGAGAGATGTTGTCTTTAATATAAAAGCTGCAGATATATTTGTATTTCCAGAGGGTGTAATAGCAGCTTATGCTTTCCTGAAGGACAGACAATTCACTAATGGTATATCTCTTATTATAGATGCCGGATATCGGTCTACAGATATAACGATTCTTCGTAATTTTAAACCTTTAGGGAAAGGAGCTAGGTCTTTACCTATAGGAGGCATAAATTTGGAGGCTTTTGTTATTGGAGAATTAGAAAGAAGTGGACTTAATATAACAAGAGAAGAAGCGAAGGAAGCTTTTGTTGAAGAACGTATTCGAAATGGCTCTAATTACTATGATGTAAAGAGATATGTATCAAACGCCAAGATTCAATTTGCATCAGAGCTAAAGAATGGTATTATAGATACACTGTCATATAATGGTGTAGCTTTACGCGCCATTAACAATGTATTGTATGTAGGAAGACCCTTTAGTGGAGAAGGCAATGACTCTATAAAAACAATGTTAAGTTTGGCTCTTGGAAGCTCTATACGGGAATTTGAGGTAAGCAATTTAGCTACTGCAAATGTAGAAGCTGTGATGGGAGCGATGATGGGTGCAAATAGTTTACAAAATACCTGATGATATTTTTCCGTATTTAGAGCATGTTCCTATTAGCAGTATAAATGAAATGATTACCTTGTTAATCAAAAAGACTTTAGCGGAGAGAAATGCTAAGTCTTTTAGGACAAAAGATGTAAATATGCAAGTTTTAGATACCTTAAAAATAATAGCGGCAGATATGCCTAGACTAACTAATAATGTATCCATGCAAACATTGCCAGCTATTGACATTTCATCTGACCCCCTCCCCCTCATTCCAATTGAGGCTATAGATGATGGTGACGAAGAGACATTAGAGTTTGATTTTTTACGAGATGTTATGAAATGAGGTGAAAAAGTGCAAATATGAATGTTTTGAGTAATATTTTAGTAGAAGATATATTTAGAAAAATTGATGACGAGGGGTTAGATGCTTTTGTTAAATTAGTTAATTTTCAAATCTATGGAGAGTTATGTAAGTATATGAATTCAACTGATGCGGATAAAAAAGTTGTAGAGAGATTAAAGAGTGTTTTGGAGAACAAATTAGCTGTGTTTGAAGCTACAGCAGAAGCAAAAAGACGCAATATAGAAGGGTTTGTTCAGAACACCAGTATACCATTTGACCCTTTAGCAGTAGACATAAACACAGAGCTTGATAATTTAGAATGGCTAGAGAAGAATGTAAATACTCTAAAGTATGCAAGTCAAGTTAGAAGTGTAGTAGATTTTATGGTGTTTTATAATGCCGTGTTATCGTTAGTGGATAATGAAAACATTACTAATGATTTGGTAAAAAGGTTATATGCGAATAAAAGTTTGTTTATAGATTCTAAATCTATACCAATATATCCAGTTAAGCAGTCATTAATTAAAGGTAAGTCTTGGAGAGTTATTTTAGCGGCTTTAAGGTTTTTCAAACATTGTTATGAAAATAAGATATCAGAGAGAGTTATGAGGGAGTTTTAATATGCCTAGGGTTTTGCATCTTGTTGATGTAAGCTCAGCGATTTATGCTGGGGCAGTTAATTTGCATAGTTTTATTCAAGGCGATGTGGTAGAAACGGAAGGTGGTTATAGGGAGCAAATAATACCAACGGGTGGTACTAGTTTGTTGTTTAATTCCATCTATAAGTATCTAAAAACGGGCCCTATGGTTTTTTGTTGTGACAGAGTGCCATATGTTAAAAGAGGTATGTTTCCTGATTATAAAATAACTAGAACACACAAAGACAAGATTTTAGTACAGAAACAAGTAGCTGAATATATTTTACAAGATTGTGGGTTTGATGTTTTGTTTGAGGAAGGATATGAGGCAGATGATTTAATCAGTTCTTGCGTGGATAAATTTAGAGATGACTTTGACCATGTTTATATTCATACTGCTGATTCTGATTTGTATTTTTTAGTTAAAGATAATGTTAGTATTTTACCAACGCATTCTAGGGCAAAAGAGGTGAATATTAGAAATTATGAAGTAGTTATAAAAAGTAATGAATTTATTCCGTATAATTCGATTTTATTCTATAAAATGATAAAGGGGGATTCGACAAAATCATTAAGCCCTTTGAAGGGAAATCAAAAAGATAAAATTTTATCTCTATTAAACAATAACAGTTACGTTAAGCTTATGGGAGACAAGGATTTTATGAGAGAGATTATAGGCCATATAGTACCAGAATTATTATTACGTTTCGACCTCACTTTTCCATTGCAGGTTAGCATTCCAGATGAATTAATAGATAAGTCTAACGTGCAAAGAATAAAAGGGTGGGCATATGAAGTGCGTAATTATAAAATTCCTTCTCAAAAAATGGATTTATCCGAAGAGGTAAAAGCATTGTTTGAGTCTGGGCTGTATATTATGTAATCAATAAAGAAAAAGGAAAAAAATAAATCTTGTTTTCCATATACATTAGGAGAAAGAAAATGACAGTAAAGGAAATAATCAAAGATAAATATAATTTAAGGCAAGAAGAAGCTATTAAGTTGATTGAAATATGTGGAATTGACTTTATAGTGAAGTATATCGACACTCCACTAGAGTATCTTATTGTTAAAGAAGCTTTAGAATTGGAGTCCCAAAATTGGTGATATCGTTCTAAGGAACGAATCAAAGTATAGATGTTAACGAGGCGTCTATGCGAATAAAAAATTTTTGAGAGGGGTCAACAAATCATGGCAGTATCACAGGAAGCTCAAAAACTAATCTTGGTGAAGGCAGCTTCAAACGGGAAACCATGGGCATGGGAAGAGTGCGTAGAGAACATCTATGCGGCCATACCCAGCGCAACAAGGGAGATGTACCCAGCAGACAAAGAAGAGGCAGTAGTGCAGTTTGCAGACACGTATTTTGCGTCTTATAAGTCCAGTGGCGCTACACTTACGCCTCAAACAGCTATCGCACCCGGTAGTCCGGCGTTGCCGGCGCTTACAGCGGCACAGACTAAGGCCCTTGAGGAAGATATTCTCAAGAGAGCCCCTATACAGCAAGAGCGTACTCTTAAGACGGCTATCGAGAAAATTCTTCTGGATAAACCAAAACCCTCTGAGTATACACCTGCTTCATTGGCGGTTGTTCCGGTTGTTTCTGATAGCCAGTTGGCTAAATATGAAGAGCAGTTGGTGCAGAATGAAGAGAATATTGCAGCTTTCAATCAACTTAAACAGGCTGTGAAAAATGGTACTCCAGTTGCCGTATATGTCAATGATAAGAGTATTAAGACTCTTGGCTATGTAATAAGCACGCCATCAGAGCATCCTTCTTCTGCTGGAGTAAAAGAAGAGAAAATTTTCTCCACTAAGAAACTCCTTGGGTATATTTCGAGTCAGTTGGCTGGTTATATTAATGACAATGGTTCTGGGCTTTCTGCTAAATTGGTTTGGGCAGTTCCGAAGGCGAATAAGTCTGCACAAGCTTCTATAACCCAGCTCGTTGGTTCGCCTCGACTTCGTGTCGTAGGTAAAGCAGATGCTTTGAAAGACCCCCAGCGGCATGAAGTTACCTCTCAGGTTAAGCAGGGTGAAACTCGTAAAGGGAGATTGCGTACTGCTCTTAGCTTTAAAGTTAGAACTGGAGAGGTCGATGCCAAGAATGTGGAGCGCACTCGCACTGTTCGTTTCACTGGTATTTGGGAACAAGCTCCTGTATTTCAGCGGAGTAAACAAGAATATGTTAATGCGTTTCCGATTCGCAGCTTGCAAGACCCGATTAGCGTGACTTCTAAAGAAGACATTGCTGCTATTCAGGAAGCCCAGATACAGACTTTGAAATGGGCACAGCAAAAGGGTGCGAGTTTTGCAGCCGCTTATGGTTTGGATGATGTGATTAAAAGCTTGCAAGAAAATGCTGCTGGTTCTGTCAGTGCGCAAGCTGCTTCTGTTACACTGTGATTAACTGAAACTTCGAAAAAGTAAGGGAGAGTGAAATCTCCCTTACTCCTTATAATAAGGACGTGATAAAGTGTATTCAAAAATAGATAGTGTCCACAATATTATTGGATTTGGAGAAACAGCTGATGAAGCTTTAGTGGAATTGCAATTTAATAAAGCCAGGCGTAATATAGCTTATGATGATACGGAAGTATTTAAGAAATTAAGGCAAAAAATCTTTTCTTGGTTGCCTACACCTAATGTTTTGAGCATAGCAGGCTGTACAGCTTTGATATATAGAGAGGGTTGGATTAGAGATTTAAGAAATGGAAATTGTGTAGAGGCTAATAAAGGAAAATTGTCGCATTACAGTACAATGTTTAGGCTATTAGGTTGGTATTTATCTTTTATTGAATTTACTTTAGCTGTTGGAGAAGAAGTTGATGACTTTCTGTCTAATATTTCTAATGACTTTGGAAAATTAGATGATTTTCCGTATATTAAGCCTGGAGATATAAAAGAGCTTGTTACTGTTACAAATTATCCCAACGGTTACTTTTATTGCACTACGCGAGATAAAAATGAATTACTTATAAGTGATTCAAAAAAAGTATTATCTGTAGAAATACCATTTGGTATAGACAAAGAAAATATGTTAGCGTATGGTTTTGCTAAATTAGGCGGAATATATGATGGGCGGAGTGTGCAAAATGTTAAAGAGGCCAAGTAAGTTTGAAGATGTAGTTGGACACACTCATTTGATAGAGTTTTTGAAGAATCATGTTTCGGGTGGGACGTTACCTAGATTTTTAATTTTAGAAGGAGATGAAGGTTTAGGTAAAACAACGATAGCGAAACTTATATCATTAGCTTTGTGTTGTGAAAGTGAAAATAAGCCTTGTTATACGTGTAAAACTTGCACAGATATAATGAGTAATGTTATAGATAAAAATATGGAAACGAAAAATGTTAAATTATTTAATATGTCTATCAACGGTGGAAAAGATTCCGCAAAAGATGTTGTTGATAATTTTAATTTAGGTGTATCTGGAATAAAAACAAAGGTGATACTGCTAGATGAAGCACACGCCATGTCGGATGCTGCTCAAGAAGTCTTTTTAGTAGATACTGAGTATTTGCCTTCTAATGTATATGTTATTTTGATTACAACTAATTCGTATAATTTGATTCCCACATTAAAATCTCGGGCTTTTTCAATAAAGTTAAATAAGTTAAAGAAAGTTGACTTGATGATTTTATTAAAAGATATCGTAAGAGAGAGAAATCTAAATGTACAAGGTGGAGATGCTACTTTAGGCTTGATAGCTGATTGGGCAGATGGTAAACCTCGTATAGCTTTGAATTTGTTATCAGGATTTCAGTCTAACAGTGCCGTGTCTGCTGATTTAATAAAAGAATTTATTGGGTATGTAGACGTAGATGACGTAATTGATTTATTATCTTATTTAGGTGGGTCTATGACACACGGTTTGATGTATATAAATTCACTACATCTCAGTGATGGTATACTAGATATATGTTTAGAGGTATTAAAAATAAAGAAGGGCTTGGCTTCATTTAAGTTAAATATGGATGATGCGCTTAAAGTACGCACAAAGTTAGCAAATGTAGACGAGGAAGTTTTAGTAAAGTTTATTTATGAATTTGCGGCGTTGGTTAAAGTCAACAAAAGAGGGTTAATTGCTAGTTTTATAAAGGCACATCCTATGTATTCTTCGTTAGTTGACTTCAATCCTAGTATATTACAAGAAGAGTTACAACAGAAAAGTGATTTAGTTTTAGAAGAACCAGATTATTCAGAAAGAAAAGCTCCAACGATGGAATCTTTATTGCAGAATGGGTCTATAGTGGAAGTTTTTTAGGAGTGTGATTGTACATGACAATAAGCATGAAGGAGAGGCTTTTTAATTATTTAGTGAATGAGAAAACCTTATCTAGGGAAAAAGCAAATGATGTTATTAACAAATTGAATGCACATACAGATTTGGCTAATGAGTTTTATAATTGGGTGTGTACAAGAAAGTTTGCAGAGGTGCCTGTAATTGTCAAGGGAGATACAGCAGAAAGTTTAGTTCAAACAACACATTTATCTGTTTTAGGGGCATATACGTATTTAATTCAAAGTCGGAGTGCTTAAAAATACAGTAAGAGTTAAATCAGACTAATATATGTGAGCGGATGTGGTATATGTGGTTAAACACATGGCCTTTATATTGAGTATTATAATAGCTATCGGATTAGGTATAGGTGTTTATGTAAACTTTGTAAAAAAGGATTTAAGGGGTTCAATAGACAATGTAAAGACTATTACTATCAATGTTGGCAGAAATATGTTTTATGATGTTGATGTGCCAGCTCATGCTATATTACTAGAATCAAATTATGAAAATTATTATAAATTTGATATTCTGTTAATAGAGTTAGTAGATAGTAAACCAAGAGTTGTTGATATAGTTATACCGTTGAATGCCAAATGGCTAGCTATTGATTCTAAAGATGGCTGGTTAATTCCATCTTTGAATAGCGTGAATAAGAATAGTATCTATACACATTTTAGTGATGCGGCTTTAGCTATAAATTCTGTGCGTAAGGATGCCATATACAGCTTACCTAGTATGTACACTACTCTCAATGGTACGTTTATAGGTACTAGGTATCCGCAAGGAAATACTGACAATGTTACTTTTTGGATAACAGAAGATGGATTTGTATACTCGAAGAAAGAATTTTCTGATTATGCGTCTGTGCTAAGTAACTGTATGGCTACTATAGAAGCTATACATGGTGTAAACCCAGTAGATTATTACTATGATGGTAATATATTTTATTTTAGATTTAGTGATTTTGCATTTGGTGTAAAGAACATAAATAAAAACACCCAATTCAGCATAGTAAGTAAAGGCCATAATGTTTTTGACTATTTTATGAATACATTATTTCAATAGAGGGTGATTTTTATAAAAGTTACGATATTTTCTGAAAGTTCTTATAGGCCTGTTATAGAGGACAGAATCGGATTAGGCGGTCTGATTTACTGTGATAATGGAGAGGGTTTTGTTATATCTAAATGCGTATTAAGCGCAGATAAGGGTTTTCATGCAATTAATCGGGCAGAATTAGATTTTGCAATATATTTGTGTAATCGTTGTAAAGAATTTGCAAATGCTGAGTTATTATTAGTTACGGATAATGTTTATATATTAGAGAGTTATGATATACGTTACAAACGAGTGCATTATACTAGTAAGTTAGTCCCAGGTGGTTATAGTATGTTTTATATAGCACATTTATTAGCTTATTATGCTGCAGATACTTCATGTGACATAGAAAAGTCTTTTTCTTTTTCACTAAATCCCAATGTCGCTAGATATCAGCTTTGTGATTTTGTAGAGAATATAATTTGTTCTGGCGCTAAGAATGGAATATTTATTTAGTTATGGTACATTGCAAGATAAAACAGTACAGATGAGATTATTTGGAACAAATGTTCACAGCCTTACAGCTGTTTTATTAAATCATGCTGTTGTATGTGTGGATGGTTATTTGAGTATTGTACCTTACAGTGGAGAAGAAGTAGTTGGTGAAATATTGGAATTGTCATCTTTACAATTACAAATTGCTGATAAATGGGAAGAAGTGCCATTATATACGCGTTCGCATATTGTAGTTACAACTTCTGCTGGGTTATCCGTTGTATGGGTTTATTTTCGTGCAATAGATACACAAACATTAGATATTAATAAATACGTTGGACGATTACACGGTATGTCAGATGAAGAGTTTGAGCAGGATATCAAATCTTTTAATCATTGTGTAGCAAAAGAACAGGAGGAGTTATGACAAAAGCATTAATTACTGGTATAACGGGAATGGCAGGTTCGCATTTAGCAGATTATTTATTGAAGAATACTAATTGGGATGTTTATGGGGTAGCAAGATGGCGAAGTTCGCTGGATAATATCCAGCACTTATTAGAACGTGTCAATAATAATGATAAGTTGTTTATGCGTTACGGGGATATGAATGACCAGGTATCTTTAATTACGATTCTGACAGAAGTTAAACCAGATTATATTTTTCATTTGGCAGCACAAAGTTATCCCTTAGCTGGGATTAAGGCTCCAATTGATACGTTGAATATAAATATTCTAGGTACGGCAAGCTTATTAGAGAGTGTTAAAGTATTAAATCAGAATCCAATTATTCATGTTTGTTCGTCTAATGCGATATTTTGTATGTCGCCTTATGGTAATTTAAGTGTTAATCCTACATCGATTTATGCGATTTCAGAGACATGCAAAGATTTATTAGGAAGATATTATGCGGAAGCCTATAATATGCATGTAATGACAACAAAGACGTGTGTTCATACTGGCCCAAGGAGAGGAGATGTTTTTGCGGAGTCTGCTTTTGCAAAGAAAATAGTTATGATTGAAGATGGGTTATCAGCACCTGTAATAGAGGTAGATAATCTTGATTTGGTGTGTACATGGGCAGATGTTAGAGATATAGCACGAGCTTATTATATGTTGGTGACCGTTAAGCCTTTGTCGGGTGCCTATTATGATATGGTAGGTACGCATACATGTAAACTCGGAGATGTGTTAGACATATTGCTGTCTTTTTCAACGGTTAAAGATATTAAGGTAAAGTATACTAGGAAGTCTTTAAGCAACGTAGTTGATGTACAGACTTCAGATTTTAATAAATTTGGCTCCCACACTGGATGGGCGCCTGAATACACATTTGAGCAAACTATGAGTGATTTATTAGATTATTGGCGTAGAAAACTAAAAGGTAAAAGTAGAGTCATGAATTTTGAAACGTATAGACTACGAGATGCAGTAAAGAAGCAAATGATAAGGTGAGATAAATTGGGTAATTTATATGAGTTACGACTTTTTGATATAACTCTTATCACATTCTCACTTATCAAAGGAGAATGGGGTGGTCTTACATCTGAAATTATTAGTTTTGGGGAATCGCGAAATTTGTTACCGCTTGACCTTACTCCTGACAATGTAGGACTTCCAATCTGGCTTGAACATCGTACAATTCCAAAGAACAGGGAGTTTGTAGAAGAAATCCTGAAATCGTTGGGTCTATCTATGGGAGACACTAAAGGTATAATTGATGTGTGCAAGGGATTATCTCTCAACGATAGTTATTGGGTTGTACCAGCGGGTTTCGAAGGTAGATTTGCAGACTATAACTTGTACGAGAACCGTTTTTCTGAAATTTTATCTTTAGTGGCTTATACGGGTGTAACACAAGGTGATATATCTTTTACAACATCACCTGAACTTACTACTAACGGAATGCTACCGAAAGCATGGCGATACATTGATGGTGATGGTATATATTTGTACAAAGGTGGTACAAGCGGTTTTGTCAATACGGGAAATGAACCCTATAGTGAATATTATGCCAGTCAAATTGCTGATGTCATGGGTATCTCAGCAGTACATTATGATTTGGAAAATTGGAAAGGTATACTAGCCTCTAAATGTAAATTGTTTACTAGTATAAATACAGCATATGTTCCAATTGGTCGTATTGTCAAAAGTGGTGGTCTTGATGCTGTAATGCGTTATTATAATGAGCATGGTGTTGAATTTATAAATAAGATACGAGACATGCTTGTGTTTGATGCGGTGATTTACAATACAGATAGACACTTTGGTAATTTTGGTGTGTTACGCAATAACCATAGCGGAAATGTGGTTGCACCAGCTCCGTTGTTTGACCATGGTATGTCGTTATTTAATTTTGCAATGGATGAGGATATACTTAATTTAGACCAATATGCAAAAACACGTTTCCCTGCAAATGGAGCAACCACGTTTGAAGAAAATTGTATAAAGGCAATGAGCACAAGGCAAGCAGATAAATTGCGCAGTTTGTTTGGTTTTAAGTTTATTCGGCATCCAAAACTAAATTTGTCTGAAGTTCGTTTAATGGCCATAGAACGTCATATACAAAAACGTGCAGGGTATCTTTTGAGTTTGAGAAAAAGATGAGGAGGCCATTTATGAAATCTCGCATATCTGTTACTGTAGATAAGGAGCTTAAAGATAAGGCGGTTAAGCTTTTTGATGAACTAGGAATGAATATGTCAGTTGCTATCGATGTGTTTTTACGTCAATGCGTGAGGTTACACAGAATGCCTTTTACTATTTCTTCGAATGTACCAAACCCTGTTACTGTTGCAGCTATTAAAGAGGCTGAGCGTATTAGTAATGACCCAAATGCAAAAAGATATTCTAGTTTTGCAGAGATAATGGATGAGGTGTTAAAGGGCGATGTATAAGCTTAGCACAACTAAACGTTTTGACAAAGACTTAAAAGCTCTTATAAAACGTGGGTATGATATTAAACTGTTAAATACTGTTGTGGCTTTGCTAGTTGCTGGAAAGAAATTACCGCAAAGAAATAAAGACCATGCCTTACAGGGTGAATGGCAAGGATGTAGAGAATGTCATATTACATCAGATTAGCTTTTGATGTATAAAATAAAAGACAATATTCTTGTTCTTACATTGATGCGGACAGGGACACATAGTGATTTCTTTTAGAAAGGTAATATGTTTGTGAGGGGTGGCCATGGGCAACTCTAATTCTTTTGTTGAGTTTTTAGCGAATACGCAGTATTATGTAGATAAAACATTGTTAGTAGATGATATTTTATTAACAGAAGATAGAGTTACAGTAATAACAAGGCCACCAGGATTTGGTAAGTCAGTAAATTTAAGCATGCTGGAGTCCTTTTTCGATATAACTGCAGATACAAAACAAGCATTTAGTAATTTTGATATTTCTTATGCAGATACTTTTGAGCTTATTAACACTATGCCAGTTATAAAAGTGGATTTTAAGCCATGTAAAGATTCAGCAACAAAAGAAGAACTTTTAGACAAATTTCGTATAAGTTTATTAGTAGCTTATAAAAAATATATAGATTATATTTCTGCCAATGTAGTTGATATGCATAAACCTTCTTGCATAGAGATGATTAAGCTTTATACGAGATTGGAATCTGCTTTAGCTACACCAGATGAGTTGAGTAATTCTTTAACAGTTTTGATGAAATGTGTAAGAGATTTATTTGACAAAGAAATTATATTGTTAATAGATAATTATGATATTCCGTTGCTCGAATGTTATTCGGGTAGGTATATGCATGAACTAAATGCATTCTTTATGTTATTCTTTAGTTTTGTATTAAAGGATAACTTATATTTGTATAGAGCTATATTCACTGGTGTGCAGTGTGTTGGAAAAAGTAGTGTCTTCTTAAATATTGAAGGCATAGGGTTTTATACAGTATTAATTAGTAGTTACAGAGAATACTTTGGATATAGTTTAAGAGAGTTAAACAACCTTAGTAGATATTATGGATTTGATATAGAAACAGTAAAAGGGGCTTATTGTGACTTAGAAGTGCAAGATAGGTATCTGTATAATCCTAAAGATGTTGCAAAGTATATTACATCTGGTATAGAAAAATATGAGTTAAATGAAGATATTATATCCTTATTTGTAGCAGCGTTAAATGATGCTAAATACAATTTTATATCTGAGTTTTATAAATTTATAGAGGGAAACGAAATAACAACTTATATAAATGTAGAACCTTTATACACTAAAGATATGGATTCTGCTTCTTTATGGGGATTGTTAATAAATTATGGGTATGTTTCCGCTGTAAAATTAGAACATGATTATTATAGTTTGTATATTTCTAATATAGCAGCTAGATATAAGCTTGTTTTGATATTTGCGGAGTATATAAAATTGAATGGAAAAGAGACATTTAATGCCATAAAGTTTATAGAAATAGGAGATATGACTAAGTTTGTTAAATGGAGCGTTTATGCAGTACGTAAATGTATGGATTATTACTATGTACATGAAAATGCTATAAAGACTATACATTTATTATTGTGTTTAATGTTGAATCATTTATTTACTATTACGTATGACAGTTATGAGGATTGTTTTTTACTCGTACCGAAAGATGAATATAGATTCAGTGTATTAATTGGATTAAAAAGCGGTAGTGGTTTACAAGCAACAAAAAAGAGAGTTTTGAATAGCTTAAAGAAAAAACGTGGTCGTAATTTAGTAGGAGAGATATTTTGTATTGGCATTGCTTATAACAAACTTAAATGTGATGCGGAAGTTGAAAAAATTATTATATGAAAGGATTCAAATATGGCAAAGCAGCGTTTATTCACATTTGTGGATGTAGATGATAATACACCGATACAGAAGCTTACAATAAAAGACCAATTATATACTTTATTAAAGAGAGCGACTAATGATGATTCTACAGAATTAGAAGCCGAAGATGCCGCTACCACATATCAATTAAAGTTAAAAGCTAACCTAATAGAGTTCTTAAACAAGTCCACAGAAGCTGTGAGAGAAGGTAAGCATAAATCTGTAACTGTATCTGTAGCTAGTATATTCGAGCCAGTTTTAGATGAGGTACTTCAAACTGCTTCTATACTAAAGTTTTATGAAGTATCTGTAAATAAACAGGAGATAGGATATGATATCCCTTATTTTATGGAGATAACATTAAATGTAAAGGAAAAATGATGAAATATATCTATGTCATTATGTGTGTAATCATTATGTTGTGTATTCCATCATTTTTATTTGCTGAAACCATAATTACATTTGAAGGAGAATCAACTGTTGCTACTGGGTGTAATAGTCAGCAGATACTAGTAACAGATTTTGGTCAAAGAGAGGCTGTTGGATTTGATAATGTTAAAGTAACAATGTTAGAGTCTGTTAATAATGCAATGTTAGACCCTGAGGATGAGAATAATAATTTATTTAACATTTATTATAATCCTACTGTAGAGGAAATTCCAGACTTAAAACCGTTTGTATATGTTAAAAATAAATTTGGTGCTGTGTATGATGGCTCGTGGATATTAACACAAAATAATTTGCGTAAAGATGTTATAAATCAAGAAGGTGTAGCAGAGCGAGCTTTAGAGATTTTAGGGTTTGATTCTTTATTAATAAGTGATAAATTTGTTTTCCCTTCATCTTATTCAGTTGTAAAACAACCAAGTAGCAATATAAGTAAAAAATGGGCGATAATGAACATTTATAGAGCTATTGGTGTACAATATATTGATATGTATAGTCAATCTTATGCCGGAGATTATACTCTACCTTCATCCCCATTCGCATCAATGCTTTCTATAAATATAAATACTGTTGATGTAAGTCAAGGACTAACCAAAGTTTTTCTTAGTCGTGTAAATGCGGAGAGATATTGGCAGAGAGCTAAAGACGATTATATTATATCTGAAAATGAGTCAGATGTTAATTTAACATTAGCGCAGTTTTGTTTATTAGTTCAAAAATTTATGGATAGGTATGGAGAGCCAGTTTTAACTGATATGGAAGAAGCTTATTTATTGGAAGTTTATGGTAGAGTTTTACCTTATTCCCTACCAAGTATAGAATTAGATGCTGTTAGGTATTTATTAGCGCGAGGAATAGTAGATGTTAACTATAGTTTTACAAAACCTTGTGACTTAAACACTGCATTATTAATTTTAATGAGGGTTAAGGATATAGATTCAAGAGATACCTTTAAGAATATTACATTTACTTATGATAAATCTATATTAGATTTAGGATATTATCCTACTAGTGTACAGGAAAGAGAAGATATCGTCAAAATCGTAAGCATTACGCCAAATTACTCTGTCGCTACACATTATGATTATTTTATAAAGATTGTAGC
This sequence comes from Candidatus Endomicrobiellum cubanum, assembly GCA_031269735.1. Classification (GTDB taxonomy): domain Bacteria; phylum Elusimicrobiota; class Endomicrobiia; order Endomicrobiales; family Endomicrobiaceae; genus Endomicrobiellum; species Endomicrobiellum cubanum. Next base: position 58,088 of record JAISYS010000042.1, on the reverse strand, counting down.
AGATAAAACAAGATTTGTAGATAGGGCAGGGACGCCTGTAAATAATTTAATTGTATCTACTAGTCCCAATGATTTATCTACTGATAAGTTAGAAGGTGCCTATTATTTGGGTGAAGAGGACGGTTATTATCATTTTGTTATACCGGTTAATTTACCTAGTAGCATTTTAACACAAGACGGTTTAATCACAATAAACACGGTTAATCCTCTTGATTCTCCTTCTAATTTTTTAATTCAACAAGGCGGTGGATATTATCATATTGGAGAAGAAAATAATAAATTTACTAGAACGCCTTTTTTGAGCAGTAATGATATAGCATATGTAGATATAGACAGAAAAAGGACAAGTTTAACTAGTGTGAATGAAAGAATATATCTTAGCCCTTTAGATGATTTAATACCTATGATATACAAAGTTATTGCTACTATTAAACAACGTGGGTCAGTTACCATAGATGAAAGTATTGTGGGAGATAGAATACAGGAAGCTGATGGTACGGAGACAAATATATTAAATATCCCTTATAATGGGGTTGATTTAGATAAAGCATTAAATACATTTTTCGATGTAGGATTAGCGCAAATAGAAGGTTCTGTTCCAATAAAAACATTTCCAGCTCTTGGAAGAGATGGCGATGAAGTATTAGTTTCTTATGATTATCTGTTAAACAAGCAATGGATTACTGGATTAGAAAGAATTAATGATTATACTTGGTTATTGTACTCAGATACTCAAAATATTTATATAGATGAAGAGCATAATCGGATAATAAATGGTAATACCGTTTACGACGTACCAGAAAACACCAAACTTGTTTACGAAGCTAATGGAGAAATTTTTATTGACTATAGAGCAGTAATTGGTTGGACTTCACAGTATCTATTATTTACGGACGAGAATGGTGTTGTGTCTATTTCTAATTTGCGCCATACTTGGGGTTTGGAGAATACTAAACCTGTGTCTCTGCCTTTTAATAATACAGATGAAAGAATAACTGTAGATGCGAATAATAACATAGTGTTAAGCTCTTCATATAAATTAGCTAATTATTTGATATATCGTAATATGACAGGTGTAACAAGTGTCGATAGCATATTTACATTTAAGTTAAAAAATCCGAATGTAACAGTTACGGACAGTGAAGCTCGTACTATGTTTAAGAATCAGTTGTTTTATGATGTGCCAAGCGATTGGTTAGTTTATTCTTCCTTTCTACTGCCAGATTCAAACGCTACGACTACGAATCCTACAGATATAACTTATACAGGTGATGGTTATGTGTATAAACCAAAACGAATATCTGAGTTTTCTCAATCAGCTTACTATGCTGATACATTTCTTCCGTTTTATATTAGACCAGATGGTAAATTTATTGATATGAATCTAAATATCTTTAGTTATAAAAACGCTAATAGAGATTTTGTTACTCTTGAGTATGGATTATTTCCAAAAGATTACGTTAAAAGAAGACCTGGAGTTAGCGAGTCTGTAACTCAAGTGTACAACGCTGCATTGAATAGCAATACAGCTACTATAGAACGTTCACTTATGCCTTCTATGGAAATAAGGACTGCTCCAATTGCGGTATCCTATTTATTACGAGAGAGTGAATTGCATACGTGGGAGTCATTTACAGCTCTTTTACGAAGTAGCATTTACTATGGCACTATGAGTGTATATAAAGTAACTAATGGCGATATGCAAGTTCTTTCTTTTTCTCCTGATGCAGGGGGAGTGATTATAGGGTCAACTAGTGCTGATTCTGATAGTATATTTAGACTTATATTTCAAACGTATGGAATAAAAATATTTAGCTACGCAGGACAAGTATTTACATCAGTAGCAGGCGAAATAGGGGAGGAAAATAAACCAGAATTAACAGAAGGTGAAGTAAAAAGAGCATTTGATTGGGATAACTTTACATTTTATGGATTTGTAACGCATTTAGATGATATTATTACAGTATGTGTTGTAGTTGTCATAAGTATATTGCCAAGAATATTCTTTTTCTTTTTCTTGCTATTGTTAGGGTTAGTAATGATAGCTGATGTAAAGGCTTGGAGAGTTTTTTGTAACAAAGTATTTGACCCATATAAGTTTTTAACATTTGGTAGGCAGACAGTGGAAACTATTAATATAGGTAAACTGACAATTGGATGTGTTGTAGCACTTATAGGGTTTGGTTTATTTCAAAACGGATTGATTTTAGAAATTATAGCTTGGATTACTAGAGCAGTAGTAGGCATACTAGGGAGGTGAGTGTACTTTATGTTTAGTCAGCAAACTGTTGATATAGAAGCACTGGTAGGTAAAAATTCGCGTTATTACTTGGAAAAATTTGAGTATATGAGACAAAAGAATAAAGCTACTTGGAATTGGGCTGCTTTCTTTTTTGGAACAGCATGGCTTATTTATAGAAAGATGTATATGCAGGCTTCTATATATTTTGTTATTTCATGTATCATAGGTTGGTTGATGCCAATTAATTATATTAGTGGTATGATTATGTTACCATTAGCGTTAGGCTTGTGGGGTAATTATCTTTATATGATGCACGTAACAAAGCAGAGTTCTGGTTATTCTGGAGGCGGCAATTTATTAGGCGTTATAGTGTTTTGCGTGCTTATGTTGGTTGTATTATTGTTTACAGCAGTACAAGGAGTATTATTAGCCATATAGTATTATAATTCAATATGGAAGTATCAGCTGTTATATTGAAGTAGGTGAATTATATGGAGAATAATCCTGTTCATGATGATATTTTATACAATCCAAGATTTCAGGGTGCTATAGACCAATTAGGTAACGTAGTTGAGGTAGTTGACTGGTTTTTTGTTATAGTGCTATCTGGAACTGCATTTTTCATTATAATGACAGCTATGCTAAAAAATGTGCTAGCAGGAGCTTATTGTGCCTTTCCAAAGTTTTGGGATAAAGTAGACGCGGCACATAAAGAATCGGAACAGCAGGGCTTCATAGGAGCTATAAAAGCTGATTTTCAGAATGTACAGGGTATTCACATGGGCACTATTTCAAAAACCGTTATGCGTCTTTTGCCAAATATTAAGACATTAACTGATTTTGATGATTACGCTAAGCCTGCTAAGCAGTATTGGATTACAGCCATTCCACAGATGATTCTTGCAGTAATTATAGGAGCATTTATTTATAATGGCTACTATAGAGATGTAGCTATGAAAGTTGTAGATGCGGGGTCTACAATATTCACGCGTACTTTGTTGGCAGCAGACCCAGTAGCTATGTTTGATAGAATAACAGGTTCTATAGGTCGGCCGACTTTTATGACAGCCTCAGCAGTTGAGCCTTATGATAAGTTTATAAATTCTGTTGCAGAGGAGGCTTACAATCGAATAATAGCTACTTACCCAGATATCAGGGATGCAGGACAGTCTCATGTAGATACTGTAGCACAAGGAATAGAAACATGGTTAATGGAGTGTTTTAAGGGAGAATTTGAAACCTATGCTGATAGTTCAGGATGGGAACCGACTATTGTAGCTTCTCTAGCGTTAGGTAAGCCAGATTTAACATATCAACATAGGCGTACTTCTACCAATGGTAATATATTTCAGGTTGCTTTTGCAAAAGCCCTGGAGGATTTCTCTTTAAAGACTACTATAAATCCTGGTCAAGATTGGTGGTTACGTGTTGTCGTTACGTTTACGAAAGTTGTATCGTCAGAAGAGACTATTCAACCCAAAACTCTTGTTGCTTCTATTCCAACGAGTGCTGTAGTACCCTCGACATCTTCTACTTTATCTAGTGCACGTACTACAACTATTAAATTTTCTGAGATAGAAGCTACAGGAGGAGTAGATAACGACAATGGTTCTGGATTTGTAACTAGTAATTCTGTGACTATATATGCACAAGATGATGTTGTAGTAAAAGGTACATTCAGCGATGGCGATTTGACGTTTCCAGGTGACGTTGCAACGAAATTTACGGGTAAGTGTCCTGTGAGGGGTTTAATTTATAGTTCAGGTGGACAACTGCATACAGTTGAAACTATCCTGTTTGGAGAGACTGTGAACGAGTTAACTTTTGAGTCTAAAGATGGTAAGTTGAAATTTACGTATAAGGAAGGGATATCAACTAGCATAAAAGAAGATTCGACATCGGATAGTACAGAGGCAGGAAAGGACTAATATTAGTCCTTTCCTACATAAAAGGAGTTAACATGAGAAAGGTATTTTTTATATTGGTATTTATATTTTTTATATACAGTACCAATTTATATGCAGCATATACGTTAGTCGGCTCTTCTGACGCGACTTATATGGTAGTTGAGGGACCTGATGGTTATATTGATTATGCTACAATGAGTCCAGGAGAGAGAGTTGATTTCTTACTCTTCTTACAAGGATTAGAAAATAATCAAGTAGTAGATTTGAATAATGTACGTGTGCGTAGAAATAATAATGAAATAGATTATATTAATTTTCGTAATGCTATACGTGAGGAGTTTTCCAGATTTACGAATAATGTAGAGGGCTTAGTTACGTATTTTAAGGAATCATTTGGAAATGACATTAGTTCAACAGTTGCAGAGTCTTTAATAAATTACTGGGTGGACGAAGATGTAGGTATAGTATTAAAAGAAAATTTGGATATATTTTTAAGTGAAAGAATAACTTCCGAGCTCATTAAGGTTAAATCAGATTGGGAAGCTAGCCTAATCAATGCTAACCCTACGTCAGATTTAGATAAAGCTGCTGTGTCTGCACAAAAAGCGTGGGCTGGGCTAAGTGGTTTTGATTTTTCAGTTGCATACAGTCTTACAGATTGGGAAAGATATAAAATTTACTCTTTTTTAAAGTTACCAAACTCACAAGCAACGACAGAGATAAATATAGCTGAAATGACAAATACGGATGATTTAAGTTTAGGAGTATCTACTTCAGTTTTAGAGACTGCTTTAGATGATTTTAATTCGTTACTGAGTGTACAGGTAACAGATGATGGCATGAAAAATATGCTAACATTTGAATCGAGAGTTAAGTATCTAGCTGCTTTAACTCAATTTAATCCAAGTGAGTATGGTGTGAATGAAAATGTTTACTCTTTGATATATGAAAATGTAGCTACAAGTTTATTCTTTCCAGTAGTGCCTTATTTTACTTCTTCTAGGATTATGACATCTATAAACAGTGAAGCCTATATTGCTTTATTAGCGACTGTAAACGAGTTAAGTTATTATTCTACAGTTTATATAACAAAAATAGCTCCTTATGTAAAGAATCAAGATTACGCGTCTCTACAGTTATATTTACAAGGATTATTATCTGTTAGAAGAGGGTTAGACTTTTTATATTCAAATGAGCTAGAAACTATGTGGAATAAGGAGCTTGACTTAGGTGAAGAGTTATCTGATTTCAATAGTTTAGCTAAAGTCTATACAAGCCTAGCTAATATAAATGTTTTTGATTCGTTAGCTAATTATGATGTGTCTACTATAGGTAAGCCCTTTAAGCATTTCTTTGATGTGACTTCGTCAAAGTTGTCCAGTGACATACTAGAAGGAATTTCATTATCTGCTATGTACGTGCCTATGAAAACCAGCACGTATGACCCCATGACAATAAATTTATCATCGAATGAGGACTTTATTAATGGGTTTCATTATAATTTTGGATTTCACAGAAAAGCTCTATATATAGATACAAATGTGGAAGCTGCTGTGGACTATTTTAATACGGGAAGAACAGGAGCCCTAAGAGTAGCTACATTAAAAGACTTAATGAATGCGGATAAAGATATTGTTTTATATTTGGACGATAATTTTTATAATTTGTTTGAATTAGCAGATATGAGAGATGTTGCTATATCTAGGTTAGATAATATTGATGCTGCTTCTGATACTGGTTCGTGGTTAGACCAACTATGGACTAAAGTAAAAGATACTTTTACTACTAGCATTTATGAATTGTTCAAATCAGCTGAGAAGCAAGTATATAGTCAATTTATAAGTTCTAACGTTGCTGAGTATAATGAATCAGGAGAGCAAGGTCTTTTTCCTTTTAATGGTATTTTATTGTCAACAAATGATATCAAAAAATACCTATCATTAGAAGATGACGAAGCAAAGCAATATTCTGTGTTACAGTCAGCAGCCGTAGTATCTGGTATATATAGAGACAAAGTTTTATTTTCTAAGGTTCAATTTTATGTTAGGAATCCTAAACCCATTTTTATGTCATCTCCTGTTTTACCAACAATAGAAACTGCAGAGAAGATTTATAAAAATACTATTTTCAATTATGCGCTATTGAAGAATTTAGAAGCTAATATGCCAATTGGTTATAATTTGAATTTAGATATGACTTCTCCACTTTACATGGATATTTACGGTAATATATTGACAGAAAGTGGCGTTGTTGTTATTCCTGCTGCAAGTAATGCAACTTTGCATACAGCAAACTATAAGCCCTATAATACTGGGTTTTTATCTTTTTATGGAGATAGCTATAAGATTCCAGCTGATTTTAACAATGTAGATAGTGTTTTATCAGATATGATGGCTATAGAAGGGGATTACTGGGAAATAAAACAAATTACTGCTTTTAGTGGTGATTTAGATGTTGCTGAATTATCAACTCAAAATTTATCTACATTAAGTGCTCTTAAATCTATATATTCGTATGATTTAACAAGAGGTGGTATAGATTTTTCAAGATATATCAATAATATTTTGGAAGTATTAAGAGGAGCTCCTATAGAGAATATAAACAAAATAGAAGAAGGCTTAAATGTAGGTATGAGACTAACTCAGCAAGGATTGCTGATGGCTTATAAATTAGAGCAATTAATTGAATCTTTAAAATCTGGTACTTTTAACACAAATATAAAAATACCAAATTTCGCTTTTATGGATGGCATAGAGTATATAGTGCTTTTCGTATATAAACTAATAATGCTATTTATTATTATAATTTGGATGATAACTATCTATTTAGATGCTGCTGGTAATTCTTTGTCGTTTAGAACTATATTTAAGTGTCTTGGTGTATTATTACTAGTTGTGTCTGTGATTTTATTAGTTCCTACTGTGTTTGATTTAACTTATTATGAAGCAAATAAATATTTATTACAGGAAGAAGCTTCTTACCTGCAGATGTTAAATTTAGAAAAGCGGGAATCAGGAAATGAGATAGGGGTAGTTGAAGTAACAGAGCCTGAGATAGCGACTAAGATGTATCTGAAGTTAGATTCGTTAGACATGCATTGGATAGACTTATTTGGGGATATATTATCCTCTTCAACCTTCAAATCGTTAGAGGATATTTATGCCGCATATAATGAAAATCATTTTGCAGTTGGGCAAGAGGGGATTGAAACTGTTAATGATGGGTTATACGTTAGCACGGATACTTTATTTGATTCTACTTTTATAACTTTTGACCCTGGTACTCGTAATATATATCAAGTTGCCTCAACAGGTACTCCTGCATCCTTTTATTCTCCATATTATGCGTTTATAGATGCCCTTTTATGGAATGTGAATAATTATAACAGACAGTATAATATTTATGCGTATACGACAAAGATACAAAAGGGGGGTAGAATAAAGACTGTAGGGAATGTAAGCGCCTATTTTAATAGTTTGGATTTCATGGAGGGTGAATTAGATGTTTTAGGGTTATATGAATTGTACGATATAACGCCTTCTGTTGATTGGGCTGTGCCAATTTATTCACCGCTTACTATTGCCAATGTAGGAGAATCGCAATGGTGTAATAGGACTATTAGAGAAGAGCAAATTATAAAGAGAATAGATTTAATTTCGAATCATATGAAACAGTATATAGCTAAAAATAAAACTCTTATAGGCAAGGTAACTGATGAGACATTCATTAAATGCATGGCTTTAGATTTAGCACTGTATCATAATAAGATTTTCAACACACAATCAGCTGACTGTTTAGAGATATATGAAGTTTCAAATGAAGACTTGATTCGTTTATCAATGGCACACAGAGATGTTGTAATGAGACAATCTCCTACGTCTTTTTCGAGATTTGTCTTAGAAACTGGTGGTACTCCAGCTATATATATAGCTGCTATTTTATATATTATTACGTTTTTGGGTAGTTTTATTAAACCTTTAGCAGTTATAGCAGTTTTTATATTGGTAATGGTTAGTATTTTTGTGTTTAAGTTACTTTTAAGAAAGGAGAACAAGTCTTATTTTGGGTATGTGTGTACAGTCTTATTGATATGTTTTATGAACTTTGTAAATAGCATATTTAATAAGTTGTCTATGTATCTACCTAGTTTGCAGTTATCTACTACAGTGTGTTTGTTAATACAGATAGTTATTCAAGTGACATATCTATTCTTACTAGTCAATGTGATTATAATAGCAGCTAAGGATTGGAGAAACATTGGGTTTTCTAAGCATTCTAGCCTATTTGAACGATTAATTGATTTTAGGGACACAAACGTGAGTACACTTGTCGGCCCTAAACAAGCAAATGGTTGGGATTATTACAATACTTTAATGGATAGACAAGCTGCCAGATTGAACTTAGTAAGAGAGAGATGAGTTTGATTGAAAACTATAAATACAAGCGGCTTAATTGAAGCTTTTTTAGAATCGTTTTGGTTTTCTGATGTGTCATTAGTATCTAAGTATTCGCATATAGATACAAGTGATATAGACAGTGTTCTCAGAGATGAGTTATTTGCTATGTCAGAGGGTATTTTATTTGCAGAGGGGTGTTATTTTGACGGACACAAAGATTTCTATGCTGCTAGACGTAGATAATTATTATGGTGAGCATGAAGGGCGTTTAATGCCAATAATAACCTTCTTAGGGATAGCCGCAACTCCTTTATTGTTATGGGTTTATTTTAATTTTATAGTGGCGTGGTATATTTTTATGCCTATTTATTGTGTGTTTGTAGTAAGAGTCAGTCTTTTAACCATAGGTAGAGAAAAAGAAAGAATGAGACATTTTAAGAATCAATTATATGATGAATTTTCTTCTGTTCATTCTTTACTTGGATTACGTACTATACACAAAGATGGGTTGATAGAGTATGTCAATGGCACTGTTGCTTATGCGGTGGTAGCATATAATGGAACAGTTTTAGACGAGCTTCGTCATGCACAGCAGTTAAAAGAGTTTATATCTTTATTAGTAGCTGATTACGATGTTGATATACTTGTTCAGAATATTACAGAAACAAAGGCTCTTGATAATAGGTATAAAGGCGTGAAGTTATTTGTAGATGAAAAGGCTGCCAAAGATTTCATTGAAATAATAGACCACAATAGACAAATAATTTATTCATCGTCTTTATTACTAAAAATTATATTCGTTATAAAAAGTAGAAAATTAGATTGGAAGGATTTGAAAGCCAACGCAAATATAGCTATTTATTCTAATGCCTCTAAGATTTTTAAGGATGTACATTTAGCTGATAAAGATGAAGTAGTAGAGATTGTTGGACGAGATATAAATAGTTTCTTCGATTTAGATGAGATGTTACAGCGCAAATATTCTACACATGAATATTATGGGAGTAAAGTTTTACATTATGGTGAAAGAGAAGAAAAAGTAGTTGTGCCAGAGTTTAATGAATCAACAATAGGATTTATGAAAGTATTAGATGAGTAGGTGTAAAACGGCATGAAGATGGTTGTAGTAGTTTCTTCGTTTGTTGATTCTACAATTAGAGAAGGACAATCAGATACAGATTTTGTACTATTTCATACTTTAGATGAGTTAGCTCAATATATAGAGCAGACACCTATCAGAGCTACAGAGTTATTTTTTACAAAAGAGACAATACCTTATGCTAATACAGCTCTTAATTACTTGTCTACTATGCTTGATAATCCATTTTTTAAGGTAGATAGAGTTATTTATATCACAGAGTATGAATCAAAAGAAATAGCGTCTGTAAAATATATTATAGACGAGAAAAAGTTTGATAATTGGGAGATAGTTGAAGGATTTCTTACCAGAGAATATGTTAATGGCATAATAAAGGGAACGCTTAGAAAAGATGTGCTGGGAGCAAAAAGGAAAGCGGTTTATCGCATACCAAGAGCTTCTTATGTGCAAGATAGGCTTAAAAATAAAGAATCATTAGATGAACATTATGTTGACGATGAAGAGTACTTAAAAGGCATAGAACCTGTTACTTTGATTGAAGAAACTATAAGTGATATAGATAATGTATGTAAAATAATTAGTTTAGTAGGCTTAGATTGTGATGAACGCACAGCGTTTAGTTTATTGTTATCTCAATACTTAGCATTTAGTGGCAAAACTTTGTTAATTGAAAAAGATGTGGAGTATCACAGATTAACAGAGTTTATAACTAAATCGGATTTGGATTGCTATAGGATGGAGATAGCTGATTTGATTGCAGATGTTTTTACAGCAGTAGATTTGTTAAAACGAGTACCCTTAAATTTAGTGTGTGTAACTTCTGTTGATAGGATAAATTATTCTTATAATTTTATAGCTAATTTATTATATGATAACTTAGCAGATAATTATAGTTATTTTGTTAATGAAGAAGACTTCAATGAGGTGTCTGTAACGGAGAATTGTATTGTAGTTGTTCCGACAACAACACTCGGTGTTTTGAAAACATGTGAGAAATTAGATTGCACGTATATAGATAAGTATAAATTTGTAGGAGTAGATTTACAGTCTCTAAAAGAGACTAGAATAAATAATAGTGTATCCTTAAAGACACTAATGTCTGATATATTAGAAGTCGAAATACCTGATTTTCCGATAGTAAGAATTTCTTCATTAAAATTAGGTGGGTCTGAATATGATTTAAGACGTGTGGTAGGAGTTAGCTAATGGTATATATCGCTTTATTAGAAAATGACAATGATGTAATCATAAAAGGAAATAGATGTATTACAACTGTACAAGATTTATACAAAGTTATTACTTTGAAAGATACATCTGATATAATAATAACAAAAGAGTTTGCTGAGAAATATTTTACTCCATCAGGGCTATTCGCATTCAAAGAAAATGTTAATGTTGTTAATAAGCATATCAATATTAAAATTGATGCTGATGTAGTGGATTTCGATTTAAGAAAGATAGATAGAATAAAACACTATAAGACTGTAGAAGAGCTTACCTATGTTTTACAAAAATATGGACAAGATGTTATAGACACTATACAAACATTATGTGATTTTTATAGTAGTGCATATACAGAAACTTTGCTTGCTAATAATAAGGTTTCTTCGCTGCAGTTAGTAAATAGTCAGTTGCAGTCGCAATATGCAGAGTCTGTTGAAATGTATAATAAATTATTAGATAACTATAATACTGTGTCTACTAAATTACACACCATTGTTTCTCGTATAAATTATTCTTATTCCAAGCAGTTAGATGTGGAGAAGGCCTTAAATGTTAGTCATAATAAATATACTAAAGTTTTGTATATTAAGGAACGAACAAGAGTTCATTTTGTTGACACCTTAGTTTATTATTTGCAAGAAATATTAAAGACTTTATATAGTGTGCCAACAAGAGTAGTTGTGATAGAGCCCTTTTATGCTTATGATTCAGTTAAGCTCTATCCACATTATATACCACATTGGAAGTTAAGTTACAAGGATGTTTATAAAGCTGATATATTAATGGTAGGATTTCAACCCTCGTTAATGGAAGATATCTTATATAATGCCTCAAGTGTAGAGTATTTAATTATTTTAGACAGATGTCATTTAGAGCAGCAGTTTGTTACTGGAGATAATGTAGAAGTTATTACAACTATGTCAGATGTTAATGATAATTATGATAATATTAAGTTATCAAGAATAATATCGTATGAGTATTCAACACTTACGATTCAATTTATAAAAGATTTCAAGGATTTGGGTATAGAGGAAAAGATGATTAAATACTCGTCTATGCCAATTATGAAATCTCTTTTAGATTTAATAGAACGGAGATAACAATGGCTAATGCAGCAGAAAAGATGAAAAGAGTAGCAAAACGAACTCGCAAGAAAGAACGTTTTATTACTTTACGTATGTGGTTTTCTACTTTTATAGCTTTTTTCTACAATGATAGGGGTGTTATTCCACCTAATATAGGAAATAATATTTTTATCGGTAATAATATTTATACTACGCGAAATTCCTTGAATGCTTTGATAATAGCTAAAGAATTTTCAGTTGAAACTCCTATAGCATTTATATCTGACTTGATAAACACTGTAAAAGGCAAAGTTCCTAATGTAACTATTGATTTTACTGTAAAGAATAAAAGGCATTATGTCAATTTAGGTAGTGGTGACTTAAAAAGTAGAATAAGTACTTGGGAACAAACTTTGTCTAATCCAGTAGCCACTGATTATCACAAAAGACGGTCGGCTAGGCTACTGTATACAGTAAGTATTCTAAGAAGTGGCGAATCTTTATACAAATCAGTTTTATATATAACAGTGCGTGCTAAATTAGGTACTGATTTGAATAAAGGTATTGAGCAAGTTACTAATTATTTAACAAGCATAGGCTGTGCACATAAAATAGTAAAGAATGATATACGTTCTCATTTGGATTTTGTATGGCTAATGTCTAACAGATTGTCAAGAAAAATAAAAGATTTGCCACACATTATGCTGTCGAAACAAACTATGGCTGAAATGATGCCTATGGTGCAAAGTGCGAATGATAGTACTGGTACATTTTTAGGTATAGATAGAGTTGTTCAAAGTCCTTATTTCGTTAATTTTAGAGGGACAGCAAAAGCGAAGAATATTTATATAGTTGCTACTTCTGGTTCAGGTAAAACTGTGTTAGCCCAGAATTGGTTTATGGATATGTATGCCGATAATTATAATATGTGCATAATGGATATAAAAGGTACAGAATTTGTAGCTTTTACAAAAGCTACTGGTGGCATAGTTTTGTCTATGAAATCTAATAGCACTTATTATGTAAATACGTTTAAGATGGATAAGAGCGAGGTAAAAACTGATATAAAGGTTTACTATGATGAAAGATTTAATTTATCTAAACGAATGATGCTTATATTGTGTGATTTACCGGATGCTTTAACTTCGAGAGCGGAGTCTTTGTTAGAAGAGTTTTTACATTCTATGTATATGCAATTAGGAGTTTTATCTGATAATGATAATACATGGGAGCGAACTAATGCCATTAATCCGTATACTGTTTTTATAGCTTTACAGTCATATATTTCACCAGCTGTGAGAATGAAATATTCGGATGTTGCTGATAGGATATTGACTAGACTTAGTATTTATATGTCACAAAATGGTTCTAATTCGCATATGTTTAGAACTCCTTTTGAGTATAAGAGTATATTAGAGACGAAAGTGTTGTGCTTTGATTTTGGTTTATTAGATATAGGTGCAAATATTGATAAGGCGATGTTTAAGGTAAGAGCTATGTTTATGGATATTTTGAATGACGAATTTATAGCATATAAGGCCAGTAAAGGAGAGTGGACTGGAAAAGTACTGGAAGAATCAGGAATAGCAGATGATTATTTGTTAGCATTATATGCAAAAGATTTTATGTTACGCAGGTCACAGAATCAAGTTACAATTTTGTTAGGAAACAGCGTGTCAGCGTTAGTGACAAATCCTAATGCAAAAGGTATTTTAGAAAATATTACAATATTGGCTGTAGGAATGTTGCATAGGTCAAGTAGAGACTATCTTATAAATGAATTTGGTCTTGATAAATACGAAGACAAATTGGATTTGTTAAGTACAAATCCTGACTATGAAAATACATTTTTGTTAGTCAATAGGATGCAGAAGGACGCAACAGTTGCTATGCTTAAAGCTTTTGTTCCAGAGAGTGTTATAAAAGGAAGTTTATTTAAGGTGGTAGACGTAGAGTAGTGCTTAAACGTGCTAGTATACTACTCGTCATATTGTCGGTGATTACGTTGGGTTTGACTGGACTTTTTACCTTGGAAAAAAATTACTTGATAGACTTTGATAAGATTCCTATTTTACGTAGTATGGCGAGTAGTGCAAGAAGTGTAAAATTTCTAAAAATAAAAGAAATAGAGGCAGAAGATGTAGAAACAGAAGAAAAAGTACAAGAGGAGTTTGAATTCAGTGGGACACAAAATGAGTATATCGAATATATCGCTCCAGTTGCTATGGATATTTGGAAAGAGTATGAAATATTACCTTCTTTAACTATAGCACAGGGTATTATAGAAACTTATTTTGGTAAATATGCAATAGGTTGGAATATAACAGGTGTAAAAGCATGCTGTAATAGAGATGAAATAAAGAATGTTTTTACAATAATTGTGAATGGAGAAGAAGTCACAGCAGGAGAATGTGTCTACCATGAAGGTAGATATAAAGTAAAATTGTGGACAACAGAAGAGTATAATGGTGAGTTACAAAAAGTTAAGCTTTGGTTTGCGTATTATAAAACAAAAGAAGAGTTTGCACTGTCTAGGTATAAGGTATTAAGCAATGAAAACTATTATCCTGGTGTGATAGGCGAAACTGATTATAAAAAAGCTGTTGCTGCTACAAAAAGATACGCAACATCATCTGAGTATGTTAGCGCTGTCATTAAAGTCATAGAAGATTACAATTTAACCGTTTATGACCCACAAGGAATTTTATATAAATGAAGCTATTATCTAGGGTAGCTATTGTTATAGCTGTAGTTATTGTTGTATTACTGTCATTAGTGTTTTTCGACCATTTTACAACAGAAGATTTTATATTACAAAGAGGTAGAGAAAATCAGGGTGTAGGTAAGGATTCGTTATATGAGCAAGTAAAGCAAGCCGCGGACAGAGAAGCTGTTGTATACGAGTTTATTAGGTATGTAAATGATGGCTTAGAGGATATGCCAGATTTTGCAAGTATGCCTATAGAAGAATATACTTCCGAATTTCCAATTTATATATTTCCTGTTGCAAAGGAAACTTGGGAAAGCACAAATATTCTTCCCTCTGTAACTTTAGCACAAGGAGCATGGGAGTCTGGTTGGGGTAAAGAGCCATGGGGTTTTAATTTCTATGGACATACCTCTGATTGTAATAGTGCTATTACTGACCCCATTCTTGAATATGAGAAAAACGGAAGAACTTATGTAGTTGGATTTTGCAGTCATGAAAATCATAAAGATACTCAAGAACATCAAAAGCAATATTTGAAAGTACAGAGTAGTGGAGTTCTTTATCATTTTCCTGTAACTTACGTAGATGGTATAGAAGCCCGTATAAAATTTCTATCTAAATCGCATTACAGGCCCGCTGGATTGATAACAGCAGCTGATGTGGTTGAAGATGAGAGTTCTCGAGGTTTATCAAGATTAGCTTTTGCACAGTTAAAATCTATTTCAGAGTCTGGATACAATAGAACAGAAGGTTATTCAGAAAATGTAGAAAGTGCAGCTATAAGACCAAATGCAGAAGATGATTTTAAGTGGTATGACCCTGGAGAGGCTAAGTGGAATGAGATGATTCGCTTGTACCAATGAGTTAGAGGTGACACATTATGTTTACGTCTGATAGTCAAAATGTTATATACATTAAAAGATATTGTGCAGAGATAGAATCCACAATAGAACATTTTGGGCGTAATTTCAATGTGTTTGCTTGTGATATAAAATATCAGAATAGTGCTTGTATGAGTCTTATAAAAATAGGTATAGCGGTTAGAAAGTTGTCATTAGCTTTTGTAGCTGAACATGCCAATATTGGTTGGCAGAATTATGATATGTTGAGCTATGTTCTCGCTAATAAGTTTGAAGAGATAAATAAGGAAGTGTTATTCAAACTTATAACTGTAGATATCCCAAGATTGTTTTTATTTTGCAAACAGTTTATTGTTTTTGAGCAAATGAAGAAGATGAAAGTTAGTAAGATAAGAGATATACATGTCTTTCAATTAAATTGAGGTTTAATTATACATGAAGAGTGTTGTAGTCATATTTGTAAGTGTTATTCTTTTTTTAATAATTTTTACATTTTTACCAACAGCAGATAGCGATTCAGTGATTTCAGGATATATAACGACTACAGCATTTGCTACGGATAAGGATGTTATATTAAACTATATAAATACTCAAAAAAATGCTGAGTTAATTAATGTCAGTAATAATTATGCTACAGATTTCATTTGGCCGCTAGAAAATGATGTTCAATATGATAAACATGTACGTCCTGGTGATAGAAAGTATGATAATGACTTTCATACTGGTGTGGATTTACAAGTAGGTAATGTTCCAGTATTAGCCGTAGCTAATGGTGTAGTGGAGGTTGGCACTACCTATTCTGGAACATGGTACACTAGAAATGATAGTGACCCCTACAAGAGTTATGGTAATTATATATTATTAACAGTAGATAATTATAGTTTAGCCACAAACGCATCTTTATCGTTTAGGTATGCTCATTTAGCCGGGGAAGCGGAAGTTGATGGCGTGCGCTCTCCGAATGTTATAAGTGGAGAAAGATATGTAAAGGGCACACCTTTGGCTATTGTAGGAACAACGGGAAATTCAACTGGAAATCATTTGCATTGGGAAGCACTTACAACTGGCGGTGAAACAAGATATTATGACCCTGTGGCTATAGTTAAATATGGTATGCATCCTAATGATTTAGATTATTATGTAAAAGTGGGTGGAGTTACACGACATTATGATAAAGATGGAACAGAGATTCCAGATATATGGTATGTGTCATATAGAACAGAGGATACTTTCAATACTCCACTTACGATAGAAGAAGCCAATGCTTTATTAGAGCCTGGTGAGCTTTATTGGTACGATACAAGGGAGTGATATGCAATGCGTTGGAAAATTGTAATAATGATGGTAGTTATTTTTGTGGTTGCTGGTATAGTTTTGTATCTTAATTATGACACAGATGACCCAGTTAAGTTGATTGCTTCTATAGAAAAATTTACAAATAAAGTTACGCATGAGTTAGAAGATTGGCATAATGACATTGGAGTTAAAAGTGTTTCTGATGTTGGGTACAAAGTAGATGATAAAGGTACCTATTATTTATGCTATGGTAAAGTGGAAATTAAATTAACGGATAAGGATTTGGCTAAGGAGTTGATAATTCAAAAGTTAAAGAATATCAATATTACTGTATTAAAAAACAGAGGCACAGGTGCTATTAAATTTCAATACAAAGGTCAAGATATAGAAAAGTTTGTTAAATAACATGTTACATGAAAGGTGAATTACATGCAAAGATGTGCATTATTGTTAGCATGCATTATGCTGGTGTCTGGATGTTTTAGTGAATATAATGTAACTTTCCATAGAGTTTTAAGTGTGGACAATGATATAGTTACTACAACAGATGGAGAGTTTGTATATGAAAATTACAACCAGGATACTAAGAGATTATTAAATAAAGCAGATGTGTCCTCTTTGTATCTTGTAACGACGGGGGGTACTTTTGATTTGAAACGATTACCAATGAGTACCTATGTCGGAACCTTGTATTCTTTATCTAATTATATAAAGTATTTGAAGGGTAATGGATTTACGGAGTTATCATTTATTTCTAATCCTAACTATATAGATGTTGTATTAGAAAGTTCAGAGTATAAACTTAGAACTATTTATCTAAGTAGCGGTCTGATAAAAATATTGTGTGTAGATAGTAAAGGAGAAGCAGTAGTTCCACCATTTTTGTGAAAAATTTGTAGCTTGGTTTTCATATATAATAGAAAAGAGTAAAAAATGAAATTAAAGTTATTGACAATAACTTTCATTTTATGTATTTTTCAGTTTGGGTGTATGAACAATGGTTATGTTATAAATGCTGTAGCTGATTATCATGATACAGAAATCTCAATAAAAGTTACAAGTATAAGTGACAGTAAAATAGTTTTCAAAGCGAGTAATTACACATCAAGTAAATTTGAAGTTAAATGTATTGGATTAAATATAAATGGTGTAAGTATCCCGTATGGCCCGAAACGTTACACAGTAAAATATAAATCAAATACATCTTTTTCTTTGGGAATAGATAGAGAGTTGTTAACTATACTAGATACATCTAATATTTACAGTGCTAGAATAAGATTTAATATTTATAAAGATGATGTGCTGTATAAAGAAAATATTCAGATAGATGTAAGTGTTTCAGGTGGAAATCAATTTGAAGGCGAATTTCCCATTATTACTGATATGAGGGAGATATATTCTGATGAATTTGTTAACGTTGAATATTTAGGGCGTGTAAGATTTAATCAAATAGAGGATATAGTTTTTAAGGTTACGAGTAATAAACCAGTAGATTATACGATAGCGTTAAATGTGGAACCAAAGATAGGAGCTGCTATAGCTAGAGTTAGGTTAGAACCGAAAGGGCATGGTTTATTACGATTTTATACTGCTGTTTATGATGATGTTGAAGCAATATCTTTGGTTGATATTGGTGTGTTTGTTGGTGATATGGAAACACAGAGTCATGACGTTTATGAGTGGGTTACATTGGAGATGTGAGGTATGATAGATGAGATTATAGACGTAATATTAGCTGTTATAAAGCAATCGATTACGAGTATTACCCTGCCAACAGGTAAAGTTATAACTAAAACTTTTATATTTGCGTTTATAATTTTAATAGTTGCTATTTTATCTAAATGGCTAGGTTTTATAACTTTTATTAAATGGGAAGGAGCTTTGATTTCAACTATTCTTTTTGCAGGGTTAGTACTAGTAGATGTAAAAGGCAGGAGTGATGTGTTAAATTTGTACAAAGTTGTACGTACAAAAGTTAAAGGCGGTACAAAATGAAGTATTTAGATATCATAGCGTTACTGAATTTAGTATTACAAACTCTAAAAATGGGAAAAGTAGGTCAAATAAATAAAAGTAATTTAGTGAGTGTTCAACAGATTATTGTTAGACTTGAAAGTAAACTAAAGGAAGTGGAAGATACAGAAATAGCGATTTCTTTATTACATGATGTTATGATGGTAATTTCAGAGGTATGTAAAGATGACAGTATGAAAGTTATTACAAGTGAGGTGCAAAATTCAATCATTGATTCTTTTATAACTATAAAACGGTTTATTTGTTCAGAGGCCTTCCGTTATTATTCTTCTATTAGTTTTAATGTTGACACTGGAACAATACCAATAATGAAGGAAATAGTAGCGTATGGAGGAGGCTATATGTAAAGGAGAATTATTATGAGCAGAAAATTCGCAGTTGATGTGGTTGAATCTTATCGTAAAACTGTATTTGTAGTAGCGAAGGATATTAAAGCTGCTAAGGAAATTGCTCATAAAAAATGGCTAGATTATGAAATAGAAATGAATCCAGAAGATAGGGTTTCTTTAGGGTTTGTTAGTAGTAGACGAAGAACTAATGAGATAAATAAGCAGGAGAGTTTAGTATGAAAAACATTATGGTGAAGCTGACATTTACAGAACAAGCATTAGGGCTATCTCCAAGTAGTCCAGATGTTTATACTAAGTATATTGCATCAAAGTATCCTGATACGTCGATTCTTAAAGAAGAGATTGATGCTATTAGTGTCGATGAAACTGTAAAAAGTATGACTATATTTCCTAAGTTAGAAGATGGTACTCCGTTTATTTGGGATTATCAGATAAAAGGTTATTTCAAAGATACGTGTGGTATGCTATCGCGACTAAAAGATAATGATGAGACTACTGAATCCTCTAAACTTAAAGCGTATAAGAAAGAGATTGATGGGTTAATTTTTGTGTCACCTCGTAAAATTCCGATTACGATATCTGGCCACCTTTCTACAATGGAAAGGCCATTGCGTATTAGTGGTATACAAGAAAGGTCTGTTCTATATGTTAGTGAAACCATACCTGCTGGTTCCACAGTTCAGTTTGAGATAATGTTACTTAAATCTTCGTTAAAGCGTCCTGTATTAGAGTGGTTAGATTATGGGCGTTTACGTGGATTTTCGCAGTGGAGAAATGCAGGGTGGGGAAGATTTGAATATAAAGCTACTTTTTGAATAGTAGCATAAAAGAAAAGAAATGGAAAAGACTTGAAGCGTAACGATTAGATATGGAACAGGATAGATGAGAAATGGAAAAGGCTAGGATAGAAGAGAAATGGAATAGAAATGGTCTGAGTAGAGTTGAGTAGAAATGGAGAAGAATAGTAAAGGAGTAAGTTGAGACGGGTTGAAATGGAAAAGAAGGGGGTTGAGACGGGTTGAAATGGAATTGTATAGAAACGCTAAGAAACGGAATAGGTTAGAAGAGAAATGGAGAAGGTTAGGGGGGGGGGGAGGAGTGTTGACTTGAGATGGAAAAGATAAGATTCGGATAGAGATGGAATAGAGTAGGTCAGGTACGATATGGGTAGATTAGACTAGATAGATTAGGTGAGATTTAGGTAACTGCTTAGCTTTATACGCTAAGCAGTTTCTTAATAGAAAGGCACTGAAAATAATAAAAAACCATGGTACAATCTAAAGTATCAAAAAAAGTAGTATTTCAACTATTGAATAACAGACAAGCTATACATGATGTGTTTGAAATATCAGTTTTAGCAGGATTGTACAAAGGGTTGAAAGGACAGCGCACTTTAGATTTACAAGATGCCATAGGTAATGTTGTGCAATTAGTTAGTCTGACAAAACAGTTTGAAGAAAGATTGTATTATGGTAATGTGCGTGAGTATATAGGTCGTGTTAAAAATGTGCTGAATAAAGATATAACTGTTTTTGTACAGACATGGGATATAGTTTTATCAATACGTGTGGGTAAGCGTGTTGATACGTTCACAGTAAGGAAAGACCCAACTGTAATTAAACAGCTAGGACGTATATTGTTAAAAGAGTGCACAGTAAACGAGCAAGATAAAGAGTTGTTGCTTATGTATTTTGATAAATATTTCGATTTACAAGAACATGTATTTTTTAAAGCTTTAGGAGCAGCGACTATGTGCTCGATTACTTTGCATATCAGAGCAGACATGGTAGCGAAATTAAAATCTCTTGCTAGAAAAAGAGGAGTGCCGTTAAACACATATATAGTAGGACTAATGAGTGATAATATAACAACTAGTTTTAGTGGAGTAGAAGTGCAATATGAGTAAGGTTGCTGGTTTTAAGTGTTTTAATATTACTGATTTTGATACTAGTAAGTTAAAGAGTAGAGTAAACAAGGTAAAAGGAATTAAAGATACTAAGATTCAAGGTAACAATATTACGGTTGTATATAATAATAATATCCTACGAAGAGAGGACATAGAAAGAACCTTAAAATCGTATAATCTAAAGCTGTCTATACGTAAAACTATATTTAACTTAAAAATGGCTATTGTATCCATTATAACAATACTTTTAGTAATCTGTATTTCATTATTTACTTCCATTTTAAGTTTTATTGAAAATATTGCTGTGTTATACGAGGGTATTTCAATATTTTCGATATTTTTAATAGCTCTGTTATCTTCTATGCATTGTGCTTGTGTATGTGGTGGAATTTGTGCGTATCAAAATAATATTTTGATGTATAATGCAGGAAGAATAGTAGCTTATACTTTATTAGGTGGAATCTCTGCATTTGTTGGAATAGCTTTAGACTTACAAATACGACATTTAGTTGGAGTGTTAATCTTAGTATGTGGATTATTAAGGTTGGGTATTATCGATGTTAATATGCTAAATATTCCAAAGCAAAGAGAGAAGGGAGTTAGTTCTGGTGTAGCTGGTTTATTAACAGCTGTAATACCATGCTCAAGTTTACTTGGAATTCAGGTGGTTGCAATGAGCAGCGGTTCAGTTACAACTGGAATGTTAATTGGTTTTATATTTTGCTTAGGAACTTTACCTATTATGTTTGTAATTCATTTTTGCAAAAAGGTGCTATATAAATATAAACTTAATATAATAGCATCTGTTTTTATTATAATATGTGGTGTTTTAATGTTTATGAGTGGTTTAGTTATATCAGGATTTTTAGTCAGTGAAACATCTGTGGCTTATGAGGCAGATACTTCCTCTATTAAAGATGGGATTCAAACTGTCACAACAGAGTTACAGCAGTCTTATAAGGATATAGTTGTGACACATGGTATACCTGTTAAATGGACAATAAAAGTTGAAAATTTAACTGCTTGTAATAGCGTATTTATATGTGAAGAATTAGGTCTTTATGTTACTCTTAAAAAAGGAGATAATGTTATTGAATTTATACCACAAGAAGAAGGTTATTACGAGTATAGATGTAGTATGAATATGTTGGCGGCCACTATCATAGTTATTTAGGAGAGATTTTATGACAATTGTGGATAAAAATAACGAGAGAGTAGTGGATATTTTAAGTATAAGCAGGCATATAAGGTGTTTGGATTGCCCTTTTGATTATGCTTTTTGTGTTAATAAGGATAAAGAACTTGTACCGTTAAAGAAAGAAGATGAGGATGATTTATGATTTATGATTTGTCAAATTTACAAGATATTTTATTATCCTTTGAAAATATACTGAGAATAGAGTACAGTGAAAATGATATTTCGCGAATAATGCGTTCCGCAAAACATAAACTAGAAAATGCATATCAAGTAAAGTTGGATAAGACTGTTTATGAGATACAGGCACAGAATCAATTGGTTTCTGACAATATTCAAGTTTTTATAGAACAATTGTTTGAAGCTGTAAAGAGTATGACAGCTTTTACTCACATTGTTATGTTCACAAAGGTAAATAAACTTTCTTTGGCTGATGTGAACTATTTAGGGTTTACAGCAGAAACTTTAAGAGCAGCGCTTAAGTATTTGCAAGATAAGCAATTATATGAAAAACGTCATTCTGTTATTCCAGCTATACGAAATGCTGTTAATAATATTGAAATGTCACAGTTGAAGCGTTTATTTGTGATTATGTTAGTTTTAGAAGATTTAGGACTAAAAGAAGGAGTATCTGCTGTCGCACAGTATTTGTATATCTGTGGGTTAGAGCTATGAATTTGTATATTACTCGTGAGGATAAGGGAGGGCCTTATGAAGGTTTGCACATAGTTACAAAAACATTGAAGCAAGCTACAGCCAAATGGATGGTATTATCAACTAGATGGGATAGTGTGTTTATTGAATTGGATGATAGTATTCCGTTGCAATTGCTTTCATTTTTAAGTGTAATGTGCAGTGATATTAAAGTTAAAGTAAAAGAAGATTGTAGTAGTAAGGAATTGGAGCTACTTTGTGAATTGTTTCCTGAGAAAAAGGGGCTGATGTTAAAGTATCATAATAATGCATTATTAGAAAAGATAAAAGACAAGATATGGAAGTGACATTTTAATGAGTTATTGCGATTTGTGTGGAGATACAGGGCTATTACTAGATGGGAGTGTATGTGAATGCAGGTCTGGAATAGATTCTGTGTATGATTCCGTAGATTATGTAGACATACCAGAGCAGTATAGAGATTTAATGTTTAATAAAGCTTTGGTGACACAAGCGTATGGAGATATTTATGTAAATTATTTGAATAAACTATACGAAGATATATCATCAACTAGATTTAAGTTTAAGAATGTGATTGTATGTTCAAAGCCAGGAAGTAGTAAAACTATTTTAGCTTATAGTTGTATATCTAACTTATTTAGGAAAAAGATTAAAGTTTGCAAATTGTATGATGTATTGGAAATTTCTAGTTTATTATCAGTAGCTAACATGGAGTATCGTTTAATAGTCAGTGTTCCGTATTTGTTTGTGAGAGTACCCATGAGCAGCGAAGATACGATGTTTGCAAACATGGCTGTTTTAGTTGATAAAAGAGTTCGTAACGGAGCATCTACTATATTTTTATACAATGGAGTTTGGAATTCATTAGCCGCTAAGGATACGTATAAGCAGTTTTGTAATTTGCAAGGGGATGGTTCATTTTGCTCGGTTAAAGTGGATAGTTTTAGTATAAAGTGAAGGAGACTATTCTGTAATGTTAACTTATGAAGATGGGCGTAAAGATGGTATGTATGTTTTTGAAAAAATATGCAGGCAAAAAGATGTTTCTATGGAGATAGTAGGTTTATTGGATAAGTATGCAGCAGGATTATTGGAAGTAGAAGAGATAGCTCCATATGTATTAGGGTGTGAAAGTATTTGGAGCGAGTATCAGGATGCTAATATCATTTTTACACTTATACAAAATATGTATCAAAAGGAATTAGCAATATTTGATGAAAATCATAATGTAAGGGGATAAAGTTAAATGTTTTATCAACAACCAGATTCTTATTGTTATGCAGGAAGCTCAATATTGAAAAATAAGTGTAATGTTATACTTTTTGATGAGTATGTCGATATGTATAAGATATATATTGATGCAAAAATAAAAGATTTTAGAGTTAATCCTGTACATGGAAAGTTTACTGTCACACATGTTAAAAATGTGCATAAAGCTTTATTTAGGGATTTGGTGAATTGGGCAGGGTCTTTTCGTAAAGGCAACTTTTATATGGATGAAGATAATATCCATAGTGTTTTTTGTGATTATGAGGAAATATCGTCAAGATTGCAAGATTTATTACTATTGTTTGATGAATACTCATCTGATAGAGTGGAATTAGTATCTAATGTTAGTAAAATTCTATCTGCTTTTTATAATATACATCCATTTAGACAGGGGAATTTCGAGGTGATAAGAGAGTTATTGATGTTATGGTTTAAGTATAATAATTCAACTTACACTTTGAATTTGGATGAATATAGTGAGGATTTTATAGAGTTAGTGTGTGTGCAACAAGTTGATAACCCAGCTATAGCACAAATTGTAATCGAAAAGTCTGTATCTTAGGAGTTTCTATGCGTTTAATTTTGATTATCATTTTGGCAATATGTATTTCAGGTTGTTCAGTAGTACAGAATGTGTTTAACAAGGACGAAGAAGCAGACATTCCCGATACAGAGAATGTGGTAGACACGGTTGCTGTTGAGCAAGATGGAGAAATATTGTATGCTAGTGATGATGTAGATGTAACGCTTGTGAATGATATTGTAGATGAAGTAGCCTCCAAAGTTTTATTGCAGTTGGGTATATATGTAAAATCTGAAGACATTGTTGATGTAGAGTTATTGCTAGAAGATAATTCGTTTATAGGTAATAAAGATACAGAGTTAATAGAAGTACCCATGAATGAATCTTCTGCATCTTTTTACATTTCAGTTATTGACGTTGACGGCAATGAAAAAATACGAGAGTTAATAACTGTTTCAGTAGAAACTACAGGTAAGGTTATAGAGTTGTTAGATAATGATTTCGCTACTCTTAATTTGGTTAAGTATAGTATTTCTCCTAGTGGAAATGAAGCTGTTGTTACTTTAGATTTGGTAGCCAAGACTGAGGGTATAGTATTGAATTTTATCTATTCTGAAACTACAATGTCTTTACCAGAAAATAAAGAATTAACATTACCCATTATTGAAGATAGTATATCTTTTACCGTAGTGGGCAATGAAGAAGAAGTTGAATTATTTCGTGAAGATATTGAGTATAAAATTGAATCTGTAGATACTGTGTATGAAGCCCCAGCGAGTTCAGATAATGAAAAGATTATTTACGATACAGGTAATGTGAATATAGAAAACATTGATTATTACTACAGCGAAGGAGTTTACTCTTATTATTTTCAAGTAAAAAATGGATATAATAAGCGTATTTATATAACATTTGGGAATGGAAATAAGACAATAGTAGACCCTTATTTTTCTGAAGTAAATGCTGGGGCTACAAAAGAAGTGGTGTGTAATTTTAGAGTTACGCCTTCACAAAATAATGATAGTCCATATATAAATGTAATATTGCTTGAAACTTATAAACATTCTTATAAGAATTTATCTAAATTTAGTTTTGTAATTCAAGAGGAGACTGTAGAATGAAAAAGTTAATTGTATTATGTGTCTTGTTATTTTTATTCACATTGCCCCTATATGCTGACTATGATACTTTTGATATGATAGGAGATAAAGAGAGTGGTTCTGAGCATCTTCCATATGTGAGTGGAGAAGATGTTTATGACGATGTGAGCTGGATTACTAGATATGTAATGAAAAATAGTGAGTTACGCGAAGTATTATATGAAGTTAATCAAATAACAAGAGAAGATGATAGTTTTGTTACAGATGGGGAATCTGGGTTTGTAAGAGTGCTTGGAGTTATAAAAGATAGTGAATTCGGCACTGACTCTATTTTATTTGTTAAGAAAGGTTCTTTAATAGAATTTTCTGGTTCAGAGAATGTTTATAATTTAACTATTGAGACAGTTAAAGGTTACTCTTTAGTAAATGGTCGTGTAATATTAGAGTCTGTTCAATCGTCAGAATCTCAATCTTATAATTTGTATAGATTAGTAGACCATAATTATACATTGCAGTGTAGGACTGAAAACGTTATGTACAAGATAAAATTGGGTGCTCCTGATTTTTATGTGAGAGTATTTGTCGTTGCAGATGATGCTAATTTAGAAGAGCCAGAATCGTCATTGATTTCTTCTGTAACAAGTTCTGTTACGCATGTAACTAATGATTATGTGGCCAATTTGAATGTGCGAACAATTGATGGTCGATTATGTGTAGATGCAGAGCAGATTTTTACAAATATAGCTGTAGCGGCTTGGGATGATAATGCTGTAATATATTATGATATAGAAAAGCCTGTTATAGTTATTGGAAAAGAAGGGATGTCTAATTCTTGGCAACAATCTCAAATTGATAAATATTCAAAGTATATAGAGAATACTACAGATAAAGGCGATAGATACGTCAGATTAATGTATGAGGGGTTGAATACAAACTTAAAAGTCCCAATAGTGAATAATAGAGTGTATATAGCAGTTGAAGATTTCAATAGAATACCTAGTGGTTATAAATTACTGATTCAACGTGATGATTATTACCTAACAGTTTTTGGTAAAGTGGTGTCTGATAGATATGTAGAAGTAACCACGTCTCGATATGGAGTTACACAGGGGTTGCTTAATGGGCCATTTGTTACTAAAGCAGCTACTAGATTGTATGGTAATGATAGATATGGCACGTCAGAGCGTATTAGTGTGCAATTTGAAAAAGAGTATAAGGCTAGTAATCCAAACAAACGAGTGGAAAATGTTGTTATAGCTAACGGTGATGTATTTAACGATGCTTTAGCCGCTGTAACTTTTGCATATTCCAAGCAAGCGCCTCTGCTTTTGAGTAAAACAGATAGCATTGATTCCATAGTTTTAAGAGAATTAAATAGATTAAATCCAAGCACTGTGTATTTAATTGATGGTAATTCGAGATTTCAGTATATAGTAGACACAGAGTTGAGTAAATTTAATGTGGTTCATATTCCAGCCAGTAACTTGGCTATAGAGTTAAGAAAAACTATACCGTTTACTAAAGTAGTTATAGCAAGTAATGATGTGTATGCAGATGCGTTATCGGCAGCGCCTTTAGCAGCAAAAGCATGGTTGCCCATTTTATATTCTGGAAAAGATGAATTGATACAGAGCGCTATTGATGTGTTGAATAAATATAATATTCAAGAAGCTATTATAGTAGGTGGAAAAGGTGCTATCTCTGATGCAGTGGTTACTCAGCTTAAAGATTTAGGTGTAAAGTCTGTTACACGTATAGGTGGAGCAGACAGGTATGAAACTTCTTGGTTGATTTTTGAGAATATGGGTGAATTTACTGGCGTTGGCGTAACGGAATGGAAAGAAAAATCTATAGCCTTAGCTACTGGTAAAAATTTTCCTGACGCTCTAGCAGGTGCCAGTTTAGCCGCTATAAGTGATAGTTCTATACTACTTGCAGATAATTCCGTCCATTTTAATATGGATGAAAGAATGCGATTATTAAAAATAGAATTAGAGAATGTATTTATTTTTGGAGGCCCCACTATTGTACAGAATTTAGTATATAGCGTGAAAGAATAATCTTATTTTTGGGTATACTTAATAAAATTAAAATAAATTAGAAAGGAGAAATTAGGTGAACGTTGTTAAGCTATACCAAGATGCAGTATTACCCTATAGCGTAGATAAGGAAGGCTATATATTTATCTTAAGTGCCTATCTTAAAGAACCTTTAGAAGTGTATTCTATGTGTGAGGTAACAGTTACCACTGGATTAATGTTTGAATTAAATGAAGAAATAATGTTAATTCGGTCGCTTGAAGGCAGTAAACTAGTCGTACAGGATAATTCTATAATTATGACGGAAGATATCGAAAATGAATTAGTTTTACATCTAAAAAATGTTGGTTGGGATACAATAACTTTACAGTCTGGTGTACCAATTGGTAACGTATTGTTTCTGAAACCAATTAGGTTTAATTTAGAAGAATAGAAGGTAGTATGAGTAACAATCTTATGTCATACGATAATTATTCAATTCAGGATGTTACACCAGCTACATTACGGTTATCAGAGTCATTATTGAAGAGGTATTTTAATAATATGTATTCTGGTGTTATTCCATACAGTAAAATTGAAGTAGCTTGTAATGCTGATGATGTGCTAGGATTTATTGCCTATGATATTTTATATATAGATTCATATAATCCATTGCATGGTAAGGGTACTGAATTTATTCAAGGTAAGATAAGTGTTTTGTTAGTAGACAGCTTATTTAGGTTTAGAGGTATTGGTAGTCGTTTATTAGGAGCAGCATGTGTGAATTTAATAAAATCTAAATGCAATATTATTGTATTTCCTATACGGAAGTATTGTAGAAGTGATTATATAGTAGAGTTGTTGAATAAGTTTGGCTTTTATGCTGAAGATGAAATAAAGGAATACTGGAAGTATGAATCGTTGTGTAAAAAATATAAATGTAAAGTGTGTGGAGCTCCACCATGTAAATGTACAGCTATTATGTTTATTAAAAAGATTTAGAAGGGGAGTTAAAAAGGATGTCTAAGTTGTTACCCTTTGGTACATTTTATATGCAAGGTAGGGAATTACAAGGTGTCCTTATTGCGTGCGATGATATTATAAATGTCTCTTTTGAACTTCCAGACCCTGTTTTTGGATTCAAAAAATGTACTATAGAGATGCCAAATCTTGTAATAAAAACAAGAGAAGGATTTTCTGACGAAGAAATGAGATGGATTGTATCTCTATGTAAGGATAATAAACGTAGTATAGAAAAGATAGCTAAGGATGGTATTATTTATGCCTAGTTTTGTTTTGTTTTGGTTTATTTTCTTTTTATAGTGATGAGTTTATAGTAGCAAATTTAGAACCAATCCATATACATGTGGTATAATCACTTTGCTGGATATAAAATTGATATATGAAACAATATAAAATAAGAATTAAACAGAAGGGTGAGTAGCATGAAGGAAAAAGGGATACCAATAGGCGTGAGTTCTTTTCGCGAAATAATAGAAGACAATTATTATTATGTGGACAAAACTATGCTAATCCATGATTTTCTGAACACCGGCAGCAAGGTTACTCTAATTACAAGACCGAGGCGCTTTGGCAAGACCCTTAACATGACTATGCTCAAAGAGTTTTTTGATATGGCAGTTGATAGCAAAAAATTGTTCGTAGGTCTGGAAATAAGTGATACAAAATGTATGGACAAAATAAACACCAAACCAGTGATATTTTTTTCTTTCAAAGATTGTGAGTCAAACACTTCGGCAGGTTTGCTGGAAAGTTTATGTGTCATCATGGAGTCGGAAGTTTCGCGGTATTATAATTTATTATTGGATAAAAATACCAATTTCAATAAGTCACCTTATCAAGAACTGAGAAGATTAAATGACTTGCTACAATCGAGAGAAATTAATTTCGACCAACTAAAATCTAGTTTATTTATGTTAACCAAGGTGGCAAAAAATCTTTATAATAAAAGAACACTGTTACTCATAGACGAATATGATGCTCCCATCATGTCTGCCTATGAGAATAATTACAGAGACCAAGTTTCTACTTTTTTTTCAGGTTTTCTCTGTGCCGCCCTTAAGGATAACGAAAACTTGGACAGAGCGATTTTAACTGGAGTACAACGAGTAGCCAAAGAAAGCATTTTCTCCAAATTAAACAATCTCTCTGTCTATACGATTTTAGATAAAAAATATGCCGCTTATTTTGGGTTGACAGAGAGAGAGACAGAACAACTTCTCTCTTACTATGGGATGGAATTAACCGAAGGCGTCCGGCGCATGTATAATGGTTATATCATCGATGGTACTAATATTTATAATCCTTGGTCTATTTTGAATTATGCTGAAATGCAAGTGTTAAAGCCATACTGGGTTAATACGTCATCCAACACTATGGTAAGAAAACTGATGAGTGAGGCTACGCGAGATTTCACGGATAATTATCATAAAATGCTTAAAGAAGGCGAGATTACTGTAACGGTAAATTTAGAAACAGCGTATGCTGAACAAGCCAGTGCCGCTACTTTATGGGGGCTGTTACTTAACACTGGTTATTTGACAGCTGTTAGCTCAAAAATTTCGTATAATCGTTTAATAATTAAAATACCAAATAATGAAGTTAAAAAGGAATTACAACAAATATTTGCCGAACAGACACAATTAACTTCTTCTGCTCTGGATGACATGCTTGAAGCTTTAACGGAAGGTAATATTGATGAATTCTCAAAAGTATATAAAGATATTGTACTTAGATGTACAAGTTATTACGATGCAAAGGAGAATGCCTATCATATGCTTTTCCTTGGAATGATTCTTACGTTAGATAACTACTATAAGATTACCAGTAATCTTGAAACTGGCGATGGTCGAAGCGACATTAGAATGGAGTCTTTACGCCAGAATCATCTACACATAGTAATAGAATTCAAGCAAGGTGAAGATATTACAAAGCTAAAAAGCCAAGCGTTAAGTCAAATAAAGGAGAAGCGATATTATGCTGGTCTGCAAGGAAAAATACTTTGTCTTGGTGTAGCGCATAATAAGAAGATATGTGATATCGCAAGTGAAATAATTGACACACAATTAATGCGTCATGAAAACCAAGTAGAGCAATTTAGTATCGATTATTATATTAATAAGTTAGAAAACGGTAAATATGAAAACAGTATAGAAGTAGCAAATAAAGTAGCTGAGCGTATTCCTTACGTATTATCTGATAGCGAGTTTAATCTTTCGTTTGAGGAGTTAGCCTATATTCATAATCAGCTATTTGATGGTATTTATGCGTCTGCTGGAAAAATACGAAAGTACAACATTTATAAGAAAGAGTGGATACTTAATGGGGACAGTATACAATATGCTGATTCTACTTATATACATACTTTTATAAAGTATGCCTTTGATAAAGAGAGAACTGTTGATTATAGTAAGTTGGACTCACGTGCCACAGTAGAGCAGATTTGTAGATTTATAGCTGATATTTGGCAT
The DNA here is from genome assembly GCA_031269735.1 of Candidatus Endomicrobiellum cubanum. Lineage (GTDB taxonomy): Bacteria > Elusimicrobiota > Endomicrobiia > Endomicrobiales > Endomicrobiaceae > Endomicrobiellum > Endomicrobiellum cubanum. Next base: position 26,728 of record JAISYS010000042.1, on the reverse strand, counting down.
ATTCATCCCTTTGAAGGAGGTAATACGCGAGTTATTGTTATGTTCGTAATAAAATATCTTCGTACTTTTGGGTTTGATGTGTCTAATGAAGAATTTGAGAAGCATTCCTTCTATTTCCGTAATGCTTTAGTACGTGCAAATGATTATGTTAGGTCTATAACAGTGAGTTATTTAAATAGGTTTTTTGATAATTTATTATTTGGTGAACAGAATGAGTTAAAAAGTAGAGAGTTGCAAATAAAGTAAGAAAGATTTTAATGAGTTTTTAATTGAAACTAGTTAACAGAAAGGTGAATAAACATGGAGAAGAAAAAGATACCAATAGGTGTAGATTATTTCCGCAAGATAATTGAAGATAATTATTATTATGTGGATAAAACTATGTTAATTCACGATTTTTTAGATGGTGGTGATGAAGTTACTCTTATAACAAGACCGAGGCGCTTTGGTAAAACTTTAAATATGACTATGCTTCAAGAGTTTTTTGATATAACTGTAGATAGTAAAAAACTATTTGCAGGGCTAAAAATAAGCGATACTAAATATATGGCTGAGATGAACACTAAGCCAGTGATATATTTTTCCTTCAAAGGTTGTGAATCAAATACAGCGGAGGGTTTACTTGGAAGTTTATGCGCTGTTATAGAACCAGAAGTTTCGCGGTATTATAAATTAGCACGAAGTAACAAAGTTGATTTCGAGGATTCGCAGTATTGGAGATTGGAAACACTATATCACTGTCTTCGAGCAAAAGAAATTAGTTTTGACCATATAAAATATAGTCTACTAACATTGACTGAGGTAGCAAAAAGCCTGTATGATAAAAAGCCTTTACTACTTATAGATGAATACGATACCCCTATTATGTCTGCTTATGAGAATAACTATAAGAAACAGATAGACACTTTTTTCTCTGGGTTTTTAGGTGATGCTCTCAAGAGTAATAAAAATTTAGACAGAGCGATTTTAACTGGGATACAACGAGTAGCTAAAGAAAGTATTTTCTCAAAATTAAATAACCCAGCTGTCTATACAATTTTGGACAAAATATATGCTGCCCACTTCGGATTGACAGAAAAAGAGACAGAAAACCTACTTTCTTATTATGGGATTGAATTAACAGAAGGCGTCCGACGGATGTATGACGGCTATGTTGTTGATGGTAACAACATTTATAATCCTTGGTCTATTTTGAATTACACACGTAATAAAGTATTGGAGCCCTATTGGGTAAATACATCGTCTAATATGATGGTAACAAAATTGATGAGCGAGGCTCCGCTGGATTTTACTGATGCTTATTATAAAATGTTGGAAAAAGGGGAGGTTACGGTTACAGCGAATTTGAAAACGGCGTATGCCGAGCGGTCAGACTCTGACACATTATGGGGGCTTTTGATTAATACAGGGTATATAACTGCAGCCCAAATAGAATATGATATGGGAAGTGTATATGTAACTGCAAAAATTCCTAATAATGAAGTAAAAAGAGAATTACAACGCATGTTTGCTGAGCAGGCTAGATTTGGAATTTCGAAGACGAACGCTATGCTTCGTTGTTTAACTAACGGTGATATGAATGGTTTTACCAATGCCTACAGAGATATTGTGCTTAGTTGTACAAGTTATTATGACACTAAGGAAAATGCCTATCACATGCTTTTTCTTGGTATGGGTCTAACTCTTGATAACTATTATAGTATAACAAGCAATCTTGAAACTGGTGATGGTAGAAGCGATATTAGAATGGAATCTTTACGCCAGAATCATCCTCATATAATAATAGAGTTTAAGCAAGGTGAGGATACTGCGAAACTAAAAATCCAAGCTTTAAGCCAGATAAAAGAAAAGAGGTACTATGCGGGCTTACAAGGGAAAGTTCTTTGTATGGGTGTTGCGCATAATAAAAAGAAGTGTGACATTGCGAGTGAAATAATTGACATGCAATTACTGCAATATGAAAAACGAGTAGACCAAGTTAGTACTGCTTACTATACTAACAAAATTGAAAGTGGTAAATATGAAAACGGTATAGAGGCAGCAGAAAAAGTAGCTGAGCGTATTCCTCAGATATTATCTAATAGCGAGTTTAGTCTTTCGCTTGAGGGACTAATCTCTATTCATAATCAACTATTTGAGGGTATTTATGAGTCTGCTGGGCAATTGCGCAAGTATAATATTTACAAGAAAGAGTGGGTACTTAACGGAGACAGTGTACAGTATGCTGAGTATAAGTATATATCTACATTTATAAATTATGTATTTGATAGAGAGAAAGATGTTGATTATGGTAAACTGGAACTATGTACCAGAGTGGAGAAGATTTGTCGATTTATAGCCGATATTTGGCATGTACACCCTTTTGAAGAAGGCAATACCCGAACTGTAGTTGTGTTTGCGATAAAGTATCTCAGGACTTTTGGGTACAATGTGTCTACTGATGTGTTTGAACAGCATTCCTTTTATTTTCGTAATGCACTAGTACGTGCTAATGATTATACTAGATTTACGACAGTAGGTTATCTAAGTAGATTTTTTGGTAATTTGTTGTTTGGCGAGCAAAATGAGTTAAAAAGTCGAGAATTGCAAATAAAGTAAGTTTTTGGAAAAAATTTATACAAGTTTTTCATATATAATAGAAAGATAATAAATAAGTGAGAGGAGAACGGAAATGAATAGAAAGGAGCTTTCTGATAGAAAAGGAAATTGTGCTGCATCTAACAAATAAAGGAGAAAAATCAGTATGAGTGAATTTACAATGGGTAATGCAGGAGAAGGAAATACTGGGTATAGGAATATTGGAAATTATAATACTGCTATGTGTAATGTGGGGAATAGAAATACTGGGCAGTATAATGTAGGAAATGAGAATACCGGGTGTTACAATTTTGGAAATAGTAATACTGGTAATTTTAATGTTGGTAATTTTAATGTTGGAGATTGGAATATATCTGACAATAATATTGGTTGTTTTAATACGAAAAATCATTCTGATTTGATGTTTTTTGATAAACCTTCAGATTTGACAGTTGATAGATGGAGAGACTCATGGGCCTGTCAATTACTAACCATGCATTTTAGACCAGTAGAGTCTATTTTTTGGACTGATATGACAGATGAAGAACGCGAGATATCTCCAGAGAGTAAGCAGGCAGATTATTTTTTAAGAAGAGTTACCACAGAAAAATCACAACAGTTTTGGAAAGAATTACCATTAAAGAATAAGAAAGCTATAATAAGCATACCAAATTTTGATATAGAGAAGTTTTATCAGATTACTGGAGTTAGTGTAATTTAGATGGAATAAAGATTATATTTATAGAATATTTTTTCGTTCGTAGGTATGCGTATAAGTAAGTTTTCGAAAAATTTATACTAGTCTTTCTATTATGTATAGAAAGACTAGTATATAGATAAAAGGAGAAATTGAAATGAGTAGAAGGAATCCAATGACAGAAGAAGAGATTGAGCAAAATATACGTGCTGTTAATGCTACAATGGCAATGGAAGGTATGCCTCTTACAAGTGATGATAAAAGGCGATTAAGGGCTATTTTTGAGGGAAAGACAACAACCAAAAAAACTATACAGGAGTTATTAGAAAAATATAGTAAAAAAGCCAAGGAAGTTATCTGATGGGTAAATATGATTATGAGTATAAGTGGGATAGTAGATATTGTTATACAGGAACATTCATCTTGAAAAATAAATTAGATATTAGGAATAAAGAAGACCTTGAAAAACTTGAGAGGGAGATAACCACACTTGCAATAGCAGAGATAAGAGTAAATCCTGTGCGAGGTAAATTTGATTTTGCCCATCTTTGTTCAATACATCGAGCAATTTTTCGTGATATTTACGATTGGGCTGGAAAGATTAGAAGCGTAAACATCATGAAGGGAAATCCATTTTGTATGTGTAATGTTATACATGGATATGCGGCAGACCTTTTCTCTAAACTTAAAGCGGATAATTTTCTTATAGGAAGAAATTTAGATGACATAAGAGGAGGTTTAGCCTATTATTTAAGTGAGATAAATGTGTTACATCCATTCAGAGAAGGTAATGGTAGAACGCAACGGGTTTTTATTGAATATCTTGCGAAGAATGCAGGCTATAATGTTGATTTTTCTGCAGTTGAAAGTAGTGAGATGATAGAAGCGAGTGTGTTAGCTTTTGATAAAAATTATAGTGCAATGATGGTTATGTTAAGTCGTATTATTTCGCCAATTACTCAAAAGAATAAAAAGACCCTTTACAACAGAAGCGCTAAAGGCAGATGATTTTTAGGAAGTTAGTTTCTGTGGAAAGTAGGTGTTAGGAATGTCGTTTGCGCAAATGGGCGATTATGAAAAACAAGTAGAACCAGAATTAGTTGAGCGTATCTATAATTGGAAAACAGCTATTGGGCTGCAAAAAGTGGATGGTTTAATTCCTTCAAAATTTTTACTTGATGTAGCTAACACTCATATTGAAGGTAAAATTTCGATAAATGAAGTAGAGCAATTTCTTATTGATTACTATGCTAGTGAATTGGCAAGAAGTAAAAAAGAGAATGGTACAGAAGAAGCCGATAAAGTTTCTGCGCGCATTGTACGATTATTGTCGACTAAAACATTTAGTCTTTCACCTATAGAATTAATGTCTATTCATAGGCAGTTATTTGAGGGTATTTATAATTTTGCTGGTAAAATACGTAAGTATAATATTTTTAAGAAAGAATGGGTTTTACAAGGAGATACTGTAGTGTATGGTAATTGTGATGATATAAGTTCTCTTCTTGATTACGAATTCAACAGAGAGAAAGATTTTGATTATGGTAATCTGGAATCACGGGCTGCAGTGAAACATATTGGAAAGTTTGTAGCGGATGTTTGGCAAATTCATGCTTTTGGTGAGGGTAATACTCGAACTATTGCTGTGTTTGTAATCAAGTATTTACGTATGTTTGGATATAAAGTAATGAATGATACATTTGAACAGCACTCATTTTATTTTCGTAATGCACTCGTACGTGCTAATTACAATGACAGAGAGAATAATGTAAAATCAACATTAATGTATCTAAATAAATTTTTTGGTAATTTGTTGTTTGGTGAACAAAATGTTTTGAAAAGTCGAGAATTGCTTGTAAAGGAGAGTAGTTAATGACTACTATTATTAGGCAGGATAGTCATTATGTAACTGAGCATAATTTGACATCTAACGGTGACTGGATTATAAGGCGTTGGTGTTATATAAAAAAGTTTAAGTGGGTTAAGAATGATATAGAGAGAATGTTTGCAGTACGAAGGTGGTATAGTTGTAAAAATGTTTATCGACATAAATAGTAAGAATAAGCAAATAATTTTGCATATGCGTAGATATTGCGAAGAGATAATAGCCAGTATAGATAGATTTGGTAAAGATTATGACGTTTTTATAAATGATAGAGTTTATTTTAATGCTGTGTCTATGTGCTTGTTACAGATAGGGGAATTAAGCTTAAATTTAACTGAGTCTTTTGTAGATATTACAAGTGAGTATATAATATGGGAAGAAGTTCGTAATATAAGAGATATGCTATTGTTACCATACACTGAGGTAGATATAGACTTAATTTGGAAAACTACAGTAGTGTATGCTACAATATTTTATCAGTTTTGTGATATGATTTTAACAGGAAATCTGGAAGAGTAGGTAACATGAAAAATAAAAATATGGATATAATTATTGAAATTCGTAACCATTGTTTAAGAATAATGGATGTCCTAGAAAGGTTCGTAGGGGAGCATGAGATGTTTATAAAAGATGAGTTAAGTTTTAACTATGTAGCCATAGATTTATTGAAAATATGTGAGTATAGTGATAATTTAATTGTTATTTTTAAGTGGTATACAAAGGAACAGTTTTCATGGGACGAGATTCAAGATTTAAGGTATATGTGTATTTATGCAGAGATGGATAAAATGCGAATATGTAAAACTGCGATTAATATGGTTCCATCTCTTTTGAAATTTTGTAATAAGGCTATAGCAGGAAGAGTTAAAGGAGGGGCTTAGTAATATAAGTTTGGAGTGATTAAGAATAGTGCATGCGTATAAGGAGAGAGATATTTGTTATACTGTCGAGGAATTGCGTGAAAAAATTGTACCTATAGCGATTGAATATGGATTAGCAGCTGTTTGGTTATTTGGTTCTTACGCAAGGGGTGATGCTACTAAAGACAGTGATGTTGATATCTTAATAGATAGAACTGGTTCTTGTGTTAGCAGTTTATTTGAGCTAGGCGCGGTTTATAATGATTTATATGAAACTGTCGGTGAAATAGATATGGTAACTACTCGTACTTTATTTCAAGATGAAGATGAGTTAAGTATGGAGTTTGGTAAAAATATTCTTAAAGAGAGGATTTTGATATATGAAAAGCAATGATATACAAAGAATTGCACATATTTATCGTTATTGTGAGGAAATAACGGATAGCATGGTTAGATTTGGAAAAGTGGTTAAGACTTCGTGCTGCAAGAAATATGTATGCGCATGCTTATGAAGAGATGGACAAGATTTCAATATGGGAAACTGCAACGGGAGATATTTCAGTATTGCAGCAATTTTGTAAGGATATACTAGTAAGAGAAAATTGGGATAAGAGATATTTGGGGAAATCAAAATCTAAAGAAAGGTAGAGAGAGAAGTAAATTATCAGTATGTAGAAGTAAAAATCAGAAGAGGAGATGACAGTTATGATGACAACAGTTGTATCCGTGTTTTCTATCCTGTTTGTAATGGGAGCAGTAATTATTTATTTATGGCAAAAAGTAGCTGATTTAACTGACCTGGTTTATGATTTAGAACAAGATATCAAGGACTTGAATAGATATGTAAATAGAATTGATATGGCCACGATAGTGTATAATGAGAAGAATAAGATTTTCGGTAGCTTTTACAATAAAAAAGCAGTATGATTGTTATCATATAATATATGAAGGGTGTAAGTTTGTATGGAATGCATACTGATGCATAAAAACGTCCCAGTTATAGCTTTAGATATTATAAATGAAATTGGAGTTATTGTTAACCTTAAAGAGTTATATAATCCAGAACACTTACCGATTGGTACAACCGAAAAAGGTAAAGCTAATATATATCTTATGGATAAGTGGTGGAAAGGACGTTCTATACCAGCTAGTCGTGATGGTATTGAAGATGCTTTACTGATTTTAGGTAAGTATTCTAGGCATGCGCTTATTTCAAAATGTTATGGTTTAAGTTTGTCAGACCAGTATTGGATTAGCCCCGATGGGATGGGACTAAAATGGGAAAATGTGAACTTTTTTCAAAATGAATTTTCAAAAGATGTAGGAGAGATATTGTTTGGCGATAATCCTGCTAGTAAGAATGTGAGTTTAATATCTCCTGATAATACTTCTGACGGTGTATTGCGTAAAAAATGGATTATAGTGGATGGAAAACGTGTTTTAATGAAAGGAGCTAGTAAGCTATATGAAAGCAAACAGGAACCTTTTAATGAGGGTATAGCCAGTGCCTTAATGAGAAGATTAGATATATCACATACAGAGTATATGTTGATATTTAGTAAAGGTAGGCCTTATAGTTTATGTGAAAATTTTGTTACACCTTTCACAGAGCTCGTTCCTGCTTGGAGAATTTATGACTTAGAAAAGAGAGACCCTTTAGTAGAGTCAATATTTAGGCATTTATTACGTTGTTGTGAGAAAGTAGGTATTTTTGATATTAGAAAAGAACTTGAACGGATGCTTACGTTAGACTATATTATAATGAATTGCGATAGGCATCTTAATAATTTCGGATTTATTAGAGATGCGGAAACTCTTGAGTGGAAAGGTTTTGCTCCAATATTTAATAGTGGCTCATCTTTATGGTATAATTCATGGTTTGTTGGTAGAGATATGGAAAGTAAACCATTTAGGGGTTTGCATGATGAACAGATAAAATTAGTGTCCGATTTAAGTTGGTTTAACTATAAAGCTCTTGATGGGATAGAAGATGAATGTTTAGATATATTAAAGCAAGCAGTTATTATAGATGAAGGGCGTCACAAAAAAATAGCAGAAGCCGTTGCTTTACGTTGTAAACGTATCGAGCAGATACGAGAACAAATGTGAAAGGTTGATTTACATGGAATGCATTCTGATGCATAAGAATATACCAGTTGTAGAGTTTGAATTGGACGTTGAGCTTGGAAATATAAGTAGAATAGGTAATATTTTTGATTATAGACACATGCCGATTGGAATAGAAGCGCTTGATGGAAAAATACCACGTAAAGCACTAAATGATTGGTGGGTAGGTCGTGCCATACCTGTAAACAGAGATGGTGTCAAAGATGTTTTGCAAGCATTGGATGAATATTACCCATCTATACTTGCAGCAAAATGTTATGGTTTGAGTTTATCAGACCAGTATTGGATTAATCCAGTAGGAATAGGATTAAAATGGAAAGATGTGAATTTTTTTGAAAATGATTTTTCAGAGGATATGGGAGTAATGTTATTCGGTAATATACCTGAAGATATGAGTAGCGTAAGTTTAATATCGCCAGATAATACCGCAGATGGCGTGTTACGAAAGAAATGGATTATTGTAAACAAAAAACGTGTATTAATGAAAGGTGCAAGTAATAAAGATTATAAGCAAGAGCCTTTTAATGAAGTAATAGCTAGTGCGCTTATGCGGAGATTAAAAATATCTCATGTAAACTATACATTGACTTTTAATAAAGGGAGGCCTTATAGTTTATGCGATAATTTTGTTACACCTAATACAGAGTTAATACCAGCATGGCGTGTTTATAAGTTAATACAAAAAGATATCGTAGATGCAAAATTTATGCACATGTTAGATTGTTGTGAGAAAGCGGGTATTGTAAACATTAGACATTCGCTTGAACAAATGCTTATTTTAGATTATATAATAATGAACGAAGATAGGCATTTTAATAACTTTGGTTTTATAAGAGATGCAGATACTCTCGAATGGAAAGGATTTGCTCCTATATTTGATAGCGGTTCGTCTCTATGGTATAATACTAAGTTTGTTGGACGTGAAGAGAGAAGTAGGCCTTTTATGTTTTCACATGATGAGCAATTAAGTCTTGTGTCTGATTTGAATTGGTTCGACTATAAGGCATTTGATGGTATAGAAGAGGAATGTGTAAAGATATTAGTACGGTCAACTGACATAGATACTGAACGTAGTGAACAGTTAGTTAAAGCTATTGTATCACGTTGTAAGAATGTGGAGAAAAGAAAGCAATGGTTAAATGCTTGTAAAAAGGAGGAGTCTGACGATGAGAAAGCTTAAGATTTCTAAGGATTTTACGCTTGAGGACATTCGTAAAATTCGCGACTATGCCTATTATAGACAGCAAGAGCTGGGTGCGGAGGCATATGAGAAAAAATCACGGCAGGACAGTTGAGATTATTACTGGTATTTAGGTAAAGGCGTTATATTTTAATGTGTATACAGTGAGGATGAAATGGAATGCATACTATATTCTCTTATTTTATAGGAGAAACGAATAAGCATAAGGCGTACATGTCTTGGTTTTGTGCTTCATTTCCAAGTCAAGAGTTTGAAATGGAAGAAGCAATATTTTATAATTTTATGGAATATATGATAAAATTAGGATTACCTATTAAAGAAAAGTATTTTCAAATGTATTTAGAAGATGAAATGAAAAAATTTGTTATTTCAAAAAGCATAAAAATAAGTGCTGTTGAAAAATATAGTTATACAGACCCAGTAGCCGCTGATGTAGCTGTTATGATTATTAAAGATGTGTTACTTGATGAGTTTAGCAAAATATCAAATGTTGAAATAGATATAAAAGATTTTCCTATAATAGCAGATAGGTTTATAAAAGATAGATTAAGCGCTCGTATGGTGGGAGTATTTGAAAAAGCTTATTTAACTATATCAGAGAGAGAAAATCCTGGAGAAGCTATAGAATATGGGGTTCAACAAATACAGCTGTTACGGGATGTATATTCGGAAGATAAGCTGGAAGAAATAAGTGATGCAGTAGAGGTGCTTCATACTAGTGAAGAAGGTGGTATGGTCTTTATAGTGGATTCAGGGTTACCTGCTATTGATAACGTTGTAGAAGGTTTATGTGCTAAGCAGTTAATGGGTATAGAAGCAGAACCTGGTGGTGGAAAAACACGAATGGCAATAGGTGTTTATTTACACAGGGCTGCTGTTATACACAAGAGGAATGTGATTTACTATGCGTTAGAACAAACCTTAGCAGAAATACGTGCTATGTTAATTGCTAGACATGTTTATTATTTATTTAATAAAATAATTTTAGATAAGATGATTACACATGGAACTGTACCCGCAGATAAACAAGCTTTAGTAGAGACTGCTTCCATAGATTTGTTTGAATCAAATAAATATGGTAAGATAAAGATAATGGAAACAAGATTATATGTAGAAGATTTTATTCCTAGATTGAAAAATCATGATTTATTATATGGGCCTTTTGATTTATTTATAATTGACCATATGTATTTAATAGAATCCAATGCTACAGGTTATCAGCGATTAAACGAAGCCCAGATAATTCAAAGAGCCTATCGAAGATTTAAGATTTTTGTACGTGATTATGGACGAGCTGGGATAGCTATAAATCAGTTTAATGCTAGTGGAATAAGAGCATCTGCTGAAGATGAAGATATAGACGCTACTATGATTGCTGGTGGTATAGAAGCACATCGAAATACTGATTTTGATATTGCTATAACAGCTACCGATACTATGAAGGCTCAACACAAGAGAAAATTGCATATACCAAAAAATAGGAGTTCAGCTATGTTTGTGCCAGTTATTGTTGACACTAGATTAGGGTGTTGTTATTTTTATCAGATGAGGAGAAAAGACATCTAATGGCTATAAATATGGAGAACAGAATAAGAGAATTTGGTTATTATGTAAATGAAGAGGTAAAAGCGGCAGTTGACTCAGTTATGCATCTCGATAGGGTTTTAGATTCAGTTCCTAATGTGATGTCAGTAAAAACACTGCAGGGAAAGTTTACTAATTCACTAAAAGACATGTTTATTGACACATTCAAGAATGTTAATATAGACAATACAAAACCTTGTTATGTCAATAATATACAGGTAAGTGCTACACAGTTCAAAATACTTAAAACTTTATTATTGGTGAGTCGTTCTAAAAATGAGACTTTAGCCACTACATGTAATAAAATGTTTGTTAGGTTTTTGAAAGGAATTAAATTGGAAGGGAGATTATCTTATTATGAAAGAGTATTGCTGGATTGCATAGATACTGTTTTGTATAATAGTAGGGAGTGAAGGTATAGTGCATGATAAGTTATCAGTTGTGACGACATTATTTGTTGATATTGTAAATAAATGTAACGACATTTTAAAGATAATACCATTATTTGAAGATATAGAATATTATAGTGTGTATACAGAAATTTTTGAATCTTTGTGTATGAAGCTGATTAGGTTGAACGTGTTACTTAATGAAGCGATTAAATTTAATATCAAAATCGGAGACCAGTTACCTACTTTGATTGATTCTTTTAACAGTATAGAAGAAATTACAAGTGATAATAAGTTGCTTTGGGATGTTGTAGATATTGAAGTGCCTTATATACAAAGAAAATGTGAAGATATTTTACTAGAAGGTTTATTTAAGGAGGCGTTTAAGTATGAGGCTGTATAATAACATATATGACAAGAGTGTAGAGTATACCATCTCCACTTCTACTGATGGAGAGACAGTAGTACGTTTTGGTAGTCCTAGAAGTTATGTATGTGAAATTGTTGTTTCTACTTCAGCAATCAGTGTTGGAAAGAATATTGGTTTCAGTGCTGAACAAGTATTGGAGTTTGTAAAGTTTTGTAAGAGTCGTAAACGTGATATATTAGCGTTAGGAGTTGAGGAGGTTTTGTAATTTGAGAATGCCCTATATGATAATTTATGGTGATATAAAGGTATTTCATTCTAAGGTTGATGAAAATGGGATTATGACAGTACGATTTGATGGCCCAGAAAATTGCTTTAGTGAAATTGATGTATCAATTCCAACTATGTGTGTAAAAGAAAATGTTGGTTTCAACGAGGAGCAAATAGAGGAGTTTTTAGCGTTCTGCGCAAGAAATATACACACAATGTCAATTTACTCGGCCAGTGCGGAGTTATCGCATGAAAGTGTATGAGTATTTTACAAAATTTATTAATCCCTCTATTAATTTAGTTGAAACTTCAAAAATTTGTTGTCCATTTCATGAAGAAGATACACCCTCTTTTTCATATAAAGCTGATACAGATAGATGGAGATGTTTTGGTGCATGCCATTTTGGTGGAGATATTTATGCCTTACATCAAAAGAATTTTAGATTAAAAACACGAGATGAAGCAATTTCTTCATTAAATAAATTATTAGGAATAGAAAGTAGTGTAAGCTTTAAACAAGAGAAAGGAAATGTGGTTGATGTAAACAAAGTAGAGATTGAAGGTTTAATTGGTAAAGCAATCAATAAAGTGAGTACGGTTGAAGAATATTTAGAGTTGGATTATATTATGTCGTATTATCCAGTAGATAAAGATTTATTACAGATTTTTATCACTAAATTTTAACAGGAGGAGTTTACAATTTTGATGATGCCATATATGACCATTAAGGGTGACACAGAAGTGCTTCACTCTAATATGGATAAGCGGGGATTTATGATAGTACATTTTGAGAAACCTGATTCTAAAAATTGTTTTAATGAAATGGATATTGAGTTACCCTCAATGGCTGTGATAAAGAATGTTGGTTTTAATGAAGATGAAGTGAAGGAGTTTTTGTTATTTTGTGAAAGAAATGCTAGGTCAATGGTAATTTATTCAGCTTTAGGCGGTGTCGTAAATGCCTAAGTTGTTTTCGATGCTTGGGTATACTATTTATTTTTGGTCAAGAGAGACAGAGGAACCTATACATGTGCATATATGTAAAGGTAAGGCGAGACAAAATGCTACAAAGGTATGGATATTGAAAAATGATATAGTTGTACTTGAACACAATAAAAGTAATATACCAATGCATGATTTGAATAAGTTATTACGCGCAATAACTGATAATATTGAAATGATAAAAGGCGAGTGGGATAAATTTTTTAAGCGTTAAGGAAGATTTTACATGAGTATAGCTATAAATTTCATAGATGTAGATTATACAAATAAAGAGCATATTCAGATGTTTAAGAAGTGCTATAAACAAGTGTTTTATGGCACCTTAAAAAATACAGATTTATTAGACAACTATGATAATTTATTGATTAGACTTAAAAATAAATCTTTAGGTGATTTCGAAAAGGACAACTTACATTTTCTATTGTGTACAGTTGATGGGATTCCTATTTCTGGAATTATTTTTAATTATATAGAAGAAATTAATTCAGCTGTTATAGAATGTATAGCTGTGAAAGAAGAAGAACAATGTCTTGGTTGGGGAACTCTTTTATTCTCTGAAGCTATTTATTTAATGAAAGCAGATGCTTTACGCGCAGGACATAGACAACTAAGTTGGATATTTAGTGAGCTAGTAGGTAAAGTTAGTTTTTGGCATAAACAAGGTTTCAAACTAGCAGGCGGGTTTAATTCTATAATAACAGAAGGGCTAAATATATATCCACACAGTGTTATTGTTTACAGTCCTGCCAATATGTTTAGAATATCAGCCAAAACTTTGATAATTTATATAAAAAATTATATGTTTCTATGCTTTAAGGTAAAAAAAGTGTGTTCAGGAAATGACACAGTTAAACTTGTTTCTTTGAAGTAGAGAAAAGAGTGATGTATGTTTGATGAGTTAATGCCCTATATAAAATCAGGTATTATGGTTATAAGCGCTGTAGTTGGGACAGTCTTATTTCTTATTTTATTAAGATTTTTATTAAGAGTATTGCCGCAGCCTCTTTATTTGTTATTCAATCGCAAAAATTTAGATAAGACAGTAGTGTGTGTTATAGTAAAAGACATACGGGTGTATCCACAAGTGGGAGTGTATCTTATTGTTGAAGATGAGGATGGTTACAGATTTATAGTAAGAGAAAGAGGTGAGGAGACTTCTATAGCAGGAGATGTGCTTGAATGTATTTTGTATGAGAATACAAAGAATGGACGTAAGGATTATTATTTATGGTCTAAATTTGCTAATACTCGGAAATATAAGAATATAGTGGAGGCGTGAGGTGATAGTAAAAATAGGGGAGACTATAAAGTTTGAGTTTAATTACGGGGATACGATTATGCCCTTAAAGAGTCGTGCAGACATTATTGTTGCTATTGACCCTGGTAAAACAAATATGGCCGTAATTGTAGGTACTACACTAACTGAGGTATTGGCTATTTTACAGTTTTCTGGAGCTGGAAGTAAAATAGAAACGGAAGAATACTGCAGAGATGTAAAATACTTTCTAAAGCAATATTTGAGTCAAGTAAAAGTAGTAAAAGTTGGTATGGAAGAGTCCGTAACTTATAAGGGAATGCAGTATCATAAATCGAGTTTAGTTTTAACTCACATTAGAGGCGCTTTGATAGATTTATTCTTTGAGTTATTTAATATTAAAGTAGAAAAAGTAAATAATTGGACGTGGAAATCTGCTATACTACCTCAAGGATATAGAAGTCAAAGTGAAAAAGGGTCAACAAGATACTTGGAAAATTTGTATAAACAATATGGAAATTCAGATGTGACAGATGCAGTATGTATATATTTATATTTATTAGAAAATATGGGGGAAATTAGTATGATATGTTGTGACAACAAGGAGTTTTTCGACCAAGAGTATTCTATGGGTTTTTATGATGCAAAAATAGCAGATAGTGATATTTTGCAAAAGTTTATTTATAATTACGATTATAGTCTTGTGGATAATTTAAATTATTATCTTAATAGAACAAGTAGACCAGGTGTGGCCAGTGTTATTATAGAACAGATAGATAAGGAAGTGTTTGATAATTATAATATAGCAGCAGATGTCAATTCTAAAATAGTAGGTTTGGTTGTGGCAAAGAAATGATGGAGTTTTGGTTTATATGTAAAGATGCATTATTTGTGTCTTTAATCGCTATAATGTTAGCTACTAAAAAAGTTGATATGTCAAAATTAGTGTGTATTGGGTTATTATTGCTATTGTAAGAGGATTTTTATGAAGAGATGGCTGGTCATTGTTTTAATTGTAGTAGTTGCATTAGTGTCAAATGGAGTACAGTTTTTTATTCAAAACAGAATTTATGTAAGAGCAACAGATAGGTTAGCTAGCGAGATAGCTACTTTACAATCTACTCTGCAGGCTATAGGGCCGATTGTAGAGTGTTATACTCCAATAGCCACTACATTTGCAGGTCAAGAGATTACAGGAACTTCTATAACAAAACAATCAATCCCAGAATCTTTTATAAACGATTCTTTTGTTTTAGATAGTTCAGCTTTAATTGGTAAGTATTTCAAAGTAGCATTAGTTCCGGGTACTCCAATTACAAGTGACACAGTAATGATTGATGTGATTGATGACACAACAAGAGAAGTAGATATTACAACTAACAGATGGCCAGTTGGTTTAGTGGTAGGGGATTATATTGATATAAGAATAACCTATCCTTATGGAGAGGATTTTATAGTAGTTCCGCATTTAAGAGTCATGGCCCAAGCCGAAAATAGTCTTAAAGTTTATATGAATGAAACACAGTATCATAGATATCTTGCTGCTTTAGTTGATTTTTATTTAACGACAGAGTATGGTACAGATGTATATGTATCTAAGTATATTGAACCTGGATTGCAAATAGCGGCTACACCCTATTATGCTATTCCAGCGAATATAGAGGCCATGATAATAGCTGACCCAAATATATTAGACAAATCTGGTGCTGTAATAGCTAAAGATTTGCGTGCAGATATTGAACGCTATATCGAGAGTGTTGTGGTAGAAGAGGGCGGAGATTTAGCCAGTGGACGAAATGACCTTAATTCTACAATAAAGGGAGACTTTACTAGAGATAGAAGTGACAGAGAGCAAAGAGAAGAAGATGGTTTTGTAGAAGAAGCTTTAGAAGATGACGCATATGATGTAGTAGAAGAAGGTGTTCTTGATTGAAAATTTATTTGCATGGAAGAACAGATAAAAGACCTGTAATCTATACGTTAATGAAGATATGTCAGACTTTAGGAGAAACGTGTCTTATCACGAGTGACAGACGATATACCCGATTAACTGAAAACGGGGCTAATCATGGCTTTTATCAAAATATTAGCATCTTTGTTACTGATGAGACAGCGGATAGCGTATGGTATGAAATAGAGCATACTGAAGCTGATTTTGATTTTGTGCTTTTTGACGACAAATATGATATATCAGCTGATTGTTTTATTTATGTCGAAGGAGCAGGAGAAGAGAATGACATAGAGGACTTAAAAGAAATATTAGGAGACAAACTGAATATAATAAAATTAGGGTTTGGTAAAAACAGTATTCCTTATTCTGTTAATATGTTTAAAGCAGTAGAGGAGATTGAATACTTTAAGCTATTGAAACCTGTAGATGTAAGAGTGTCCAGTGAGGTTTCTAAGATATTATCTCCACATGTTAATATGCCAGTTAAGAATCTTCTCAAGGTGGTGGCGCGCAAGTGAAAGTATGTGTTTTATCTCCTACTAAGCACGCAGGAAATACTGTATTTTCTACTTTGTTTAGTTATACAATAGCATTAACCCAGCAATGCACAGTTTGCTTGACTCATACTGGGCCAAATTGGGATATCAGGAAATTTACTAGTATGTCTGAAGCAATGGATATCACTAGGTCTATATCACAAGTTGTAAAGCTTTTAGAAGCACAAGCCATATTTCCAGAAGATTTGGGTGACTATATGTTAAAGTTAGCACCTAATTTAGAATTTTTAGATACACGTAGTGAAGCTCTTACAGAAGATGAGATTGCAAATTTAATAGGTTTTGTATTTGAGAATATTCCAAGAGATGTAATAATTTGTGATGTGAGAACTGAAATAACAGATGCTATTACAGTTCGTTTATTAAATGATTGTGATGTAATAATTCTAGTCTCTTTACCAAATGTAAGGTCTTTAGAATTAGTTAAACGTTGGGTAGAGTCGGGATTATTGCCAAAGAAACCAGTAATGCTTTTAGTAAATAGGTATGATACATTAATAATGCCATTATCTAAAGCTGCAAATATTGCTGGGTGTAGAGTTCGTGATACTTGTAAGTTACGATATAACCCTTTTATAATCAAAAATTGTAACGACGGAGAGTTACACACCATTGTTCCTTATGTTTTGGACAAAGACCCACGTGTTGTTGAGTTAAATATCGACTTAAAGGAGTGTGTTCAGTTTTTATTCTCTCACATGAATAAGAAGTTTAAGTGGGGAGAAGTAGAAACATGATTGAACTTATCCTGACAATAGTGTCATTAGGTGCGATAAGTGCAATATGTGTAGTATTTTACATTAAGCGTAAACATGAAAGACCAGACATTATTGTTAAGGAAAAGCTAACAATAGATACCTTGCTTAATTCAGTTAAAATAGTTTTAGCAGATTTGGTTAAAGATGAATATTATTTCGGTAAAGATGATATTGAATGGGAAGTAGCTTACAAGCGTAAACGTAGAATTCAGAATGCCATGAAGAATTGTATTTATGGAATCGATGCAGATAAAATCATAGTAAAGGATTTAATTAGGGACGTTGTAAGTAAACACTTGACTTGTGAGGATGATGTACTTCAAGTTGTAGATTTTCATGGTATTTATTTAGACCCAATGATAAAATGGGAAGTGATGTTGCATTTTCTAAAAAAGAAGCACGGCAAGGACGCACTTAAATATTTAATATTGAAGTATAATTGGGACGCTACTAAATATACTATAGAAGATAATACTGTACCTTCTTATCATGTGTCTATGTCTGATTTAGATTTTGCGTATACAGAGGAAATTAAAGATAGGCTGTCTTATATAGACCAATTAGAGATTGTATCAACATTGATTTATATAAAGTACAAGGGGTTTGGTTGTATTGATACTTTAAGGGAGATGAATATTGATGGTATAAATTGCGGTGTGTCTGGAGCAATTTTATCAGCCTCCTTCGACCCCACAAAAGAGAGGAATAGAGCTGCTAGGTCTGTGTGGATATATAATAATGGTAAATATATTCATTTGCAGTTCCTTACATTTTATACAGAAGAAGAATTAAAACGTATAGTTCTTTTAATTTGTAGATTTGGGTCTCCGGGGCCATTAACTGAAAAACGTGGTTATATGGTTAATACAATGTTTGATAAGTCTCGTGTATTAGCTGTAAGACCAGGTGTGGGTGAATATTGGGCAGTATTTATACGTAAGTTTAATATACAACATGTTAGTTTGGAAGGGCTGTATCTTAAAGAAAATGATGCTAGCAACGCAATTTTACCTATTACTTTGATTAAGTATCTAATGAGAGGTATGGTTACGACTGCTTTTACTGGAAGGCAGGGTTCTGGTAAAACGACATTATTGATTGGAGCTTTTCAATATTTAGATGCTAGATATAATATTCGTGTGTTAGAGATGACACCTGAAATGTATCTAAGAGAAAGGTATCCAGAAAGGAATATTTATTCTGTCTCGGAAACACAATATGTGTCTATGGAAGCATTACAGGATGCCTTGAAGAAATCGGATGGTGGTATATCTATAATTGGTGAAGTAGCAACAAGCGCAGTAGCATCGAGAATGATTCAATTAGGCCAGACTGCGTCTGAAGTTACTTATTTTTCACATCATGCTAAGCGAACAAGAGACTTAGTTTATTCGCTAAGAAATTCGTTAGTGGAAACAGGCGGATTTAATAATTTATTGACAGCCGAACAGCAGGTTGTGGATGTTGTGAGAGTAGATGTGCATGTTTCTTTTGATGTGCATGGATTTAGGTATATAGACAGAATTACTGAAATTGTTAAGTTAGACGAGAGTATACCTTATCCAAAAATTGATAAGAATAATTTGGAGTATTCTAAAGTAGCGTTAGATAGGGAGTATTATTATAGAAAAACAGATAGAACCAGCTTTGATACAGTCGATATACTTCAGTATAACAAAACCACAAGAAGGTATGAAACTTTGAATTGGTTTAGTAGTGAACTAACACAACAGATACTCACTAGAATGCCGCCAACCCATGTTAGGGCCTTTAAGGAATTTGTAACTGAGAATTGGAAGGGTTAGTATGTATTTAGTTTTCGGTAAAAAACATGAAACAGCCGATAGCTTAGGATTTTCAAACGCAAAAAGAGTTAATCAAGTTCATGGTGATGTTATAGTAACAGTAGAAGAAATTGACAATGCCGAGGGGTTACTTAATGCAGATGCCATAATTACTAATTTGAGTAAAACACCCCTTTTATTGAATACAGCAGATTGTATACCTATTTTGCTATATGATAGCGGGAAACAAGTTATCGCGGCAATTCATTGCGGGTGGAGAGGGGTTATAAATGGCATAAGTATTAAAACTGTTTGTAAACTAAAAGATGTTTATGGTGTGAATATTGAGAAAATAAACGCGTTTTTAGGCCCTTCTATTTGCGGTGATTGCTATGATATGACTGCAGAATCTTTGTTGCAGTTTTCAAGAGAATTACTAGCTTGTGGGTATAAGGCGATAGGCCCAAAGCATTGTATGGACTTAAAAGCTTGTGTTAAGTATCAATTAAAAAGCATTGGAGTAAAATCCATATGGCAGAGTAGAGATTGTACAAAGTGTTTATCAGACACTTATTGGTCTCATAGATATGCTGTGCAAACCAAGTCAAAAGCTGGGAGTAACTGTTCTATTATCACTCTGTAGGAAAGGAGTAGTTCAAACAATGTGTACATTAATTCATTAAGGAGAAAATACAGTAATTTATTTTAATAAGAAAGTGATTAAATGTTAACTGTATTTATAGCTGTTGCCGCTGTATTAGGTCTATCTTTAGGGATAGTTGGCATAGCTTTAGCAAGCAGGCCGCGTAAAAGTAATGTCAAGAATATAAAGTCTAAAGAAGCTATGGATGCGTATAAGTTTTTATATTCTAACTTTTTAACGCGTAGTTCATTTAGAAAGGTTGTTGAACAATTAGCGAATTTATCAATTTATAGTTTTATGGAAGTCAGAGCACAGGCTGTAAAGTATTATACTCAAGCATTAGCTATGAGTGTGTCGTTAGTAGTTGTAAGTATTTTATTGTTCCAAGATATAATTGCTGTTTTAATGGTTTGTGTGTTTGCTGTTGTTATTCACACTACTGCGATAACTAAACGATTAGAGGATATTCATTTTATAGTTATGAAGCAGTTATCAGCAGCATTATCTTCTGTAAGAGAAAATTATACCAGGTTAGGTAATATTCCAGACGCCATAAATGATGCGAAGAAGGGGGCTTTTGTACAGAAAGCATTTGATAAAATTTATTTAATTTTAACTTCTCCAGATGCAGAGGAACAGTTAGAAGAATTTTACAAAGTAGTGCCTTACCACATGGAGCAAACTTTTGCTGGAGTATGTTATTTATTAAATGATATAGGAGATGAATTTTCACCACAGGGAGAGTCTGCATTTAAAAATGCTATAACTCTTCTTAAGAGTGAAGCAGATTTAGAGATTAGAAAAATAACTAAGCAGAGACTCTTATTTGGCAGTATTCAATGGATGCCCTTAATTCCTTTGCCATTTGTAGGGTTTCTTGAATGGTTTTTCTCGACACAGATACCAGCAACCACTTCTATATATAATGGAATGGTTGGGTATATATCTAGGACTTTGATAATTTTATCAGGGCTACTAGGGTATTATGTTATTACAACAATTAACAATACAGCTACAGTAAAACATGATGACCGTTCTTCTTTGTTAGTGACATTACAAGATTCAAAGTTCGTTAAACCAATAGTAAAACATATATCACCAAAAAAATTAAAAACAAAACAATCAATAGGAAAGTTATTAAACGGCAGTTTATCAGCAAAAGACATACCTTATATTTATACATCAAAACTAGTATTTGGAATTGTGGGATTTATAATTACTCTTTTACTAGTCATATCGTTCACATTTATAGGAAAAGAATACATCTACAATAATACAGCACCGACATCATTACTTGGTACATCGAATATGACAATAGCAGACCATGAAAAGTTAAAAGAGATAGATAAAGATATTTTATCGAGGGAAAGTAAGCCTAGGGCTAAAGACATTTCGGATATAATAAAGGCTACTTTTCCAGCTATGTCTGCAATGGACATACAAGACCAAGTAGACAGATTGAGTTCTAAGTTTGATGCTTATCATAACGCCAGATATCATTGGTATTATATAGTAATATCATTTGTGGTAGCCTTGATATGCTGGTTTATGCCGGAAATGTTAATTGCTTTAAGAAGAATGCTTATACAAGCAGAAACTGAGGAAGATGTTCTTCAGTTGCAAACAATGCTTTCTATTTTGATGTTTACAAATTTGGACACATTGGAAGCTTTATGGTGGCTTGGAAGACAGAGTAGAATCCATAAAGATGCATTGGTGTTTGCTTTTCACGAGTATCCATCCGACCCAGAAAAAGCTATAAGTAGATTAAAAGACAAGTCATCGTTGCCTGAATTTCAACAGATAGCGGAAAGACTAATGTCTACAATCTCTCAAATATCATTAGCAGAGGCGTTTAGTGATTTGATTGCTGAAAGGTCGCACATGCTTCGTGTTAAAGAAATGGTGCAAGAAAAAGTCGTGTATTCTAAACGGAATTTAGCTTCACCATTTGCAAGAGCTCCTATTATTTTAACAGCAGTGGGGCATGTATTAGCACCAATT
The DNA here is from genome assembly GCA_031269735.1 of Candidatus Endomicrobiellum cubanum. Taxonomy (GTDB): domain Bacteria; phylum Elusimicrobiota; class Endomicrobiia; order Endomicrobiales; family Endomicrobiaceae; genus Endomicrobiellum; species Endomicrobiellum cubanum. The sequence continues at coordinate 4,817 of JAISYS010000042.1, read as the reverse complement.
GGGATATTAGGTGTTAGTGAAATGATGAAAGTATTTGGACAGTTACTAGGCTAGTTTTGCGAAAGGATGGCAACATCATGAAGTTATCGAAGATAGTGGGTAGAATTGTAAATCAGCCTGAAGTTTATGGCGAAAGCGATATGGTTTATTTAGTTAATGAAATTGAGATAAATGAGAAGAGAATTCCTGTAGTATATCCAGAACCTCTATCTAGTATTGTAGATACTGCAGACAGGGTAGAATTATTTGGGTATATTAAAACTGATAGAGATGAGCGGCTGTTTACGTATTTTTATGCTTTGAATGCGTTAGCAGTTGATGAATCTGTAGAAGATGTTGACGAGGTGATTATTGAGGGGTTTGTAAGAAGAGCAGACGGGATAGTTATCACTAGACAGGGTATACCAGTATATCCATTTATAGTGGTGTGTAATCAAGGCGATGGAAAGAAATCAGTGATACATTGTGCAGGATTTGGTAGTATTGCATATGAATTAAATTCTTTGAATTTAGTGAGCAGAGAATCCAAGATACGATGCAGTTGTACAATAGATTTGTTAGGTACTGCATTGCAACTTAATGTTCAGAAAATTATATTTCATACTTTTTATAAACGGGACAATGATTTTGACTATAATGAAGAAGGCAGGGATGAGTATGTTGGAGAAGTTCAAGAACTTGACAACGTCGTCTAAGGTATTAGTGGTAGGAGTTATTGCTTTTGGTCTTTTGGCTATAGTTGGTGTTATAATAGCATTCTCCACTGGTGGTTTTTCAGTATTTTCTTAATCCAATAAGCAGCCTAATTTCATTAAAGTAAGCATATCAGTGTGAGCGAAAATATAAAGGATGTGAGATTATGGCTGATGACCTTAGCGCAGGTGTAAAGATAGGAATGACCCTAATTATACTTTGTGCGCTATTGGCTATTGTGTTGGCGTTGTTATCTATTATGAAGAATATAACAAACCAAGGTGCCTCTACATTGCAGAGTGGTGTTGACCAGATGTTGGCTACACGATTCGATGATTATGACCAAAAAATAGTAAGTGGTACCGTTGTTATTAGTTCCATCAAGTTGTTCGAAGGACAGCCGGTTGCGCTGGTTACAGTTACTACGAAAGCAAAGGCATCAACTTCTACTAATAAAGGAGGATTCAATTATGGCGCAGTCTTAGTGGGCTTTACTAAAGAGTCAAACTTAAGCGGTGGAAGTGGCCCAGCTGGCGTAGGATATCTTAGTAATACAGTCTGGACACCAAAGGAGTCAACTGACTCATTCTATACGTCTGAGTATGCTTTGGACAGTAGTGGTATGCTTCAGTATAACTATAACACTAAACCTCTAACTATTTCTGGGGAAGATTTCTTCGTAAGGTCTTCTGGTAAGTTTATGGCCACTTTAATTAAAGACGCTACAGGTACGACTATAGGTATTCATTTCGACCAGCAGAATTAACAAAGAAGGGGATTAACTTCCCCTTCTTTATAGAAAGTAGTGGTGATTTTAGTGCAAGATTGGCAAGAAATGGCTTGGATTATGATGAGTCTATTAATCGCCAGCGCTTTAATTATTTCATTTCTATCTTTAACAAATTTAGGTAGAGTAGCTGTAAATAACGCATATGAAGATAGACGGATGACAGAACAATTATTAGAATATCGCAAGTATAATCAGTATGATGATAAAGTTGTAAGAGGACAGGATATAGCTTCCTTAGTTTTAGAGGTAAGAGGCTATCCTTCTGTAAAAATATATAATACTACCAATAATTTAATACATCAGTGGACTGCTCCAAGTAATTTTTCATCTGCTTTTACATCAACCGATATTTATACCAAAGTCTCTAAATCAAAGAGTTATACTTCTTCTGTAGTTAAAGATGCTAATGGTGCTTTGATAGAATATCGATTCAAAGAAATGTGAGGTGAGGGTATGCACGCAGAAGTAAGTGAAGGCGTAAGAATGGGTATTACAATTGCTGTAGTTGCTTTTGTAGTTGCTTTACTTGTTACAATCACATTTATGTCTATGTCAATTTTTAGGACTTATCATACTGATACAGCTGATACTATAAATAGTGCCAATGGTAAAGTATTATCTGACTTGGCTAGTTATGGAACGACATATGCTCCAGCTGCAAGTATCAATTATGTACCTTCTGCTTCGATTCCAATGGCTACTATTTATGCTGTATTAAATAGAGAGAATACAGGTTTGCATACACTTAGATTAGATTTCGATGGTGGGTTTAATATAGAGTATTCTGGAGATACTTTACAAACTGGTATAGAAGAGTTAACTAAATACTTCGAACGGAAAGCTAGAATCGCTGTAGCTGTGCAAGATGGTTATTATTATGTAGCGATAGGAGATGGCGAATGAGAGGTGTAGATAACGGGCTTGATGTTGTAATTCTCGTATTTGTATTTATATTCGGAATAACAATGTGTTATAATTCAATACAGCTAATTAAATACGCAGTGAACACAGAACAAGCTGAAAAAGCGGCACCAGTTGCCTGGAATGAGATTACACCTGTAATGCCAATGTATACAGGTGGAGACGTTGCTTTAATGCTTGTTGTGCAAGATAAATTTATACAAAAACCAAATATTCTACGTGTTCAGAAAGAAGATAATTCGTTAATGACTGATGTTAAGTTTGATGACGCGTGGTTTGCTTATCGCACTCCTAATATCAATATTCAGTGGAGAGATTATCTTCAGCACTTACAGAGTATGTGGTTAAGGAATTATGACAATTTTTCTCTTAAATATAATAGCAGTGGTGACTTAATATGGACAATTGCGTTGAGTTAAAAGAAGATTTGAGTAAAGTTTATTCAGCATTACAAATAATAGCAATAGTAACAAAGTGGAGACTATTATATGCCAAAACAAAAGAAGATATGACAGTGACTATAGTTAATTGTGACGACGCAATATTTGATAATATACAAATAATGACTAAATATGACTCTTTCTTGACTCTTCACAGAGAGGGGTGTGTATGTGAGTGATATAGTTGGTAAGGTTTTATCTATTATTTTAGCATTTATTTTATTATGCATTGCACCTCTATCTATGGTAACGCTTATGGAAGAATTAGCAGATAGGCGTTCTATTATGAATGAGGTTGCTAATTTTGTAGATGAGATTATTGATTCAAAAAGTTTAACTCAAGACAATTTGGCTGATTTTTATATAGCAATAGCTTCATACGGTCCAGTTGTGGATGCTAAAGTTGTAAGGTATGTAAGAGAGATAAACCCAGACCCGCTGAGTGCAGGAACAACTTATACATCATATGTTGTGGCAGATAATATGTTTCAGTGGAATCAAGGTGATTTAGTTAAGGTAACTGTTAATCAGATTGGAGTAACAGGGCCGCAAAGATTTATAATGGGTACTATTGGTTTAGTGTTGTCAGAGTTTGATTACACGCAGGCAGGGAGAATAAGATAATGAATAGATTAACAGGAATGATACTAGTAGTACCCTTATTCTTTCTAGTCATGTCTTTTCTCCTATATCTTACTATGTTAAACGACGAACTTGAAAGATTAGAGCAATTTCGATTAACGAAGTCTATAAACTACGCAGTTGATGCTGCTGTTGATGAAATGATAAATACTGGTGATTTGGGTATGGATTATGTTGATATAAAAAAGATGACAGTTGACCCAAGAGTTGCTTTAGATACGTTTATTTCTGTATTTTTGCTCAATTATGATTTATATTATAGTGATAGAAGTATAGTGCCACAAAATTTAGGCACAGTTTATGGTGATGACAATAAAAATACGGTTTTGTATCAATACTTACCCGTATTTATTGTAGCCGTCTATGACGGTTTTTATGTGTTCGAGGAATCAAAGTTAACAACAACAGGGGGTGTGGGATTACTAAAACAAGGAATCGAGGATGGTGTGTCGTATCCCTTTGTGGCAACTCCAAAGTTACCGTACACGTATCGAGACAGTTATAATGGTGATTTGTATGCGTTGAATTTAGGATTGGAGAATTGTATCAAGTTATCAAATGGTAGCATGACTAAAGTAGATTTACCTTTTACTTGTGAGAATGGTACCAAAGTGTTTGATGTAACTGAGAATAAGGTATACATTAATCAAAGAGTAAGCGATGAGATGATGTATCGATTAGACAAACATTTTGAAGGTGGTTTTACTTCTAATTTTTATATTCCTTATGAAATGACTACGATTACTAGTGTGAATGCAATAGAAGGGCCTACTGTACTGGCTTTATTGCGAGATGTGGATTTGACAACACGGTATAAGTTGAGTAGCTTTGCTATAGGTGGCTCTGAAGTAGAAAATCAAAGAATGATTGCTGCTTATAACAGAGATGGTAAAGACAGGTATGCTTATCATGATTTATTGCCTGCAGGATTTACCAGTTATGTAATTGAAATGTTTACTACGCCTATGGAAGCTGCGGAGGCTGGTTATTATCATGACGAATTATATATGAATTAGGAGAAATGTATGAAGTTTAAGTTGTATTTTAGGGATAGTAGAATTGAATCAGCAGAAGGAGACAGTATAGAGCAAGTTTTAGCCAGATATAGAGAAAAAGGGTGTGAACGTGGAGATATAAATCGATGGAGTGCATTAGAAGAACCAATCATTGAGAGCAATTACTGTCATAGTTTGAGTAAAGAGTGGAGTAAGTTTGAGTTGAATAAATTAAGAGGAAGAATGAAAAGTGCATTTACCGACAAATGATTTATTATTTAAGAAAATGTTAACAGATAAGGGGAATGAGGATATTGCTGCAGGTTTTATAAACGA
>JAISYS010000051.1 GCA_031269735.1 Candidatus Endomicrobiellum cubanum | reverse complement strand
TCTAAACAACTATATATTATTTTACATAATTAGTGTATATTATGTAAAATAATATAGTAAAAAGATGTTTAGACTATTATTTATGTTAAGATATAAAGAAAAGATAAACTCTTTTATAGAAGAGAATATGTATTAAATACTTTTATATTATTGCTTTTTCTTTTGGGCTAACCCTAATGCTAAAGTCAGGTATTAGGATTGTGTTTCACGTGAAACATTAATATAATATGGCATAGTTTAAAATTGCTATGCTAAATGGAGTATGAAATGAGTAAAGTAATAGCAGTAGCTAATCAAAAAGGGGGCGTTGGTAAAACAACGACGTCAATAAATTTAGCTGCTAGTTTGTGTCATTTAGGACAAGAATGTTTGTTAATTGACATGGATCCACAAAGCAATACTACAAGTGGGCTAGGTATAGATAAAAATTCGTTAAAAAAAACAATATATGATGTTTTAATTGATGAGATTGCTTTAGAAGATATTATACAAAATAGTGTTATGGATTGGCTTGATATTGCACCTGCTATTACAAGTTTAAGCGGGGCAGAAATCGATCTAGTTAAATTAGAAAATAGAGAAAAAAAGTTAAAGTCTGCGTTAGAAAAATTTCAAAAAGTTTATAAATACATAATAATAGATTGCCCTCCATCTTTAGGACTTCTTACAATTAACTCTCTTATAGCAGCAGACACAGTTTTAATACCTATGCAGTGTGAGTTTTTTGCTCTTGAGGGGCTTGGGCAGTTATCTAAAACTATTTTTGCTTTAATGCAAGACTTTAATTTAGAGTTAGAAGGCGTCTTATTTACTATGTTTGATTCTAGAACTAATCTTTCAGGGCAAGTTGTAGATGAAGTGAAAAAGTTTTTTAATGATAAAGTTTATGAAACTAAAATACCCAGAACAGTAAAGCTTGCAGAGTCTCCAAGTTTTGGAAAACCAGCTATACTTTATGATCCTTCAGGTAAAGGAACAACTGCATATTTGGAGTTTGCAAAAGAGTTTCTTAGAAAGCAAGAACAGGAATAATAATGAGTTATCATAGGAGAAAAGCTATGCAGAAAAAAGCTTTAGGCAGAGGATTAGAATCCTTAATTCCGTCATTAGGGCAAAATAAAAGTGTAGATGATAAGGTAATAAAAATCCCATTAAATAAAATTAAACCTAATAGGTTTCAACCTAGAACCAAGTTTAATGAACAAAAGTTAAAAGAGCTTGCAGATTCAATCAAAAACCATGGGCTAGCTCAACCTATTTTAGTTGTAGAGTCTATTGTTCCTGGGGAGTATGAGATTATTGCAGGTGAAAGGCGTTATAGAGCTTCTAAGTTAGCAGGGAATAAAGATATAAAAGCAATAATTAAACAGTCTGTTGATGACAAGCAGCGTTTTGACTTAGCATTAATAGAAAATTTACAAAGAGAAAATCTAGATCCCATAGAAGAGGCTAAAGCTTTTCAAAGGCTTATAGAAGAGTTTTCACATACACATGAACAAATTGCAGAAATTATAGGAAAAGAAAGGTCAGTTATATCAAACACTTTAAGACTTTTGTCTTTACCTGAAGAGGTTCAAATCCTTATTGCTGAAGACAAAATTTCTTCCGGACATGGAAGAATGCTTGCAAGTATAGAAAATGTTGCAAAAATTAAACAGATTGTAGGAAAAATATTAAATGAAAAGCTTTCTGTAAGAGCTTTAGAAAAAATGGTTTCAAACTTTAAAATTGGCAATAAAAAAGTAAAAGAGAAAAAGCAAGAAGTGGAACTTACAAATTTAAAAGAAGAAATTCAAAGAAAATTTGGAACAAAAGCAAGCATTGTAGGTAATAGTAAAAAAGGGAAAATTGAACTTTATTATTACTCTTTAGATGATCTTGAGAGAATAGTAAGAGAATTAAAATTATAATGTTAGTATCTAGTTTTAAAATATAGAGAGTTACAAAAATTAAAGGATATTTTGTTTTGGATAATTCTGGTGTAAAACAAACTTAATAAGAGACATTAGTAGTAATATTTATAATTTTTACATTTTATCCTTGTAAAAAATGCATTTTTAAATTATAATTATTGTATGAAAATAAAATTTTCTGTTTTAATTTGTTGCTTATATATTATGTTATCTGCGTGTAGTAGTAGTAAAGAGGCTGTTAAAAGTTTAGTACAAGACAGGTTATCTGACGCTTCTCATGTATCTACTACTGATGTTAATGCTTTCCAGCTAACGACAATTGATATTAATTCAGGCCTTGCACAAGAGCTAAGAAGTAAGGGTTTTCAGGAATGGGAAGTTTTGGAGATGCTATATCTAGCACAAGAAACTTACGATGGGGAGCCAGGATGTATTGGAGGAGGCACATATATTACTAGGAGCAACAAGTATGCACCTGTTGAGTTTAAATGCTATAAGTGTGCTGCATGGTCTACCGGGGGGGGGGGTGATGTAGAATCGGAGATATTCTCAATAAGGAGACTTCTCAATCATCTTGGGCAACGGGGATTAGTAGACAGAGAATTATGGAAAAGGTATACATATCAGGAGATTATGGAGATAGTTCATAACGATCTCGGTTCTAGCGAGTATACGATTTCATCTTTGTATAGTGGAACTGCTCCAGATCTCATAGATAAATTAATTTCTAACATCACAATTTCTCAGTGTCATAAACAAACATTCATGTTCTTCTATCCAGGTACGACTATGGACCCAATAACCTATTAACTAATCTGTACTTGACTTGCGATTTTCCCCTCTCTTTCTCAATGCTACGAACATTAGAAAAATTTAATAAAAATGCCTGAAATAATTGTTGAGCTTCAAACCATGTATTAATTGTGGATTAGTTGTGTGTAACTAATACAATGTTAATTTAAATATGTTGATATTTTTAATAAAAAATTTAAACAAAATATATTGAAAAATCAATACAAAATATGAGAGAATTCAAATTTAAATATTTTATAAGTACTTTATTTTTGCTATGTGGATAACTTGTTGATAAGTTTACTAAATCTTCAAAAATCTTTATAGTATTATAAACGATCTAAAAGAAATTAAGTTGTATTACAGGTTTAAGTGTAGGTTGCTTGATCTAAATTTGTTTTTTATTTTAAAGCGGTAAAAATACATAAGAGGAAGAGGATATTATTCTTTTTATAATAATTTAAATTTCCCTTGATTTTCCGCAACAATGTTGGATTAGACCAATCAGATAGGCTTTGGGAATGACTACAACTCAGCTTGCCAAAAGATTAGAGATGTCTCGGGTCCGAGTTGTTCATATAGAAAAGAATAAAAACAATCTGAAAATATCAACTTTAAATAAAATTTCCATTATATTATTCCAAATGAGAGAAGAGCAAGATGGGTTAAAAGCAAAGTGGTGACCCACAAGGACAGAATTAAATGAACTTGAAACACAAGGTATTATAAATACCGAAATTTGGTTAATGTCTAACTAATAGCAGTCGTTTATAAAAACATCGCATAAAAATGCTTGGAGATGTTTGGTTGGGCAGGAAAGTTTAGAACAACAGAAAGAAACATAGGAATCAAAGCTTAAAAATATTACTAGACGATGTTAATTACTGGATTGTAATAATACATTTTCTAAAAAAATTGTTATTAGATTGCATCACAGATTGGTTCAAATTCATCTATTTCCAAACAGTAATAGTAGGATTGCGCGTTTAATGGCAGATTTGTTTATTGAGAGGTTTGGACGACTAAGTTAAGTTGGGGGGAGGGGCTGCTAATTTAACTAGGATTTCAGAAGCTCGCAAACATTATATCACAGCTTTAAAGGAAGCCGATAAGGGCGATTATCATTGGTTGTTAAATTTTATAACGATTGTTAGTAAAAAATAAATTTTTTATAAAGTTGCCAATACCTGACTTGAATTAGGGTTAGCCCAAAAGAAAAAGCAATAATATAAAAGTATTTAATACATATTCTCTACTATAAAAGAGTTTATCTTTTCTTTATATCTTAACATAAATAATAGTCTAAATATCTATTTAGACTATTATTTTACATAATATACACTAATTATGTAAAATAATATATAGTTGTTTAGAGGACAACTTCATTTTTAGAAAAAACAAAAATTAGATGTTTTTATATAAAAACATCTGTTTGGGTT
>JAISYS010000010.1 GCA_031269735.1 Candidatus Endomicrobiellum cubanum | reverse complement strand
TTATTGTACAAATAACTTGTATAAATTATCATATCCCCATTTGGAGACCATCTAGGAAGAATATTTATTTTGTTATCCCTTGTAAGTCTGCGAATATTGTAGCCATCGTAATCTATAATGTAAAGTTCTTTATGTTTCGTGCTGTTATTTACAAAAACTATTTTTGTACGAGCTACCCCCGTATCTCCAATAAATCTTCTTACTATTTCATCGCTCGCCTTGTGAGCCGTATATCTATAATTAGAACTTTCTCCTTTATAGTTACTGCTCCAAATTACTTCGCCAGACTCAACGTCAAACATTTTCAATTCAATAGTTATGCTGTCGCCATTTGAATATACATCTGCAATAAGAAGAACCGATGCGCCCAACTTTGCAAAATATGACAACTTTTCATTTATATTAGTATCAGAGTTTTCCGGCGCTTCTTGCATTATGTTGAAATACCTTGAAAGAATGAGGTCGTTTTGTATTGTGTCTTTAAAGAGTTTTGCATATTTTATTGAGTTTACGCTTTTATCTGCGGGAGTAAAATTATCTATGGCAATATCTGATCTTCTTTTGCTTGGATAGGATAGAGATAAATACACATCATTTTGAGCATATAACGCTGAAGAACAATATAAAAACGCCAGACAAGAAAAAAAATATTTTTTTATCATCATTATCCGATCCTAATATTTAATTTCAAAAAAAACTCCCAAAGACTCGCCTTCATATCCCTCTGGAAGCTCTGAAAATGGAGCTGCTCTATGTATTGTATATAAAGCATTTTTATCATAATCTTCATTACCTGAAGATTCTTTTACCAAAATATTACCAACAGAACCGTCTCTGTTTATTTTGAAATACAACAAAACTCTTAAACCGCCATAACTTTCAGCCCAACGCCATTGAGCTGCCACTTTTCTTCTTATTTGGTTTGCGTAATAAGGGTATTTAAAATCATTGGTATCAAAAAAAGCTCCTGTATATAAAGAGCCGTTACCATTAGATAAAACGTCAGATTTCAAAGGCTGCGCAGTTTCAACCGGAACAGATGGTTTGGATGAGGCTTTTTTCACAGGTTCCGTTTTTTTCGTGTTTTTTATATTTTTATCCTTATTATTATTTTCTTGTAAGTCTTTTACTTTCTTAATGGGCTTTTTTTTCTTTTTTACAACAACATCGTCTTTGGTTTTAGCAAGGTCTTTTATTTGTTCTTTAACATCTTCCTTTGCCGACTCTTTGATATCACTTACATCTTTAGCCTTATTGACAGAAGTTCCTTCAATTGTCGGCAAAGCCGAAAGTTCTTCCATGTTTTGGTTTGGAGAGTAAAAAGTAACATCTATCGGCGTAAAAAGATACGCTGGTTTTTTTTTTGCGCAAAAAATAAAGAAAAAAAACAATATGTGCAGCAATATTGAAATAATAAAATACAAAAAGAACTTATTTATTTTTAGCATTAGTATAAATCTTAATCTTTTCCTTCGCTGTTAAAAACTCAGGACTCTTAGGGAAGTTATCAACTATTAAAGAAAACACTTTTAGAGCTTCTTGTTTCATTCCAAGATTTTCATAACATAGAGCAATCTTAAGTTGGGCTGAGGCTACTAAGTTAGATTTACTATATACTCCCTCAACTTTTTCGTATTCTTTTATGGCATTTGACCACATTTTACGAGAATAAAAACACTCGCCTAAGTAAAATTGCGCTTGCGGTGCAAGTTCTGCATTAGGATATTTCTCAATAAAAGACTGGAAACCACTATAGGCAAGCTCATACTTACCAGATACATAATCGCTGTAAGCGCTTTGATAAACAGAGGAAGGCAAAACAATACTATTTACCTTATTATCCAGATCTGGTTTAAAATCTTTTATTGTCTGATTTAATAAAGAAATTTTATTCTGCAACTCATGAACTAAAGCATTAAGAGATTCTAAAGAATTTACAGCAGATTCAACCTTTGTATATAAGTCTGTACGATTTTGTTTAAGTTCTTTGCATTCTATTTGCAATTGGGCAACTTCTCCCTTTAAATCTGTAACATCGCGCGAATTTAAAGGAATACAACCAGAAAAAATTATAATTATAAAGCAAAACAATAAGAAGATAAATCTTATATTCATGGTATTTCTTAAGCGTTTTTGTTTCGGCTCTTCTATTCTTTGCCCATGCAATCTCATTATTTTCATCAATGACAGGCTTTTCACTGCCATAAGAAATTGTAGCTATTCTATTAGGCGCAATTCCAAATTTTACATAGTAATCTTTAACTTTTAAAGCTCTGCGTTGCCCTAATGAAAGATTGTATTCTGATGTTCCTCTATTATCTGTATGACCTTCAACAACAATTTTTAAAGAAGATTTTTTAGATAAATAGGCTGCATTCTCCTTCAAAACTTCAAAAGAGTCACTAGTCAAATCACTTTTATCAAAATCAAAATATACAATTTTAAGATTGCTGTCTATTGCAGAATCATCTCTTAAGGAAGGCTCATCACTAAAATTAACTGTTTCTATAGAGTCTATACTATCAGGCTTTATGTCCTGTCTCTTACATCCGACTGCAAAAACAAATAATCCCGCCAAACCAAGCGTTATCATCTTCTTCATTTTCTTCTCCTTAACATATTTTTGCATATATCTATGTAATTTTTTACTAAATTATACTCAACAAACATCGTCATTTTATTACTTTATCCTTTTCCGTGTCAAATATTGAATTTTGCAACATTAAAAACTTCCTAAGTCTAAAACAAATTTTCCCATTTTTATTTTGTTTGGTGTTAAGATAAAACAGAAAAAACAACAAAATATAAAGCCAAATTTGCTTTTTATCATGCAAAAAGCTAGAATTGCCTTCTGAATTACTTATAATTTTAGAGAGGATAGTTAAATGGAAAGAAAGTATCAAGTTGTGGTTATTGGAGCTGGACATGCAGGATGCGAAGCGGCATTAGCATGTTCCAGAATGGGACTCAAAACGCTAATAATTACCTTAAACGTTGATTCAATAGCCAGAATGCCCTGTAATCCTGCCATAGGAGGAATTGCAAAAGGTCAGATGGTAAGAGAAATAGACGTTATGGGTGGAGAAATGGGATGGATTACAGACCATGCCGGACTCCAGTTTAAAATATTGAACAGTTCAAGAGGTCCGGCTGTCTGGTCTCCAAGAGCGCAATGCGATAAAGAGCTTTACTCTGTTTTGATGTCAAAATCTCTCCAAAATCAACCTAA
>JAISYS010000017.1 GCA_031269735.1 Candidatus Endomicrobiellum cubanum | reverse complement strand
GAATGAATAACAAGAGAGTTATTAGAAGAGACATTAAAGTTAGAAGAAAGCCAAGGGGAAGAAGTATTTATTCTTCCACACTCAGGATTAGAAGAGTCAGTAATAGTACTATTGCCAGAAATGTCATAATTAGGACTATTAGTGATATTAATAATTTGAGCAAAAGAAGAGTTGCTTCATGAACACCTTATAAAGAAAAGATTAATCATAAATCAAATGGACTCATTTAGTATAGGACATTTTTCCTTAAAAAAGGATGGAAGGTGTATAAATTAGAAACTAATTTCCTTTGAGTGTTGTTATAACTAGATACTAAGAAAAGTCATATTAAAGATGTATAATGTAGTACGTACATGATAAACATATCTAAGGAGTTGTCTAAAAACTCTAGTGTGAATGAAAGAAATAATCTGTAAATTTGAGCGCGTTTAAAAGCTATGGTTTTAAAAAAGGGATTTAGTTTCTAAATTTTGCAAAAGACTTTAGACAAGTTATCCATATGTTTATATGGATAAAAAAGCTGAAATCTTGCAAGAAATCTTTAAGAAATAGTATACTCTGTAAATCATGAAAAGATATTTAAAAGAATTTGATAAATTAGTTACTATTTTTGTTAAGTTGCGTTCGAAAGATGGATGTGTGTGGGACAAAGAGCAGACGCATGAATCTTTAATAAAACATTTATTTTCTGAAAGCAGAGAATTAAAAAAAGCTGTAGAAAAACAAGACATGCGAAATTTAGAAGAAGAACTTGGCGATATTTTGCTGCAAGTTGTATTTCATTCCCAGATAGCAAAAGAAAATAAAAAATTTGATATTGCTAGTGTGATAGAAAATTTAAATAAGAAGCTTATAAGAAGACATCCTCATGTTTTCGGTAATTGTAAAGCAAAAACTATTAAAGATGTAGAAGAAGTGTGGAGAAAAGTCAAGAAAAAAGAAAAAGCATTGAAAAATTAATCAAACAACTTAAAAATAGAAGTTTAATAACTAAATATATAGTAGTAAAATAAAAAAACAAGCTAGGAGTTATTATGTTAAGCAGAGTTTTAATGTGGAGAAAAATTGCGACAGGCTTTACTATGTTGGGCGTATTTGTAAAGCAGGCTTTGGCAAGTGAAGCAGATTTAATTATCCCGGATTTGTCTTTGGTGAGTTTTTTTGGCGATTTAGTTAATGGTAAATCTCTTTTGATGTTTGGTTTTTTGGTTTGTGTTTTTGGACTATGTTTTGGAATTTATCATTTTTTGGGTATAAAAAATCTCCCTGTACATAAGTCGATGCAGTCTATTTCAGAACTCATATACGAAACCTGTAAAACTTATCTTATAACCCAGGGTAAGTTTATTATTATTTTAGAACTTTTACTTGCAGTCATAATAATTGTATATTTTGGATTTTTAGAACATTTTTCCTCGCTTAAAGTTGCAACAATTGTTTTGTGCAGCATTGTTGGTATTCTTGGCAGTTATACCGTAGCTTGGTTTGGAATGAGAATTAATACATTTGCAAATTCTAGGACAGCGTTTGCTAGTTTAAAGGGTAAGCCTTTCCCTCTATATGCAATTCCTCTTCGCGCAGGCATGAGTATTGGCATGCTTTTAATTAGCATAGAGCTTTTAATAATGCTTATCATTCTTCTTTTTATTCCTTCAGATCTTGCAGGACCTTGCTTTATAGGTTTTGCAGTAGGAGAGTCTTTAGGTGCTTCAGTATTGAGAATTGCAGGTGGAATTTTTACAAAAATTGCAGATATAGGTTCAGATTTGATGAAAATTGTTTTTAATATTAAAGAAGATGACGCAAGAAATCCGGGTGTTATTGCAGATTGTACAGGCGACAACGCTGGTGATTCTGTAGGTCCTACAGCAGACGGATTTGAAACTTACGGAGTTACAGGAGTAGCTCTTGTGACTTTTATAGTGCTTGCAGTTAGAGACCCTGTTTTGCAAATTAAACTTTTGGTATGGATTTTTGTAATGCGTTTAATAATGCTTGTTTCCAGTGCCCTTTCTTATGGGATTAATGCTTTATTTGCAAAAACTAAATATTTACTTGCAGACAAAATGAATTTTGAAGCACCTTTAACTTCTTTGGTATGGATAACCTCAATAGTTTCTATAGCTTTAACATTTATTGTTTCTAATTTTGTTATTGGGGATTTGGGAGAAGGCTCACTTTGGTGGAAGCTATCTCTTATAATTAGTTGTGGAACAATAGCAGGTGCTATAATTCCTGAAGTTGTAAAAATTTTTACGTCTGTAAAAAGTTCTTTTGTACAAAATATAGTCAATTCTTCAAGGCATGGAGGCTCTTCTCTTAATGTTCTTGCAGGTCTTACAGCAGGAAATTTTAGTGCTTATTGGATGGGTATAGCAATTATTATTCTTATGGCTATAGCTTATTTGATAAGTTCTTTGAGTATTGGCGATATAATGATTGCTCCTGCAGTATTTGCTTTTGGTCTGGTTGCCTTTGGCTTCTTAGGAATGGGCCCTGTAACAATCGCGGTCGATTCTTATGGCCCTGTTACAGATAATGCTCAGTCTGTTTATGAACTTTCACTAATAGAAAATATTCCTAATGTAGATAAAGAAATTGAAAAAGGATTTGGATTTAAACCAACTTTTGAAAAATCTAAATTGCTGCTTGAAGAAAATGATGGCGCTGGAAATACATTCAAAGCCACAGCAAAACCTGTTCTTATAGGAACAGCAGTGGTAGGTGCTACAACGATGATTTTCTCTACAATTGTTATGCTTACAGATAAGCTCACCACAGGTCTAGAAAATTTATCTTTAATACATGCTCCTTTTTTACTTGGCTTAATTTCAGGTGGAGCAATAATTTATTGGTTTACAGGTGCATCTAATCACGCTGTAACAAGCGGAGCGTACAAAGCTGTAGAGTTTATTAAAAATAACATTAAACTTGATGGTAGTGCTCAAAAAGCTTCTACACAAGATTCTAAAAAAGTTGTAGAGATATGCACAAAATATGCTCAAAAAGGCATGATAAATTTGTTTATGGTTGTTTTCTTTACAACATTAGCGTTTGCTTTTATTGAACCTTACTTTTTTATAGGGTATCTGATCTCTATAGCTTTGTTTGGTCTTTTCCAAGCAATATTTATGGCAAATGCAGGAGGTGCTTGGGATAATGCAAAGAAATATGTTGAAGTTGATCTACGCGAAAAAGGCACAGAACTTCACAAAGCTACTGTTGTAGGCGATACAGTAGGTGATCCATTTAAAGATACGTCTTCTGTAGCAATGAACCCTATTATTAAGTTTACAACTCTTTTTGGTCTTTTAGCTTTAGAACTTGCAATGGGTCTTAATAAAGAGGGGTCTTTAAGCATTATTCTTGCCGCAATATTTTTTGTAATTTCTATTGTGTTTGTAGTAAAATCTTTCACAGATATGAAAACAAAGGATGAAGAAGTAAAATAATATAATTAAGGAAAAAAGTTAAATTATCTTCGGGATGGCGAATTTATATTTTAGTTTCGTCATCCCGAATTTTAGTGTAAAAATGAAATTTATAAGAAATATTTTTGCATTTTTGTTAATCCCGACAATAGGCTCAATGGGGCATACTTTCTTTAAAAACCTTTTTCTATTTGTGATAAATTCTGGGAATGAGTTTATTTCATTTTGGTTAGGAATTTTAATTTATATTGTATTTCAAGTTGTACTATACAAACCAATGAGACTATATGTTTTTGGGCATGAACTATCTCATGCAATTGCTGGAATTTTGAGTGGTGCCAAAGTAAAAAAATTTAATGCTGGCAAAGATTCTGGAAATGTCGTTTTAAATAAAGATAATTTATGTATAACATTGGCTCCTTACTTTTTTCCCATATACACAATTATTATAGTTGTTGTGTACTTTTTATGCGGATGTTTTTTTTACGTAAAACCATTTTATAACTATTTTCTTTTTTTTGTAGGAATATCAATAGCTTTCCATATAGCTCTTACAGTGTATGTGCTTGGCATAGAGCAGTCAGACTTAAAAGTGTATGGAACTTTTTTTTCTTATGTTATAATCCTTTTTATAAATTTCATAGTCTTTGCTGTAATTTTATCATTGGTATTTTTAAACGGAATAAGTATAAAAAGTATTTTTGTAGAATATTTTAAAAATATAATTGCTATATATAAATTTATTTATTATGGAGTAATAGATATATGGGTCTCATTCCAAAAGACGAAATAAAAAGAAAATTTGTACACTTAATGTGCCTTATATATATATTAGGTTATTGGTATTTACCAAAAAATATAGTTGTTTGGGGCTTAGCTATAGCTATAACAATAGTTATATTTCTAGAAGTTTTGAGATTTAAAGTGCCAAGTCTCAATAATTTTTTTAAAGATAATTTAAAAGGTTTTTATAGACAACAAGAAGCAGATAAAATGAGTGGGCTAGTTTGGACACTTTTAGGCGGACTCATTACTATATTGATATTTTCAAATAAATATATGGTTTTTGCCAGTCTTTTATATTTAGTTTTTGCAGATGCTGCAGCTGCATTAGTAGGAAGGGCTTTTGGCAAACATAAAATATTGTTTGGCAAAAGTTTGGAAGGCAGTGCAGCTTGCTTTGTGGTGTGTTTTATAGTTGGTTTATTTATATTTAATTTTCAGTTTGCATTTTTAGGAGCCATTATAGCAACATTTACAGAAGCTATTCCTTGGAAATTAAACGACAATTTTTGGATGCAGATAATAAATGCCGGTATGTTAACTTTACTGGCTGAGTTTGTTGTATGGTCAAAATGAAAAAATTATTATTAACATTATGTATTTGCTTAATTAGCTTATCTCTTATGCAAGCAAAAACTTTTTATACTGATGGACCTAAATCTTTCAAAAAAGTTGCTTTAACTTTTGACGATGGACCTGGTAAAGCTACAGAAAAAATATTAGAGATTTTGAAAAAACAAGAAGTTAGAGCTACATTTTTTATGTTAGGGGTAAGCATAATAGATAATCCTGGACTTGCAAAAGTAGTTTTAAATGCAGGACACGAAATTGCTAATCATACGTATGGACATATAAACTTTTACGCGTACAAAAATGAAGATAAAGCTTTAAAAATGGAACAAGAAATTTTAAAGACTGAATCTATAATAAAAAATGCTTTAGGAGTAAAGACGTATCTGGTTAGATTTCCTCACGGCTATGCAAAAAAAGATTCTATAGAAGTGGCAGAGAAGTTGGGATATTATGTAATTAACTGGTCTTTCGGTACAGATTGGAAAGATATCCCTGCATATGAAATGTATTTAAAATATAAAAATGCTATAACAGACGGAGCAATATTTTTAATGCACGATTTATTTAGAAACGAGAAAGTACTATCGTTCTTGGATACTTTTATAGATGATATTAAAAACAAAGGCTATGAAATAGTTACAATAAGCGAGCTGCTTGATATAAAAAATTAGGCATATAGTTTCTCTGGCCGACTTGCGTATAAATTAGTGTGGATTTTTGACAATACAACAAGATAAAAATGTAAGGGTTTTAGAAAGACCCTTAATGAAGGAGAACTCTAACATGGCCAACATTTTAATTTTGTCAGTTGAACAAAGAAAAGCTTGTGCTGTAAAAATTCAAGAAGTCTTAACTAGTTCTGGATGTGAAATAAAAACAAGGCTTGGTATACACGATAGTTCTTCTCAAAAATGTTCTCAAAAAGGTCTCATTATTTTAGAAATTATTGCAGAAAAACTAGATATTGACAATCTTGTATCACAACTTCAAAAAATAGACTACGTGAAGGTAAAATTTGTAACCATATAATTTTGTGTCAAATAAAACTCACAACACTATAAAAGCCTGCCTTCAAAAATAAACAAGACTCAAAATGTGTTTTATCTCTAAAACAAAGTTTATGTGTTTCTTCTTGCTTTTCTTCTCTT